>DKCF01000110.1:25113-26098 GCA_002451435.1 Bifidobacterium sp. UBA6881 | reverse complement strand
GATTCGATGTTCGTAAAACCGAACATCAGACCGCCGAAACCGAAAATCGACAATCCGACGGAGAAGAAATCGGCCTTCGCGGTCTCGTCACGCTCGCCGAAATTATGCAGGCCGAAGAACGCGAGCAACAGGGAAAGCACACCGATGACCGACAACGTGAGGAAAATCGAACGCCAGCCGTTCAAATCGGTCTGCAGACCGCCGAGGGTCGGGCCGATCGCCGGCGCGACGCTCATCGCCATGCCAACCGTGCCCATCGCGAAACCGCGGCGGGACAACGGATAAATGGAGAAGACGGTAATCTGCAGCACCGGCCACATCACGCCCGTGCCGATCGCCTCCAACATTCGGCCGATCAGCACCAGAATGAAGCTCGGCCCCAGCCAGGCGAACACCGAACCGATGGTGAACACCGTCATCGAGACGAGCACGATCTCGCGCGTGGAGAAACGGCGGGTGAGAAACGCGGTCAACGGAACCATCACGCCCATCACCAGCTGGAAAATCGACGTAAGCCACTGGCCCGTCGTCACGGAGATGCCGAAATCACTCACGATCGTCGGCAACGCGGCGCTCAACTGCAGCTGCGTGAAATTGCCGACGAACGTGATGAACGTAAGAATCGCAATGGAAACGAACGCCGTGCGCGTCAACCGGTCGTTCTGGTACGATTCCTCCCGGGTAAGAGCCTTGGCCATATTCCGCTTCGCTGACATCGATCACCCTCTCAAGAACAAACTACAGAATTCTATTCCCACGGGTGGCCTTTATGCCGGACGCGTTCCGCGGATACGCGGTCGGCTTATTCGGCATGCGCCCAACCCTCATCTCGGCAAAACGCGAAGCATGTGGCTATGGAAACGCGCAAAGTCCAGGGCAACGGTGTGCGTGTAGTGGCGCGCACAGTCACGTGCTGATATGCGAAGTGCATGCATGATAGAAGTGCAGCATGATAGCGGAATGCACGCATGACATGCGAATCGGG
>DKCF01000110.1:23481-24989 GCA_002451435.1 Bifidobacterium sp. UBA6881 | reverse complement strand
AGTGTCAGTCCTGCCCCGTCAAAGTGAGGAAGATCAGCACGACGTTCAACGCGACGATCAATGCCGTGACCGCGATGTTGATCACATGCTTGGCCGTACCGTCGACGTATTCGCCCATCAGTTCGCGGTCATGCGTGTAGCGCATCAACGGAATGATCGCGAACGGAATGCCGATCGACAGAATCACCTGTCCGATGATCAACGCCTCGGTCGGGTTCTTCGCGAACCACAGCACCACCAGCGCCGGAACCAGCGTGACGATGCGGCACGCCCACATCGGAGCCTTGATATGCAACAGACCATGCATGATCTCCGAACCGGCATATGTGCCGACCGACGTGGAGCTCAGACTGGACGCCAGCAGTCCGATGGAGAAGATCGTGCCGATCACCGGACCAAGTGCGGCCGCGATGGCATGCTGCGCGCCCTCGATCGAATCGGTGCCGGTCACGCCGTACAGCGAATTCGCGGCGAGGATCAGCAACGCCAGATTCACCGTGCCGGCCAGCAGCAACGCCCACGCCACATCGATTTTGCTGCCATGCAGCAACGTTTTGATGTCAGGCTTCTTCTGCCCGGCGGCGTAATGGTCGTTGACCAGCGTGGAATGCAGGTAGATGGCGTGCGGCATCACCGTCGCGCCCAGCATCGACGCGGCCATCAACACCGTCGCCGTGCCCTTGAAACGCGGAATCAGACCGGAAGCAACCTGCACCGGATTCGGCGGATCGATGAACAGGCCCGCGATGAAGCCGAACGTGATCACCAGCAGCAACGCGATGATCATCTTCTCGAACAGACGGTGGGTCGGCCCCTTCTGGAAGATCAGCAGCACCGTGGACACCGCGCCGATGACGCAGCCGCCGACGAACAGCGGCAGGCCGAACAGCAGCTTCAGCGCGATCGCGCCGCCGATCACCTCGGCCAGATCGGTGGCGATGGCGATCACCTCCGCCTGCATGAAGAACATGTACCGGCCGGCGTCCCCCAAACGCTCGCCCAGAATCTCCGGAAGACTACGCCCCGTCACGATGCCCAGCTTGGCGGACTGGTACTGGATGAGCACGCTCATGCAGTTCGCCAGCACCAGCACCCACACCAGCAGGTATCCGTAGGTGGCGCCCGAAGTGATGTTCGCCGCCACGTTGCCCGGATCGACATATGCCACGGCGGCGACGAACGCCGGGCCGAGGATGCCAGCGAGCGCGTGGCCGTGGTGCTGGTGGCCCTTTGCCTGCGGCTGTTGCTGCTGCTGCGCCCGCGGTTGCCGCTGCGTTTGCCGCGTCTGCGCCTGCTGTGGTTGCGATTGCCGTGGCTGTGCTGCGGCGCCCTTCGTCTCCGCCGCAGCGACGTTATCGGTTGTCTTGTTTTGACTCAATGAGAATCACCCCGGCAAAGTTATAGCGCCGCTTTGTAAATTCCGCCATACCTCGTATTGAATTCTTCCGGAATATAGTCAAAAAGAATGTGGAGGCCGCGCGGCAATAGTCGCATGACGGCCATGAACG
>DKCF01000110.1:20517-23379 GCA_002451435.1 Bifidobacterium sp. UBA6881 | reverse complement strand
GCAATCCACGGAGCGGACCCGGCAGAAGAATGATGGACGGCGCGGGACTGCCATATGAGGCGGCCATCGCAGAACAGCCAGCACAGAATGAACGATGTGGAACGACCGCATGGATGGAGGCCGCTATTGCCGCGGAATCTCCTGTGCGGGGCAGCCGTGCAGCACCGCCAGCATCGCGCGTTTCTCCTGTGTGGTGACGCTCAGACCGTATTTGTCTTTGACGCCGATCTGGCGTGCGACGTACTCACAACGGAAATCACCGTTCGTGGGCAGCCAGTAGGCCGCCGATGCGGAGCCCTTCTCCTGGTTCGCGGGACCATCGACGGCGAGCAGGTTGAACATGTCGTTGCCATATTCGAACCGTTTGGCCTGGTCCCATGCGTTCGCGCCGGACTGCCATGCGTTCTCCAGCGCGACGACATGGTCGATCTGCACCGCGCTTGACGTGTCGCGGCCGCGCTGGAATCGGATTGTCTTGCCGGTGTACGGGTCCTGCAGCACGCCGGACTCCACTTGGCACGCGCTGCCGGCCTCGTAGCGCACTTCCGTCAGGTCGCGGGCAAGCACGTCCTCGCGCACGTCGCATCCGTTGCCGTCCGTGTCGGTGGCGCGGTAGCCAAATGCGTCGCGGTCATAGCCGGATTTGTTGGGGCGGTCGTTGACCGCAAGCCGTTCCAGAGTCTCCGCGGCGCTGCCGGCGGCCGTGTATTCCCCGGTTATCTCGCCTATGGTCGGGCTCGTCTTCGGCAGGACAATGCCAATGGTGATACCGATGACCGCGGCCATGACCAGCAGGCACAGGATGCGTTCGAACGGGCCGTCCGCGTAAAAGCGTTTTTTGCGGAAATGCGTGCGTCGAGAATGCGGGAAACGTGTGCGTCGGCTACGGACCATGGCGGTTCCTTCACAACTTTTGGGCTATGCGATCGCCTGGATTCCGCAATCACGCGAAATCGCGGAATCCATGTGCGCGCATAGGCGAATCATACGCAGATCATGCGTAAGTGAACGTCATCGGATCATGGCCGGCGCGGGTCGGGCCGTCAAGCGCGTCGATCGCCGCGTGCTCCTCGGGGTCGAGCACGAAGCCGAACAGGTCGAGGTTCTGCTTCTGCCGATCCGCGTGCACCGACTTGGGGATGATGATCGTGCCGTTCTCGATGTGCCAGCGCAGAATGACCTGCGCGGGAGTGACGCCATGGGCCTTCGCGATGCGTTCGATGGTGCCATCTCCGGCGTTCAGATCGGCGCCGCGGGCCATCGGGGAATACGCCTCGACCGCGATGCCATGCGCCTTGCAATACGCCACGACCTCACGCTGCTGCCAGGTCGGATGCAGCTCGATCTGGTCGACGGCCGGGTACTCGCCGGTCTCCTTGTGCAGGCGCTCGAGATGCTCGGGAAGGAAGTTGCACACGCCAAGCGTCTTCACGCGGCCTTCCTCGCGGAACTCCTGGAACGCCTTCCAGGTCTCCCCGGAACGCCAGTCGAACGGCGTCGGCCAATGCAGCATGTACATGTCCACGTAATCGAGCTGCAGCAGTTTGAGCTGACGGTCGAACGCCTTGCGGGCAGAATCGTACCCCTGCTCGGAATCGCGCAGCTTCGTGGTGACCCACAGGTTCTTGCGGTTCTCCCCCTCGGTGAAGCCCGCGGCCTTGAGCGCGCGGCCGACGCCGGCCTCGTTGTTGTATCCGGCGGCGCCGTCGATATGCCGGTATCCGGCAGCCAAGGCGCTTTCCACAACGGGAGTGACGCCTTCGTCATCGATACGCAGCACGCCAAGGCCGATCTGCGGAATCAAATGACCGTCGCTCAGCGTAATCATCGGAGTATGGAAAGTTGCCATGAAACACGTCCTTTTGTAAGCATTAACCACTACTGCTGTCCCTCTATGTTATATGCCGACGCTCACATATCCGCGCCGTTCGCAACCCCTTATCCATTCGCATAGCCCATTCGCATAATCGGAAATTCCGCAGACCAAATCCAAATCGTGCGAAATGAATTCGTCAAAAATCCGCGTAGGGGGCATACGACAGCACTATTTCAAGGGAATATCGAGTCAAATCCCGCTGTCGCTTCGCACAATTCCAGAAACCAGCATCATAATCAAAATTGTGCGAAGTTTTTCGCAATTCAAGCTCCTGAAAATCACTCCAACAGGCCCGATTTGCGAGCGCGACGATGCACAAGCACGACTTCATGCCAAGACAATGGAGTGGTCACGGCGACCGGATTGCCGTCAATGCGCGACAGCGAATATGCGACATTCATGGCGAGCGCCGCGCGATGCAACTCGTCCGACAAATCCAATTGCGTGACCGGAAGAACAGTCCATCCGGCGGCGGTCAAACGCGATAGTTTGGTCTGGTCGCGACGCCACTGGCTTTTATCGGTGCGGTGATGATCGCCTTGATAATCCAACCCGAACCGATGGGCATGGTCGACCAAATCGAGCGTCACCGCCGTGCCATTCGCAAAGCGGACATCCGGGATGACGCAGTTGGGGCGCATGATCGGCAATCCATAGCGAACAAGCGCGAGACGCAATTCCGTCTCCTTCGGGGAGTCGCTTCCCGGCTGCACCAGTTCCAAAGCATCGAGACACTTGCCTCGGTACGGGATGTTTTCGAGGTCGACGAATCGCAGCAAGGATTCCCGCGTCGCGTAATCATGCCGAATCAACGACTCCGCAACCTCCGCCAGTTCCCAAATCTCGAGAGAGCCGCCCATCAAGGACCATGCGGGAATCGGCATCAGTACCGGAATACCGGCGATTTCATGGATATGCTCATCGCGTAGTCCTTTCCATACATGCTCGGCAACACCCCGGGCCTTTCTTCGCAGGCAAGGTGCGCG
>DKCF01000110.1:19492-20442 GCA_002451435.1 Bifidobacterium sp. UBA6881 | reverse complement strand
GCAGAATTGGATTCCCACGCAACGTTTTCCGTGGGATGCGCTTTTCCCCGAACGTCCCGAGCGTTCCGCCGCGCGGCTCCTTGAGTTCCTCTTCGCGTGCTTTCCTGTGCGTCCTTTCGCGCACGCCTCCTAGAAGTACCTGCCGGTGAACCGGAATCCGCCGCATCTTCATAGGAACGGCCGAAGTCGGGATGATCGGCGAGTTGGGCGCGTCTCATATACTCCACATATTCGGGATCGGGATCGAATTCCCTATATCGCGGCGGAGACCGCCAGTCCATCGCGGACTCTCCGAGCCGTGGACGCCAGCAACGTTCCGGAAGCTCGACGCCCCAAATCGCCAGCGCGGTTTCATGGCTTACTGGATCGCGTAATCCGGCGAGCGTGACCGCAAGCTGAGTTTTTCGGCCTATCTCCGATAGCGTGAGTCGTTGGAGCGGCTTATATGAGGCATCATATGGGTTCTCGATATTCCTATCCATACATTCGACGGTAGCCCTTTCGTCCATGCATGCGACCGTTTTGCCATCCCTGTGGTCGGAGAATCACGGTTTTCGGCAAAGCCTGCGTGTCGCGCAATGGAAAATCGCAGAAATGCAACGTTTTCCGAATAACAGGTATTGTGGATAAGCCATTCGGGCATAGCAGTTGTTCGCCACTTCGAAGGGGTGATTCGGTTCGGCGCCGCCAGTCAGAGTTCGCACGATTTGAAAATATATGCCTCTGCGTCAAGTCTTGCGAAGACAGATTGCGTTCAAGCCGCTTTAGGGGGTATATCCACATGCCAATATGCCACCAGAGGCGGTCAGATTTCAAGCTTGCCATCGCACAATTCGGGATCCCGCCGATTAATTGAAATCGTGCGAAAACCTAGCAGCCATATAGGCCAAAGCAACACATCGGAGAGTCCGAAGAACACATGCCACCACAGCCGCATAGGCCAAATCTCC
>DKCF01000110.1:19280-19423 GCA_002451435.1 Bifidobacterium sp. UBA6881 | reverse complement strand
AAAGAACACACGCCACCAGCCGCCAAGCAGATGGAGTGGGGCAATCATGCATCATGTAGGCGTCCAAACTCATTAGCGCGCTACGACATGTAGCGGCATGACAGTCATCGAAATTGCCGCGACTTTGCTGTCGCACACGGAAG
>DKCF01000110.1:12817-19206 GCA_002451435.1 Bifidobacterium sp. UBA6881 | reverse complement strand
ATCACCAGTCCCGCAAACGCGACGCTGACCGTCGAAAGGAACTTGTGCTGCATACGTTTGCGCTACATACGCGTGGTGGCGCGGGCGATGACGCGGGATTCCGTGGTGATGAGCGATGGCTTCATATCTCCCCCGTCGATGCGCGCCAGAAGGCGGTCGACCACGGTGGGCGCGACCCAATCGAGGCAGGAATCCATCGTAGTCAGCGGCGGCTGGAAATAAGCCGCCTCCTCGATGTTGTCGAACCCGATCACCTGCACCTGGCCGGGAACCGCGATGCCGTTGGAGGCCAGCGTGAACAACGATCCCAACGCAAGCTGGTCGTTGAACGCGACCACGCCATCGAACGGCACCGCGGAATCGATGATGCGCTGCATGATGCGGGCTCCAGAGCCAATCGTCCAGTCCTGGCCGGAATTCGGCGCCAACCGCGAATCGAATTCTATCCCATACTCGGCACAGGCTTCAAGCACGCCGCGCAAACGCAATTGGGCGTTGCCGTCCGCAGCACTGGTGACCTGGCCGATATCGCGCGGATCGGTCCTTGAGCCGACGACCGCCAGACGAGTCGCCCCATGCGCGAGCAGGTATTCGGAGGCGGACCGCGCGGCTTGGATGTCGTCCGGCGTCACATGGTCGGCCTTGCCGTTCGTGGAGCGTGCTCCGACGCAGACGAGCGGGTAGTCGACAGCCAGGTCCTCGGGGTCCAGATCCTCCACCTCGGAGATGGAAAGTATCATGCCGTCCGATACGGTCGTGTTGAAATTGCGCAGCAGCGAACGGGCGCCCTGCGCGGACCCTTCGGCATATGTGGTGACGTATACGGAGTAGCCATGGCCCCGCGCGGCGTCGATCACATGATTCGCCAATTCCGCTAGATACGGGGCGGTCAGGCTCGGCACGGCGAGCGTGATGAAGCCCGTCGTGCCACGGTTGAGATTCCGCGCGGCCACGTTCACGCGGTATCCGAGACGGTCGATGGTCCTGCGGACCTTTTCGCGGGTGGCTTCGGACATGCGGCCGCCGTTGTTGATGACGTTCGAGGCGGTTTTGAGCGACACCCCGGCCTCCGCGGCCACATCACGCAACGTGACGCGTTTTTTCTCCGGTTTCGATTCGCCCATGTTCTCCCGTACCCGTCCGTCGTGACTTCTCGTTTACCTTCCCGACTCTACCGCTTCGTGACGAGCACGCCGTTGCGATGCACGACGTACGAACCGGATTCCCTCCCCCGTTCCGCTTGGAACAGGATGACCGGCTCGCCTTCGATACCCCGCAACTCAACCGTCTTCTTGCCACGGGGCAGGTAGAAGTCGAAGGTGGCGTCGGCGGACACGCGCACGGTGTGCAGCACGGCGGCATCGTCCTGCGATGGGGATGCGAGATACGCGCCGACCAGCTTCGTCAGATCGGCCACATCCAGGTCGCAGCCGACGAAATACGCCTCGCCGGAGCCATACGGGTTGCGGGTGACCGCGGCCGTGCCGTCAAGCTCCCATTCGTCCGCTTCCTCGCCGGCGTATGCGGCAAGCACCTGAACATGTTCGCCGGTGACGTCCACATCGTTCTGCCATAGGCGGGTCACCGCGCCGGTGATGCCGGACGGACCTTCGGCGGATTCCGCTTCGGGTTTTCCACATGATGTCTTGCCAAGCGCCCCGGGGAATTCTCCGGAAAATTCCCCGGAGAATGTTCCATCATCATCGGCATGACCGCAGGCCCGGGATGCGGAAATATTCCCGGCATCCACCGAACGAAGACGGATCTCGCTCGGTTCGCCTTCGGCCTCGGCGCCGAGAATGTTGAATTCCTCGCCGCGGACGCCCAGCATCTCACGCAGCAGACCATCGCCCGCGCCGGGGTAACCGCCGAGCCAGGTGTGGAAGTTCTCGTCGATCAATCCGGTCGCGTATCCGACCACCACGCGTCCGCCGGCAGCGGCGAAATCGGCCAGACGCCGCGCGTCAGCGGCACTCAGCATCAGCACGGTCGGCAATACGACGGTCTTGTACGAGCTCCAGTCGTATTTGAGCGGCACGATGTCGGCGCGCGCCCCCGCGCCGAGGAAGGCGCGGTACCAGTCGCGCACATCATGCCAATGGTTGAGCTTCATGCTCGGCAGCGTTTCGGAGCGGGTGGCCCATTCCGATTCGGCGCTGAACAGAATCGCCGTGTCGGAGCGCCGCAGCCCGCTGCCCTGCACGCCGGCATCGGACAGCGCGCGCAGGGCCGCGCCGAGTTCGCACACCTGTCGGAACAGCTTCGTGTCCTCGCCGGCATGCGGCACCATGGCGGAATGGAACGCCTCGGCACCAAACGCGGACGCGCGCCATTGGAAGAAATTGATCGCATCGGCGCCCATCGCCACATGCGCAAGCGAGTCGCGCACAGTCTCGCCCTTGCGCTTGCGGGTATTGAGCGGCTTCCACTGCACCGCCGACGTGGAATGTTCCATGACGTACCACGGCTTGCCCAACGCGAGCGAATCCATCAACGCGTCGGAACACGCCAGTTCGTCAAGGTGGGATTCGCCTTCGTGGAAATAGTGGTCGTTGGAGACGAAATCCACCTCCCCGGCCCAATCGGCGTAGTCCATGCAGCATTGGTCGGTGGAGACCATGAAGTTCGTGGTGAACGGCTTGTCCGGGCAGATCTCCGCGATCGCGTCGCGCTCGGCCTTGTAGAAGTCGAGGAGCATGTCGTTGCCGAACCGTTCGAAATCGAGTTTCTGACCGGGATTCACCATGGAGTCGGCGCCCATGAACCGCGGGATGAGCACTTCGTCGAAACCGTTCATCTCCTGGCCCCAGAACGTGGTTCCCCACGCCTGGTTGAGCGCCGCGATGGTCCCGTACTTGCGTTCGCACCATTTGCGGAAAGCCGCCAGCGCGTTGTCGGAATAGTCCTCGCGGTTGTTCCATCCGTATTCGTTGCCCATATGCCATGCGGTGACGTATGGGTTGGAACCGTACCGTTCGGCGAGTTTGCGGCACAACGTGAGCGCGTATTCCTTGAACACCGGGCTGGTCGGGCTCCAGGACTGCCGGGAACCGGCGTTGACGGGATGGCCGTATTTGTCCCGCGGAAGCACCTCGGGATGCTTTTCATACAGCCACAGCGGAGCCGTGGCCGTCGCGGAGGCCAGATCGGTTGCGATGCCGGCCTTGCCGAGCTTGTCGATGATGCGGTCGAGCCAGCCGAAGTCCCAACGGTCTTCGGTCGGCTGTATGCGGTCCCAGCTGAAGATGGCGAGCGCCACGGTGTTGACGCCGGCCTGTTTCATGAGACGAACGTCGTCGTTCCAGACGCCCTCCGGCCATTGGTCGGGATTGTAGTCGCCGCCGAAGGCGATGCCGCGGCCATCCGCGGTCAGCAGTTTCGGCCAGTTGAATTCACGCCGTGCGTTCATGATGCGTTTCCTCTCGTTGTGGTATGCGGTTCCCGTTGGATGCCTCGCCTGTGGATGGCGGGCGTCCAACGGGAACCTGTGTTGTGCGCTCAGCCCTTGTTGGTGACGGTGTAGCCCTGCTGGGTACCGTGTTCCGCCAGCGACTTGCCATAGTTTTCGAAGGCCTGTTCCAAGGTGATCTTCTTGTTGTACGCCTTGGCGATCTGGTCTCCGAAATCGGACTGGGCGAACGGGTTGTACGGCAGGTAGGAGAACTTGGAGACCTTGCGCTGCGCGGCCTCGGAAAGGATCTCGTTGACGTTCTGGCCACCGAAGTAATCATTGACCTTCTTGTTCGCTTCGGTGGTGGGGTCGGTGAAGCTCTTGGACTTGAGGATGCTCTTCAGGCTCGGGAACGTGCCGGTTTCGGCCATGGTCTGCGCGCCCTTGCCGTGGGTGAGGTATTCGACGAACTTGTATGCCGCGGCCTGCTGCTTGGACTGGCTGACGATGGCCAAGGCGGATCCGCCGTCCTCGGCGGACACCTCATCGCCTTCGTTCCACTGCGGCAGCTGGGCGACTCGCCAGTTGCCGGCCTGGTCGGGGGCGCCGTTCATCAGGTTGACCGGCATCCAGCCGCCGATGACCAGGGACGCGATGGTGCCGTCGTTGAGCTCGCGGTTCCAGTCATCGGACCAGTTGGCGGTCTTGGTGTCGATGAGGTCCTCATCGATGAGCTTCTGCTGGAAGGCGATGTACTTCTTCATACCGGTGTCTTTGGTCATGCTGATGGTGAGGTTCTCGCCATCCACCTTCCACGGCTGCGCTCCGGCCTGCCATGCCTGCGCGGTGAACGGCTGGTATTCCATGGAGGAACCGGAATTGTTGGTCATATACGATCCGATGGCCTTGACCTTTTTGGCCGCCTCGTAATAGTCGTCCCAGGTCTTGATCTTGGTGCCGTCGACACCCGCCTTCTTGAAGACGGCGTCATTGTAGAAGAACATCTCCGGGCCGGAGTCGATCGGCAGCGCGTATGGCTTGTTGTTGTATTGCAGTTTGTTCCACGGGCCCGCCGAGAAGTCGTCCGCAAGCTTGTCGGCACCGAACTGGCTGAGGTCGATCAGATCTCCGGTGACCGCGAACTGGGTGACCGTGGGGTCCTCAAGCATCACGACGTCCGGCGCGCCCTTGCCCGCGGCCACGGCGTTGCTCAATGCGGTCTGGGTGTCGGAGGCGGTGCCGGTGTTGTTGAATTTCACCGTGATTCCGGGATTGGCTTTTTCGAAGTCCTTGATGAGGTTGGTCATGGTGTGGCCGGTGTCCCATCCCCAGAATACGAGCTCCGCCTTGTCCGCATCGCCGGAACTTCCCTTGTTCGAGCCGCTCTCACCGCTGCCGCACGCCGCGAGTCCGACCAAAGTCGCCGCCGCGGTCACAGCCGCAAGTGCCTTCCGTGCATTACGCATGTTTTTCTCCTTCACTGGTTACCGGTATCCCCCATCACATTGATGCAACGGTGTATCAACATGCCGGAGCCAACCCACGATTGCTTGCTTCCCCTTGGTTTACCGATAACTCCTTGCTTCATTCCGACACATCCACGTATCGGTAATTCCTTATGGTACACAGTTGTACCGAATTGTCAAGCCCGACGGAATCGCCGTTCATGCATCAGTTCACGCCGCCCATGCCTCGACTGATTTCGGCATTACCCATGACGATTCATTTTTCCGACAACTGACACTTCATTCTCCCCCAACAGTCGACGATTCATCTTCCCCAACAGTCGACATTCATCTTCCCCGACAACTGACGATTCATCCTCGATGGCATACGGCCGAGATGACCCCATACCCTCCCGTCTCGGCGCAAACCATCCACTTTCATCCCATGCTCGCACTGCCCAAAGCGATATCACGACATTCCGTAGGCGGTTTTAAGATTCCGTAGGTGGTTGGATCAAGTACCGACGTTGCGAAACGCGCTTTTTCGCAACGTTTTTTCGGAGAGCTCCACCTCGAACCGCCTACGGAACGGCAAAACCACCTACGGAACGCGCCCAGTCCCGGCGACTCGCTTCTCCACAGTCGAATGACCCCACGATGCAATCAGGTCCCACGGCGCGATCATCAGCTATGCCCACACGTACTTCCGTCGGCAATTCGCCTTGCCACCGTCGAATGAGCCATACCTATGGGATACGTCCGGCCATGGCCGTGGATAACCCAGTGGATATGCGGGGATACGTTTTCCTCATTCGTCCCCACATTTCAACAGGCCAGAACCGTCGCCAGTCCAAAACACCTTGGAAGCCAACCACCGGAGGCCAGGGCTTCCAAACAGTTGCCCATATAGCCAAAACGCCCTTGGGAACACTTCCCAAGGGCGCTGCCGAACCTCGAACCGAGGAACCGTCACAGGCTGAGGAACAGCTCGTGGATTCGGGTGTCGTCGGTGAGTTCGGGATGGAAGGCCGTGGCCAGGATGTTGCCTTGGCGAAGACCGACCACATTGCCGTCGACTGCGGTCTCGACGGTCGCGGCGGGTCCGACCTCGGCCACGAAGGGTCCGCGGATGAACACCAGCGGGAAGTCCTTCAGCACGACGGAGGCGTTGACGGAGCTCGAACCGTCCGTGACGGCAGAGCCATCGCCCTTGTATCCGGGAACGTGCTCGCCCGGCGCGACCACGACGGCGTTGCCGTCCGAAGCGGAGCCGAAGTCGGCGGTCGCCGCGAACGAGCCGAGCTGACGGCCGTACGCATTGCGGCGCACGACGGCGTCAAGCGCGCCAAAATACACGTTGGAATCATTGTCGAGCTTGCGCGCGAGCAGAATCATGCCGGCGCAGGTGCCGAACACCGGCTTGCCCGCGGCGATGTGCCTGGCGATGGGCTCGAACAGACCGGTGGAGCGCAGAAGCTTGCCCTGCGTGGTGCTCTCGCCGCCCGGCAGAATCACCCGGTCGATCGACTCGTCGAAATCCTCCGCGGCGCGCA
>DKCF01000110.1:12119-12735 GCA_002451435.1 Bifidobacterium sp. UBA6881 | reverse complement strand
ACCGCGAGGATGCCGGTCACGCCATGCTTGGCGGATTCCGCGTCGGCCGACTCTTCCTTCGAAATGTATTCAACTGCTACAACCATTATCGTTCCTGCGTTTCTGAGGTTTCGCCGATTGATTTCGGCAAGGCTTCGGCGCGGCGGCGGCCGGTGAGGGCCGCCGCATTCCACGCCTTATGCGTGCCAAGGACATGCGGTTCCGGAAACCGCGGAGCGGCACTTGCCGCGGACCGTCACTCGCCGCGGGCCGCCATGATGGTCTGGATCTCGTCCTCGTTGATGCCGACCATGGCCTCGCCGAGGTTCTCGGACAGGCGCGCGAGCAGATCGGCGTCCTGCCAGTTGGCGGTAGCCTGCACAATGGCGGCGGCACGCTTGGCCGGATCGCCCGACTTGAAGATGCCGGAGCCGACGAACACGCCTTCCGCACCGAGTTCCATCATCAACGCGGCATCAGCCGGGGTGGCCACGCCGCCGGCAGCGAAGTTGACGACCGGCAGACGGCCGTTGTCGTGCACGTACTTGGCGAGGTCGTACGGCACGGCCAGCTGCTTGGCGGCCTCGTACACCTCATCGTCGCGCAGGGAGACGAGCTCGCGGATCTGCTTGTTCAT
>DKCF01000110.1:11846-12013 GCA_002451435.1 Bifidobacterium sp. UBA6881 | reverse complement strand
TCGGCGATACGGCGCAGCGCCTCGCCCAGGTTCTTCGCACCGCACACGAACGGCACGTCGAACTGGTTCTTGTCGATGTGGTACACGTCGTCGGCGGGGCTGAGCACTTCGGACTCGTCGATGTAGTCGATGTCGATGGCCTGCAGAATACGGGCCTCGGCGATGTG
>DKCF01000110.1:9290-11753 GCA_002451435.1 Bifidobacterium sp. UBA6881 | reverse complement strand
TCGCTCATGCGGGAGACGCCGCCGGCCGCGCGGATGTCGGCCGGAATGCGCTCAAGCGCCATGACCGCGCACGCGCCCGCATCCTGTGCGATCTTCGCCTGCTCCGGAGTAGTGACGTCCATGATGACGCCACCCTTGAGCATCTGTGCCAGATTCTTGTTCAGTTCGTTCCTGTTGTTGGCCATCGCCAGCCTTTCGTCGAAAAATATTCCGTTGATTCAGATACTAACGATTTTCCCCTACCAATTCAGATGATGTGAATATTTTGAACCACCATGCAACCATATTCGGCAAAAACACCGTTTGATTCCCCAAATACCAGCGACTCCATAAAATGCCGATTGATCGGCACCGCAACTGTTTCCTCCGGCCTGCACGGCGCGCGCGATTCACATTTCCGCCATTTTCCGGAGCATGGATAACACGGTATAGAAAACATGAATGACTTTCGCATAGCGTCGATGCCCACATTGCGGACGGCATGGTGCCATACGAAAAACGTGGTTCGACCTTCAGGATCGAACCACGCCAGATCACGTCACCTCATCACATATGCAAGAGGAACGCATTTGCCCATGGTCCCACGGGATATTGCGAACCCGCGGAACCGTAACGGCATAATCTTACTTCTTCTGAGCAGATACCAGCGCCTCGGCAGCCGCCTTGGTGGCGATGGCACGTTCCTTGGCACGATGCGCACGCGCAAGTTCGGCTTCCGCGGCCTTGATGTCGGCCTCAGCACGCTTCAAATCAGCAGCAGCACGGGTAACTTCAAGCTGCGCACCAGTGAGCTGTTCGCTCTTCGGCTTCCACAATTCCGCAATCTCTTCCAAGGTCTTGTCTTTGGTCTCAGGAACGAATGAAATCACGCCGAGGAAGCAAATCAGGTTAGTGCACGCGAACACGAGGAATGTTCCCATACCGCCAATGGAACTAATCAGAATCGGAGTGAACTGGCCGATGGCCCAGTTGGTTCCCCACAGGAATACCGTGCAGATGCCGGTTGCGCGGCCACGCAGATAAGTCGGGAAAAGCTCCGGAATCATAATCCACGGAATCGGACCCATGGAGAACGCAAACGCAGAGGTGAAGCACATCACGAAGATGAGCATGAGCAGCTGATAGTTGTTGGCATACGCAAAGGAGATGCCCAATGCGAACAACACCATGAGGCCAGAACCGACAGCCATGAGCTTCTTACGCCCTGCGGTATCAATCAGGTACATGCCGACGACGGTGAAGACCAGCTCGATACCGCCAACCATCGAAGAGGCAAGGAATTCGGTGTTCCCGCCGAATCCCATGTCTTTGAACATAACCGGACCATAGTAGGAAATGGCATTCATACCAATCGCCTGGTTGAAGATGGCCAAGAAGATGCCAATCAGCAAAGCCTTGCGCAGACCAGGCTTGAACAAATCGGAGAACGAGGCATTGGCTTCACGCTCCTCTTTGATTTGAGACTGAATCTCCTCTACATCATGACGAGCCTTCTCCGATCCATTGATGCGCTCAAGAACCTTGAAGCCCTCTTCAACACGGCCCGACTGCACAAGAAAACGTGGAGATTCAGGCGAAAACCACAACGCAGCCACGAAAATGGCAGCCGGGATGGCACCGATACCAAGCATCCAACGCCAACCATTGGCGACGCCCCAATCATGCGAACCGGAGGACGCGATGAAATAGTTGATGACATTGGTCAGGAAGATGCCGGAGATAGTCAGCAACTGATATGCGCTGGTCAATGCGCCACGAATGTTCGTCGGAGCGGATTCGGTGATATACGTCACGGCGAGCGCTGCGGCAAGACCGATGCCGACGCCTCCGATGATACGGGCCAGAATCAACGTGAATGGAGAGAACGTGAACGCGCTCCACAGCGCGGCGACGAAGAAGAACGCTCCGCCAAACATCAGAATCCTGCGGCGGCCGTATTTGTCCGACAAGAATCCTGACGCACCCGCACCAATCACACCGCCAATCATGATGGAACTGATTACCAAACCTTGCAATGCAGGACTCAGTGAGTACTTCTCCTGCAGAAAGTCGATAGCCCCAGAAATAGACACCGTATCGTATCCATAGAGCAGACCGGCCAAGCCCGCGCTTAATGCAAGACCTACGATATAGCGGCCGGATCCACGTCGCCGACCGGAAACATCATCTGTGATGTTTGTCTTTTCGCTCATCACTTCTCTCCTTACTGCCAACAGCACGTTAATAATTGCGCAATTTATGGCAATTCAAACAACTTCATTGGCATCCATTGTTCGATTTGTTAACGCTGCCATCAGCAATATACAACTTTCTCTCACAAAAAACGCTGAGAATCAATAATATTCGATAAAAACTCGCTCAAAATATAACACCTGCATTGAGCAGTTAGTTTATTCGCGTAAAAACAGGTAAGGCACAGTCCACATGATTGACTTGCGCAATGGCACATACCTTCGAACATGC
>DKCF01000110.1:7227-9267 GCA_002451435.1 Bifidobacterium sp. UBA6881 | reverse complement strand
CGAACATGCTTGATGCGCATTGCACACACAGCCAAATTCGAACCACAGGAATCGACCATGCGTTCATCCATGCGAACGCAAGCGATTGGAAAAATAGGGATCACATGCCATGCCTGCGCAATCGGCGACAAGCCCATGCCGCATCAGATGGACGCCGATGCGGCACGTATGCGTCACATGCGCACGATTCGGTCGGCGATGCGCATGGTGGAATCGCGGTGCGAGACCAGAACGATCGCGCGCCCCTGATCGGCGAGTCCGTTGATCGACTGCAGAATCACGGATTCGTTATATGCGTCAAGACGGCTCGTCGGCTCGTCAAACAACACCAGATCGGCATCCCGCAGGAAAACGCGCGCCAGACCGATGCGCTGCCGCTCCCCTTCGGAAAGCCTGCCACCCAGTTCACCCACCTGCGTGTCCAGCCCCTGCGGCAGCGAATCGACCAACTCCAAGGCGGAGGCACGGGCGAGCGCATCGCGCAGTTTTCGGTCGATGGCATCCGCAGCATGGCTCGCATCGCGGTCCGGCAACGCCATCATGAGGTTCTCGCGAATCGTGCCGTCGAACAGGTACGACTCCTGCCCCATCATCGTCTGCACGCGCCTGCGCCATGCGGCATCGACGTTCGGCAATGGCACGTCGGAAAGGACGACCGTTCCGGAGCTCGGATCCCAATACCGCATCAACAGCTTGAGCAGCGTTGATTTTCCGCGGCCGGAGGGTCCTTGGACACCAAGGACCCCATGCCGTGAAACATCGAGTGAAACATGGTCGAGCACCGGTTTCGGACCATCATCCGAACCGTATCCGAAGGTCACGTCACATGCCGTCATCCCCTGGTACCGCGGACGCTCGGTGCCGCGTTCCTCCACCGCGGGCGATTCGTCCATCAACGAGAACAGACGACGCGCGGCGGCGAAGGTCTGCGTCAGATTCGCGGGGAGCGCGCCCAGCGCCAGCACCGGGCCGAACGAACTCGCGATGAGCGTGAACGCCGCGACCGCCGCCGCGACGAGGGACTTGCCGCTCCAATCGGCGAACGACATCACGCCGGCGATGCCGGTGGCGTCCACACCGCCGGCCGCCTGCGCGCCCGCCATATGCGCGATGTCCGAAACCGCGGCGGTGAATGCCGAATAAGGCGCATAAGCCGAAACCATGAACGTCAATCCGGCCGCGAGCGCGGTGAACAGCATGACCAGCACCGCGCCCAGACCGGTGAAATCACCGTTGCGGGCGCTCAGCCGGGAGCGTTCGCGCCACAACGCGCGCGAACGCGTCACGATGCCGGCAAGACGGGAATCACCCTGCCCGAATCGGATGATCTCCTCGATGCCGCGCATATCGTCGAGCATGGCGTCATTGAGCTCGGCGGATTCCCCGCGGATTCGGGCGCCTTGGCCACGCACCGCGAGTGCGAACAGCTTCGGCAACGCGACGCCGACCGCCAAATGCGCCACGATGAGCACGGCCGCGAACGCCGGACTCAGCGTGCACAGCGCAATGGCGTAGATGACGGTGGTCACGATGGCGATGATTACCGGGCTGATGGTGTGGGCGAAGAAGATCTCCAGCAGTTCCACATCGGTGGTGACCAATGCGATCAGGTCGCCCTTGCCTTTTCCGGCGAGCTTGGCGGGCGCGAGGCGTCGAAGCGCGGCGAAGGCCTTGGCACGGAGCAGGGCGAGCAGGCGGAACGCCACGTTGTGGTTCATGTACTGTTCGGCATAGCGCATGCCGCCGCGGATCAGCGCGCAGACGATCATGCCGGCGAGCGCTTCGGCGACGTCGAGGTTCCAGACCGGCACGCCGATCACGGCGAACGCGGCCGCGATGCCGAATACCGGCAGGAACGTCGCCGCGAGATGGCCGATCGTGCCGCACACGCAGGCGATGATCATGTATTTGCGCAATGGTCCGACTTCCTTGAGCAGCCGGACGATGACGCGCGACGCGGATGCCGATGCGATGTCCGTCTTATCCGCCCCGGCCGTCTCATCCGTTTTTTTGGAACTAGGCACGTTCTCGGAACCAAGC
>DKCF01000110.1:6176-7176 GCA_002451435.1 Bifidobacterium sp. UBA6881 | reverse complement strand
CACATTCTTGCAACCGGACACATTCTCGGATACATGCACGGCCTTTTCGACCTGGATGCGGCTCTCATCCGAGCCGGAATCCGGGGAGACGCCGTCGATGGCATACGCATCCGATTCCGCGAAATCGGACGGTGGAATCGTGCAGGCAGTCGAGGAACCGGACATTCGCGGGGCATTAATTCGTGGGGCATCATGTACGTTCCCGTCCATTTCCTCCAAATCGCGCAGCGGCACCGGTTCCGGACCATCCGCCGGCATGGAGCGTCTGCCCACCTGTTCCACGGTCTCCTGCGCGCGGAAGAGCCGGGCATATACGCCGTTCGCCGCCAACAGTTCGGCATGCGAGCCCTGTTCGACGGCGCGGCCATGGTCGAACACGACCACATGATCGGCATCCGCCGCGTTCGCCATGCGATGCGTCACCATGATCACGGTTCTGCCGGCGTCAGCGAGCGCGCGCATGGTGCGCAGGATCAGGGTTTCGCTTTCCACGTCGACGCTGCTGGTCGCCTCGTCGAAGATACAGACGGCCGATTGGCGCAGCAGCACACGCGCGATGGCGATACGTTGGCATTGCCCGCCCGACAGGTTCCCGGCGCCCTGTTCGATGCGCATGTCGAGTCCCTGCGGCTGCGTGCGCACGAAATCGTCGATGTGCGCGTCTTCCAACGCCTGCCATAACCTGCGCTCGTCGGCTGAGGGGTCGGCCATGAGCAGATTGTCGCGCAGCGTTCCCGCGAACAGATGGTTGCGCGCGCCGACGATGGAGATCTCACGGGTCAGTGATTCGACGGTGAGTCGGTCGATGTCGAAGAACGCCGACGATTCGCCATCCGCGAGCCGTTCGTCCAGACCCAACCGGCCCCGATAGCCGGTCAATGTGCCGGCGAGCAGTCTCACCGCCGTGGATTTGCCCGAGCCCGATGGTCCGACGATCGCGGTGATCCGACCTGGTTGCGCGGTGAAATCAACGTCGCGGAGCGCATACGGCCCGCTCGGC
>DKCF01000110.1:5204-6018 GCA_002451435.1 Bifidobacterium sp. UBA6881 | reverse complement strand
CCGACCTTGGTGCCGTCGGCACCGAATCGCGGCGATTCCTCGTCGCCGTGTTCCGGTTCGGGCGCGTCCAGCAATGCGAAGATGCGTTTCGTGGAGGTCATGCCGTTCATCGCGACATGGAAGAACGAGCCGAGCTGCCGCAACGGAATGAAGAAATCCGCGGAAAGCAGCACAATCAGCAGCACACCGCCAAGCGTGAGCCCGCCGTGGAAATACCGCCATACGGCGACGCCGATGCCGGCCGCCGCGCCACCGTAGGCGACGACGTCCATCGCGGTGAGCGAGCGCAACTGGATCTGCAGCACGTTCATCGTCATCACGCGGAACTGCTCGGCCTTCTCGTCCATGTCGCGCGCCGCGCGTCCGTCCGCGTCGAAGGTCTTCAATGTTTCCAAGCCCTGCAGGTCGTCCAGGAACGCGGAGCCCATGTCGGTGTATTTGCCCCAGTATTTTTTGAACACGCGGGCGGCGCTCATCGCCACCATGCCGACGATCAGCACGATGAGCGGCGCGCAGACCAGCAGCGTCACGGCGGCCGGCATATTGACCGGCGCGACGACCACGAACAACGTGATTGGCGCGAGAATCGCGTAGAACAGCTGCGGCAGGAACAGTTCGAAGAAGCTTTGGATCTGGTCGATGCCCTCACCCGCGGATTGAACCACGTCGGCCGTGCCGACCCGCTGCGAATACGACGGTCCCAGTCTGAGCATCTTGCCGAACAGTTCCGACCGCAACGCGAGTTTGACGCGTTCGGCGGCTTCGGTGCCGAAATGCGCGGCCGCGCGCGCCATCAGCAACCGCATGACCGCGG
>DKCF01000110.1:2599-5064 GCA_002451435.1 Bifidobacterium sp. UBA6881 | reverse complement strand
CGGCACCACTTCGATGCCGCTCAGCACCGGCTCCAGCATCGTCACCAGGGAAAGCACGAAAACGACGTTCGACAGCAGACCGACCCACTGGCAAAGCACTTTCGCCACGATCAGCCGCATGATTCCAGGTGTCAAGGAAAACAGTCTCGTATCGAACATCGTGTCTCTTTCAACATGCACGTCGCGCGCGCGACGGTCCAACAATCCGTGTTCAGAATATCGGCACAATCGCGACATCACAATGGTCTGTCGCCCACGGAAGAGTCTTCCCGCCATCACCGAGCTGCCGACGAAGCACGCGGACGCATTCCCCCGGAACACCGCATTCCGATGCACGATGAAACCGATGCCGAAATGCCGGCGGCTGGCCGCATTCCCCGGAACGCCGCGTCCCGACTCCACGCGCCCGTTGAGGGCACGACCGAACGGCGCTCTCGAACGGGAGCGGACCGCGGCCCCGCGCATCCAGGGCGCAGCATCCGCCTAACGCGCAGCATCCGTCTGAAGCGCGGCTCCTATTTAAAGTACGAACCCGTTTAGAGTACGACGCCCGTTTAGGGTGTGGCATCCGATGTTCTCCGCCATCTGCCACATTCATATGGATGTCCGATTCCGCATTGTTCGCCTCGCCGTTGACCGCGAACAATGCGCATCGCACGTGTTGAGGCTGAATGTTCGCCATTGAGCAGCCAGCCGATGACGCAAGGGGTAAATTGCGCCATAGACGAGTGTACACCATGCGCGTCGTCCCCAATAACGACAAACCATTCTGTTTTGTTGCATTTCCAGCAATCGCAGCCTCTCTGGAAATCATCACGGCAACAGCGCCGAAGGCGCTTCCAAAGGGGCACGTCAAACCTTTTTCAGTAAGGCCGCGACACCGCTGCAATACCGCGGTTTTTTGACGCCTTCGCAAGATTTGTCAGTTCATACAAACTTCCCGGAATATTTCTTGTCGCTTCTTACAATGCGGACCTACGCGCCCGTAACTTATGCTATCGGGGGCGCGACAGGGCAACGTTCGGCCAATGGGAGCCGATGATGACCTGCGCATGAGGCACGCGGCGCAATCCGCGAGAAAGAGAACATTCCATGCTCACCGAGTACACGACTCCAGGCGCGTCCGTCGAGGTACGCGACGATGAAACCATCTACTCCCTGCTCACCGAACGCCTCGAACGCACCGGCGAAGACACCGTGATCGCGGAACGCAAGACCGCGCCCGGCCAGTGGTCCGACATCACCACCGGCGAATTTCACAGGAATGTGATCGCCGCCGCCAAGGGACTGATCGCCTTCGGCATCGGCAAAGGCGACGCGGTGACCATCTTCTCTTCGACCCGTTACGAATGGGGCGTGCTCGATTTCGCGCTGGCGGCGATCGGCGCGGTAAGCGTGCCGATCTACGACACCGACTCCGCAGCGCAGGCCGAACGCATCCTCAATGATTCCGCGGTGAAACTCGCCATCGCCGACAACCGCGAGCGCTTCGACCGCCTCGATTCCGTTCTCGACCACTGCGCGACGCTGAAGCACATCCTGATGCTTGATTCCAACGCGATGGGCGCGCTGGAGGGATTGGGCGTCACCGTTTCCGACGAGGAACTGCACGAGCGCATCGCTTCGGTGAAGGCCGACGACCTCGCGACGATCGTGTACACGTCGGGTTCCACGGGCGCTCCGAAGGGCGCGGAACTATCGCACCGCAATTTCGTCGCGATCACGCGCGCGGCGAGTCTGGCCTTGCATGAGATGATCATCGACGACCATCCGCGGCTGCTGCTGTTCCTGCCGCTCGCCCATTGTTTCGCCCGGTTCATCCAATACTGCTCGATCGCATCCGATGACGGCGTGGTCGGCTATCTGCCCGACACCAGAACACTGCTTCCCGACGTGCGTTCCTTCGAACCGACGTATCTGCTGGGCGTGCCGCGCGTGTTCGAGAAGGTATACAACGCGGCCTCCCGCAAGGCCGGCATGGGCTGGAAGGGCCGCCTGTTCCTCAAGGCCGCCGAGGCCGCGCGCGACTGGTCGCGTATGGAGCAGGCCGGCGAGAAGCCGACGATGAAACAGGCCGCGCAGCATCTTTCATATGAGGCTTCCGTGTACCGCACCGTGCGCGGCGCGCTTGGCCCGCGAATCAAATACGTCGCGTGCGGCGGCGCTCCGCTCGATGTGTCGCTGGCGCATTTCTTCAATGGCATCGGTCTGCCGATGGTGCAGGGCTACGGCATGACGGAAACCGCGGCGCCGTTCGCCGCCACCCGCATCGCCGACAATGTGATCGGCACCGTCGGCCAGCCTGCGCCGGGATCCTCCGTGCGCATTTCCGAGGATGGCGAACTGCAGGTCAAGGGGCCGAACGTGTTCATGGGCTATCACAATCTGCCCGATAAGACCGCCGAGGTGTTCACCGAGGATGGCTGGCTGCGTACCGGCGATCTCGCCACGATCGACGATGAGGG
>DKCF01000110.1:0-2509 GCA_002451435.1 Bifidobacterium sp. UBA6881 | reverse complement strand
ATTCCACTGGAGCAGGAGATCGCGCAATGCCCAATTGTCGAGCATGCGGTGGTCGTCGGCGACAACCGTCCGTTCATCGGCGCGCTGATCACGTTGGATCCGGAGGCGCTGGCGGCTTGGCTGCCGTCCGTGGGGCTTTCGGAAGACACGCCGCTCGACCGCGTGGCCGCCGCCGCTGCGGTGCACGACGAGATCCAGCAGTATGTGGACAAGGCGAATGCGACGGTGTCGCGCGCCGAATCCGTGCGTAAGTTCGTGGTGCTGGACACGCAGTTCACGCAGGAGAACAAGTGCCTGACGCCATCCTTGAAGGTGGTTCGCCCCGCAGTGAACCGCGTGTTCGCCGATGTGATCGACCAACAGCTCTACGCGGGCAAACGCTGAGCGGATACATACCGTTACAAGCCACGGATCGAGGAATCGACCCGTGGCTTTTCGCATGATTCTGATTTCGACACCGAAAACGAAATCGTGCGATATGATTGCGGCGGCCATTACCCCCTAAGGCGTCCCCAGGAACGTTTTCCTTCAGAAAACTGCGGCTAGGGGGTATTTTGCTGGAACCTTTATCGCATCATTTGAAATGGCCCCGCTGAAAATGGAATCGTGCGAAGCGAACGGTCATCGGCATGGTTTCGTTCCCATGCGACTTCATGCGACATATCTCACATATTCCCGCATTTTCAAGGTTTTCCCAGTTTTCTTCCATGTGGATTTCAGCCCGCGTTGGTCGACTAAGAGCCGTTCAACGTCCATTTTTTGGGGAGATGCCACATGAAACGAATCAACATTCCCGTCACGCTCACTTGGCTCGTCGCCCTGTTTGTGACACCACTGCCGTTCCTGGTGATACTCACGACGACGATGCAAACGGTTTACGCGCAGACTCCCAGCATGCCGATCAAGCTCGGCATCGTCGCCTACGCATGGATGCTCGCGGCCGTGTATCTGGCATCAAGGCCACGCTGGCTGGATCGTCTCATCGGGCTGCCCGCGATGTACATGATTCACGGCGTACTCTCCGTGCTCGCGATCGCGGTGTCGTTCCTGCACCAGATGCGATTGCCCGCGGAGGGGCTGGCGAAACTGAGCGGCTCGGCGTCCCTGCATCTGTTCATGCTGGTCGCCATATGGTCGCTGATTACGATGGCCGGCTGGCTGTCCACGCGAGTGCCGGTCATCGGAAAGCTACGCCGGTCGGTTGAGCGCGCGTTCCGTCACGAAACCAATGTATGGCTGCACAGGCTCAATCTGGTGGCGATGGCATTGGTCATCGTACACGTGCATGCGATCGGCTTCATCTATGCGCTCAAGCCGTTCGTGCTATTCTTCGACGTGGTGACGCTGGTGGTGGCGCTATGCGTCGTTCGCGAGAAATTCTCTCGACGGCACCGTTATTCGGGACGTTTGGAGGCGAATGCGCAAATCGCTCCGAATGTGCGCCAGTTGACGATTCGCGTACCGAAGCTGGCCAATGGCTGGCAGCGCGGCGATTTCGCGTTCATCCGTTTTCCCATGATTCCCGGCATGAAGGAACTCCATCCGTTCTCGATGGTGAACGAACCGAACCGGGAGGGATTAATGCGTTTCGCGATTCGCGGCGACGGCGATTTCACGAAGGCGTTGGCTTCGGTCCCCGCCGGTACGGACGGTACCGGCGCACAAGTGGAGGTTTCCGGACCGTTCGGACGTTATGAACGGTTCCTGCAGGAGCATGATCCGAAACGCCCGGTGGTGGTTTATGCCGGTGGCATCGGTGTGACACCTCTGATTCCGGTGGCGATGTCGGCCGCCCGCGACGGGCGGCGGGTGCGGTTCCTTTATTCCGCCAAGACCCAACAGGAACTGCTGTACGCCGATGATCTGCGACGATGGCGGAAGGCCACGCCGAATTGCGAGCTGGCTTTGCGTGCCGGTCGGTTCTCCGACGATGAATTGTCGGCGGCGAAGATGGATGATGCGGTGTATCTCATCGCCGGTCCTTCCGCGATGCTGCGTGCGATCCGCTCGATGCTGTTTCGTTCTGGCGTCCGTGCCGGGGACATCTGCTACGAGCCCTTCGCATGGTAGTGGCAGAGCGCAGCCACCCGAAGCAAAATGGAACAAACCCAAATATCCTGGGTACATTCCCAGTCTTCTGATTTCGCATCATTTTGTTTTCAGTGGTCAAAATCGAAATCCTGCGATACTTATCCGATGACAACTACCCCCCCCCCTAACCGCATTCTTTCCTTCAGAAATGACGGTTAGGGGGCAGTTCTATGAATATTGTTTTCGCACGATTAGAAATATATCCACTAAAAACGAAATTATGAGATACAACAATCCAAATTACGTGACAGCCGAAAAGAGCCAAGCAGGCGCTGGCCCCATACCAGTCCAATGAAAATGAAAACAAGAAGAGGGTCGGTATCAACAAGTGTTGATACCGACCCTCTTATGCATTCTCGGCTACCATCATGTTCTCACCGAAGAATGTTTACCTATCTCAGTGCTGGTTGTTGAGACG
>DKCF01000015.1:7125-7411 GCA_002451435.1 Bifidobacterium sp. UBA6881 | reverse complement strand
CACCGGGCAGCGTGACCACATGCGCGGTGCGCGGTGCCGCGTCGATCAATGCGGTCAGGTTGCTTTCCGCTTTGGATTGCGCGAATTCCTCGATTGCCTCGCCGGAGGAGATCATCAGCACCACGGCCCATGCGGCCCAGTATTCCTGCACGGCCACCGTCGAGGCGATCGCGACGACCGCCAGCAGATCGACGCCGACGTGTCCGTGCCGCAAATCGTCGATCATGCCTTTAACCGTCACGACGATCGTGTATGCGACCAGCGCGATCACCAGCCATTGCCCGAC
>DKCF01000015.1:5693-7008 GCA_002451435.1 Bifidobacterium sp. UBA6881 | reverse complement strand
GGCACTTCCTTACATAAAGCAATGATTCTACGCATGAGAATCTCCTTACGCTGGTATCGGACGCCTTGTTAACCCATCGGCGTCCCGCTGCGCGGATCGTCGATACACGGCGTAAAAAGATATTTCCAGCGTAACAGATATGCGTGATGCCCGTGTCGTGCAACGCGTGGAATCGCTATGGGCCGACACGAGTGAATCGATTGGCATGAAATTTGGCGGATGCGAATATAGGAAAAACAGGAAGGGGCCGTGCGATTGCTCGCATAGCCCCTTCCACTGTTGTTGCGTGGGTTTCACGGCTTCGCGCAGACTTGCCGCGGTTTCACGTCATTGGCGATTCTGCAGATTCCCGCGACCAGCCCGCAGCGGTTTACCACATGCCGAACGGGTCGAAGAGACCACCATTGTCTCCGTCGCTGCCGCTTCCACTGCCATCGCCGTTGCCGCTGTTGTCGTAGCCATTGCTACCGTCGCTGCCGTTACCGCTATCGCCCTGGCCGTTCTGGTCGTTCTGGCTGTTGCCGTCGTTCTGGCTGTTCGACGAGGAAGTGCTCTTGGATTCTTCCTGATCCAGCGTCACGTCGAGGTCAACGGTGTGGCCGTCACGCACGACGGTCAGCTTCACCTTGTCGTTCAATGCGGAGGCGCGCACATAGCCAAGCAGCGAGTAGTTGTTGTTCACCGCCTTGCCGTTGAAGGCCACGATGGAATCGCCGGCCTTCACGCCCGCCTTGGAGGCCGGGCCGCCGTCCACCACGGACTGCACTTGGGCGCAGCCGCGGGTCACGCCGTCGGCTTCGACCGAGGAGCTCTTGATGGTGATGCCGAGCGCCACGTGCTTCACGGAGCCATTGTCGATGATCTCGTTGGCCACGCGCTTGACGAGGTTCGACGGGATGGCGAATCCGATGCCGATGGAGCCCGCGGAGCTGGATGACGACGCGGTGGATGCAATCGACGAGTTGATGCCGATCACCTGGCCGGCCGCGTTGAACGTCGGACCGCCGGAGTTGCCGGGGTTGATGGCCGCGTCGATCTGCACGGCGTTGGTGACGATGGCGTTGTTGTCGTCATCGGTCACGGTCACCGGGCGGTTGAGCGCGGAGACGATGCCCGTGGTGGCGGTGTCGTCGTAGCCGAGCGGGTTGCCGATGGCCATGACGCCCTCGCCGACCGCGAGGTTGTCGGAATCGGCGAACTTCACCGCCGTCAGATCACTCGGCGGATTCTCTAGCTTGATGACCGCGAGGTCGGTGGTGGTGTCGGTGCCGACGAGCTTCGCGGAATAGATCGTGCCGTTGGCGAGCGTCACCTG
>DKCF01000015.1:2274-5620 GCA_002451435.1 Bifidobacterium sp. UBA6881 | reverse complement strand
TCCACGATCGCGCCGGAGCCCTTGGCCTCACCGTCGCTGGTCGCCACGTCGATGGCGACCACGGAATCGGAGACTTCCTTGGCCACGGCGCTCCAGTCGATGGACTTGCCGGTCTTCGCGGTGGCGGAACCGGAGCCGGAGGTGTTGGACTTGACGTTGGCCAGCGAATTCGAGGACGGTACGCTGACCCAACCGTTGGAAATCGCCGTGAAGCCGACGCCAAGGCACAGGCCCGCGGACACCAGCGCCGCGACGACGACGGTGACGACCTGACCGGCATGCTTGGACTTGGCGGCCTTGGCGAACACACCACGCTTCGGTTGGCCTGGCTGGTTCGGCTGGTTCGGCGCGCCGAACGGATTGCCGAATGGGTTGCCATTGTTCGGGGTCGGCGGCACGCCTTCGCCATTCTGCCCCTGCGGGTTCAGGAACGGGTTGCCGTTGTTCTGCTGCGTGTTGCCCTGCTGGTCGTCATTGGCATACGGGTTGCCGAAGAAGGGATTGCCGTTCTGCGGCGGCATCTGCTGAGTCGGCGCCCCCTGCGGCTGGCCGTACGCGCCGTATTGCGGCTGGCCCGGCGCTGCGTTTCCGTTCGCGCCGGTCTGTTGTGCCGGCTGTGTCGGCACAGGGCCGTACGCGCCGTATTCCGGCGCGGGGCGATACGGACTGTTGGCCGAGGTCTCCGAAGCGTCAGGCGTCGGGCCACCGACCACCGTACTTTCGCCGGCCGCTGCCGCGTAGTTCGGCGCCACTTCCGAATCGTTCGTCGGCGCCGCGGCCGCGACGTTGTCCTGATCGGCCTTGTCCGAATCATCCAAACCATTCACCGGCAGCGTAATCGTCGGCTGCTCGTCCTTCGGGGTCTCGCCCGATTCGTGGGAAGTCTGCGCTTGTTCCGGAGCTGACTCAACCGGCTGCATCGGCACGGTCTGCTGCTCGTTATCCTGCGGCTGTGCGGCGTTCGGCTCGCGATTTTCTTCAGCCATTTTTGCTCCTTATTCGTCTCGCGGCATTTCACATAGTCAGCAATCGTGCCGCTCGAACTGCTATCTAAGAGTAAAGATAACCGCTCTGGAAGTTTCCTGAATGTTTATTGAAAGGAACACTCGAATCGTTCGTCAGGTCCCTCCGCAAAATCCACGATCGTATGAATTCGCGAACCAGATATAAGCCTCCGCGCACTTTTCAGGGACAATTCCGAAGCCTGCCGCAATCCATTCCTGGGAACAATTCGGCAGCCCCTCCCTAGAGCAAGCCCATTTCCAAGAACAATTCAGCAACCTGTCCCAAGGGCAACACCCATTCCAAGAGCAATCCGGCCCCGTCCCAAGAGCAACACCCATCCCCCAAAGGCAATCCAGCAACCCCTGCAACCCATTTGCGCTATATGTGGCAGAAGCAAGGTCATGCAAAAACTCGTTTACGCTATATGTGGCACTTCTCGATACGAGAAACCTCAAATAAGCTGCACAGATACCCCCTAATGTCCTTGTGCTCGTAGGGAACTGCCACATATAGCGAAAATCACATTCTCCAGCAGGGTAAACCTGCCACATATAGCGAAAATCAACCCATATCAGAACGAACGAAGCGGCCACCGCCGCAATCGGCGCTATCGCATACAGTGGGGAGCATGACAAGCATGAACGACTCACAAGCCAGTGCATCGGAAGCGCCCACCGCCATGGATGCCAGTGCGGTCACGCCCGCTGAGAACCTCATCGAGCACCCGCGTGGAACGGAGCCCGGCAAACCAGGCCGTCGCGACGCGTTTTACTTTGAGCAGAAAACCCGGTTGCCGAACGCCGCCGACGGCAAAGGCCGCGGCGGCGCGCGCTACGGCCGTACCGGCATCATCCACACGCCACACGGCGACATCCACACACCGGCGTTCGTACCGGTCGCCACTCAGGCCGCGATGAAGGCCGTGCTTCCTGAAACCATGAAGGACCTCGGCGCGCAATGCTTGCTGTCCAACGCGTTCCACCTGTTCGAGCGTCCCGGCGAGCAGGTGCTTGACGAAGCGGGCGGCCTCGCCAAATTCATGAACTGGAACGGTCCGACGTTCACCGATTCCGGCGGCTTCCAGGTGCTGTCGCTCGGCGCGGGCTTCAAAAAGACGCTCGCCATGGACGTGACGGGCATGAAGTCCGATGAGGTGATCGCCGAAGGCAAGGAACGCCTCGCGTTCGTGGACGAGGACGGCGTGACGTTCAAATCCCCACTCAACGGCGACAAGCACCGTTTCTCCGCCGAGATCTCCATGGGCATCCAGCACAAGATCGGCGCCGACATCATGTTCGCCTTCGATGAGCTGACCACGTTGATGAACACCCGCAGCTACCAGGAACGCTCCGTGGAACGCACCTACCGGTGGGCGCAGCGCTGCGTGGCCGAGCACAAGCGGCTCACCGAGGAACGGCTCGGCAAGCCGTATCAGGCGCTCTATGGCGTGGTGCAGGGCGCGAATTACGAGGATCTGCGCAGGCACGCCGCAGAGCAGATCGCCTCGCTGGATTTCGACGGTGTGGGCATCGGCGGCGCGATTGAGAAACGCATCATCGGCGACACCTGCGCATGGATCTGCGACGCGATGCCGGAGAACCGCCCGCGTCACGTGTTGGGCATCGCCGCGGTGGACGACATCTTCGCCTGCGTGGAGAACGGCGGCGACACGTTCGACTGCGTGGCCCCCGCGCGTTGTGGCCGCAACGGCGCAATCTTCACGCGTCGCGGACGCTATAACATCAAGCGAGCGCAGTTCAAGCACGATTTCGGCCCGCTTGAGGAAGGCTGCACCTGCTACACCTGCACGCATTATTCGCGCGCCTACGTGGATCATGCGTTGCGCGCCCGCGAATTCAACGGCTTCACGTTGGCGACGATTCATAACGAACGCTTCTTCGTGAAATTGCTCGATGACATCCGCGCTTCAATCGACGGCGGCTATTTCGACGAATTCCGCGACGAGACGCTTGCGAAGTTCTACGAGAACGGTTCAAAGGGCTGACTCGGCGCGTGTGCCGACCATGTTTGCGGTCGGCACACTCCATACGTTTCCCAACCGAACTGCCCGCTGGAATTGTCGGCTCGCGGCTCGTTCCGCTCGCTGCGACAATCGCGCGACACGCCGATTTGCTTATTCCAATGCCGAAGAGTAAATTAGTCGATTGTTCGCGAGCGTGGCGGAATGGTAGACGCGCTGTCTTCAGGTGGCAGTGAGCGTATGCTCGTGGGGGTTCAACTCCCCCCGCTCGCACCATGAATCAAAACCCCGAATCGTTGAAATTCCAACGATTCGGGGTTTTCTCATATCTGCTCGAAGGCGAAAATGTACTAAGAAATA
>DKCF01000015.1:2014-2266 GCA_002451435.1 Bifidobacterium sp. UBA6881 | reverse complement strand
AAATATGACATTTTGACTATAACCCGGTATTTTCAGTGAGTGTCATCTACCGGTTCATCCACAAACGTGACAAAAACATGGCAGAAGATAGGACTTCAATGACGAAAACGTGACACCGATCCACTCTGCGCCGCAGCGATGGACAATACTCAGTTCGATGTTCCTCAGGCCACACCACTGCCGGTTAATTCCATCTACACGGTGGATCTGTCGGCATTGGAAATGTGATTGCAATGTGTTTGCGGAACCGCG
>DKCF01000015.1:0-1930 GCA_002451435.1 Bifidobacterium sp. UBA6881 | reverse complement strand
GCCCCAATCCTTCATTGCGTCGATGACCGTCCGCAACGTCCGCCCGGTATCCGTCAATGAATACTCCACGCGCGGCGGCACCTCCGGATACACCTCGCGATGCACCAGACCATCGCGCTCCATCTGGCGCAGATTCGCGGTCAGCACCTTCTGGGAGATGCTGCCGATCGAGCGGCGCAACTCGCTGAACCGCATCGTGCCGTTCAGCAGGTCGCGCAGGATCAGCACCTTCCATTTGTCCGAGATCATCAGCAACGTCGTCTCCACGGGGCACGCCGGCAACTTACGTTCAGCAGTCATAATTTTCCTTTCGCAAAACCCAATATAATCACTAAAAGTTCCTTATTGGTAACTATAGAACTTTTTTGTGCCTTCTTCCATTTTCTTCCGTATGGAAATAGCGTATTGCATATCAACGATACAAACCATCCAACGAAAGGAACCGACATGAAGATCGCAGTGGTCGCAGCAAATGGCAAGGAAGGCCGGCTCGTCGTCAAGGAAGCCGTCAAGCGCGGCCATGACGTGACCGCCGTGGTGCGCGGCGAAAACAAGTCCGAAGCGCGGCACGCCATCATCAAGGACCTCTTCGACCTGACCGCGGCCGACCTCGCCGACTTCGACGTGGTCGTGGACGCGGCTGGCGCATGGACCCCGGACACCCTGCACGTCATTCCCGACGCAGCCAAGCACCTGTCCGACGTACTGTCCGGAACCGACACCCGCCTGATCGTGGTCGGCGGCGCCGGAAGCCTGTTCGTGAACAAGGAACACACCGTCGCCCTCGAAGACACTCCGGACTTCCCGGATGCCTACAAGCCGGTTTCCGCAGCGCATGGCGAGGCACTTGCCCACCTGCGCACCCTTTCCGACGTGAAGTGGACCTACATCAGCCCGGCCGCCGATTTCCAGGCCGAAGGCGAGCGCATCGGCTCCTATGAGCTGGCCGGCGAGGAATTCACCACCAACGCCGATGGCCAGAGCTTCATCAGCTACGCCGACTTCGCCATTGCCGTGGTCGACGAGGCCGAGTCCGCCAAGCACGTCGGCGAACGCATCTCCGTATACGCGAAGTGAGGAAGCCATAGCAGGAGCCGCAGAGATGCCGGCGACGCGGTTTCCAATCCGCAATCCGTTGAATTCTAATAGATTTCACTGTGAGCATAATCAGGGAATGAGCGCCGCCCGGAAGAGTTGGGTGAAGTGAAAGGTCAAGGTCAGGAGCCCGGGAGGGTTCCGGATGCAGCAACGAACCCGGTCGCCGGTGTCGCTGGATGGTGACGCCGCAGCGATATTCGCACGGCCGGCTGCCAAGCTGCATTACTCCGCGCCGCACGCGTTTGCGTGCGCGCCGATTGAAGGAGTACCGATTATGGCAATGTTTCCGGCTTTGATGAATGACACGATGTTCTCCGACCTGTTCGACGATCCGTTCTTCGAGGGATGGCGCAACATGGATCGCGCTTCGGCAAGCGATCCGAACATGCAGATGGGCATGATGAGCACTGATGTGCGCGAGACCGACAAGGGCTACACCGTCGATATCGACATGCCTGGATTCAAGAAGGAAGACATTTCGCTGGACCTGCAGAACGGCTATCTGACCGTTTCCGCGCGTCGCGACAGCTCTCACGAGGACAAGGACGACAACGGCCATTGGCTGCGCCGTGAACGCTACGCCGGCTCCTGCTCTCGTAGCTTCTACGTCGGCGAGGATATGAAGGATTCCGACATCCACGCCAGCTACAAGGACGGCACGCTGTGCCTGGAAATGCCGAAGCCGGAAGCTCAGCAGCAGGTCGAGACCAAGCACCAGATCGCCATTGAAGGCTGATTCTTCGATTTTCTGATGGGCGATTGCCGCCGCCTGTTCTACGGTGTCTACGCTGACTAATTGACGGGCGACGAAGAAACAACGCCATAAATCCGC
>DKCF01000029.1:6377-12066 GCA_002451435.1 Bifidobacterium sp. UBA6881 | reverse complement strand
TTGGCTCACCGAGCATGAAGGCTACAGCCGTCCGTCGGTGGTTCCGGCGCGCTGACGGCATGTGACGCGGTCGCACGCTTCTTCACCGTGTGAAACATTGTGTGAAACGCTGGTCGTTGGCGTCGCGCTGCATATAAATGCCGTATAGATGCCGCACGATTTTGATTTTGGTGACCAATTTTGAATCGTGCGGTGTTTTGTATCCCCCAAGTGTAGAAAACGGCAAGGAAACCATGCTTAGGGGGCATGTATGCATGGTTTGATGTCACATGGTTCCATTTTTTGCCTGAAAATCGAAATCGTGCGGTATTCTGCCATGATTCGGCGGCAATGCACGGCACCGCGCACGGTACAGTGATAACTATGCAGGGCATGTTTATTTCGTTTGAAGGCGTTGACGGTGTGGGCAAGACCACGCAGGTCGAGCGGTTGCGCGCGTATGTTGAGTCGCAGGGGCGCGAATGCGTCGTGACGCGCGAGCCCGGCGGCACCGCATTGGGCGTCGCCATCCGCAGGATGTTGCTGCATGGCGTGCCATCCGGGGACGGCGCGGATGGTTCCGCCGTCCAGGGCGCGGACATCGCTCCACGTGCCGAGGCGCTGTTGTTCGCGGCCGACCGTGCCCAGCACGTCGACGAGGTGATTCGTCCCGCCTTGCGACGCGGCGCCGTGGTGATCACCGACCGCTATCTGGACTCCTCGCTCGCGTATCAGGCCGGAGGGCGTGAGCTTACGGTCGATGAGGTGCGGAATCTGAGCATGTGGGCCACCGATGGCCTGTTGCCCGACCGCACCTACCTGCTTGATCTGGACCCTGTGGAATCACACGAGCGGCTGCAGCATGACGAGGATCGGATGGAGGCCGCGGGCGATGATTTCCAACGTCGCACGCGCGCCGCGTTCCTTGATCTGGCCGAGGCCGAGCCTATGCGTTTCCGCGTGATCGACGCCGGGCGGTCCATCGACGATGTCTGGACGCAAATAAAGGATGATTTCTCCACGCTGTCTGCCGACGGCGTGACTTGCGCGGAAGCCGTTTCGTCGGAACACGCGGGAAAGGGGACCGTCCGATGAGCGTATGGGATTCGATAGTCGGCCAGAACCGCGTGGTCGAACAGTTGCGGGCCATCGCCGATGGCGATCCGAAGGCCATCGCGCAGTCGTGGCTGATTTGCGGTCCTCCGGGATCCGGCCGTTCCAATGTGGCGCGCGCCTTCGCCGCGGCGTTGGAAAGTCCCGACCACGGCGCCGATGACGAACCGACCAAAGTCACTCAGCAGGTGCTGGCCGGCACACATCCCGATGTGACCGTGTTGTCCACCAACAAGGTGACCATCGGCATCGACGAGGTGCGCGACATCATCGCGACTTCGGAACAGATGCCGAGCACCGCGCCTTGGCGGATCATCATCATCGAAGACGTGGACCGCATGCTCGAACGCACCACCAACGTGCTGCTGAAAGAAATCGAGGAACCGAGCGCGCACACCATCTGGCTGCTCTGCGCGCCCAGTGCGCAGGACGTGCTGCCCACCATCCGTTCGCGCACCCGCATCGTCAATCTCGCCGTTCCATCGAACCGTGCCGTGGCGCGATTCCTGGAAGGCGAGGGATTCGATACGAACATCGCGGCGCGCGCGGCCCGCTTGTCGGAGGGGCATATCGGCATCGCTCGATTGTATGCGGGCACCGAGCGCGTCATGACGGATCGCGACGAGCTGATCGTCGGCGTATTGGGATTGCGCCGCGCATCCAACGCGGTGCTGCTCGCCGGCAATCTCATCGACAACGCCAAAGGGCAGGCCGAGGAGGAAGTGCGCAAGCGCGCCACGAAGGCGGAGGCCGATTTCCGGCGGATCAATGGCCTTGGGCCCAAGGACCGCATTCCGCCGAAGCTTCGCGGCGCGTACAATGCGATCGCGAAGAAGGACGAGTTGAAGCGGCAGACGACCCGACTCACCCGCGATGTGCTCGACCGCGCGCTGAACTCGATCGCCAGCATCTACCGTGACGTGGCGGTGCTGCAGAACAACGCCGAGGATTCGGTCGGTCTGATCAATCTGGAGAACCGTTCGGCGATCACGGAGCTTTCGGTGAAGCTCGACCGCACGGCCGCAGTGCGGCGTTTGGAAAGCATTGCGACCGCGCGTCGCAGGCTCAATGGGAACGGCGCGCCCGCGTTGGTGTTCGAAGCGTTGTTCTGCTCGCTGATTCCATAGGCGTTCGCCGCCATGCCTGATGGCGACTGGTGCCAAGTATGGGCCGGCGGCGATTCAGCGGCGGACCACCGATGAATCACGCACGATCAGCTGCGGTGTCAACATGATGCGCGCCGCGACATGCTGACGCATCGGCCGTGCCGCCGGTTTTCGACCGGTTTCCGCCGTGGCGGATCGCATGACGTCGGCTTCCGCGATGGCATCGCCATGTTCTTGGATGTTGTCATCGGCCGTGCCGCAGCCCAGCAATCGTAGGGATTCCGAGACGATTTGCCGGAACGGCGGCCGCACGGAAGTCAGCTTCGGCAGGGCGGTGGCCGCGATGGGGGAATCGTTGAAACCGACGACCAGCACATCCTCCGGAACGCGGATCTCCAACGCATGCAACGCCATCATCGCGCCGAACGCGATCGCGTCATCGGCGCAGACCACGGCCTCCGGCTGCACCAATGGTCCGTGGAACAGCCGCATCGCGCAGGCGTAGCCGCGTTGCACGCTGCGCTCGCCGAATTGGTTCCAATCCTGCTCGGTGCGCAATCCGTAGGTGCGCAGATGCGTGTGGAACATCGAGAACAGTTCCGCCGATTCGAAGGAAAGCTCGTTGCCGGCCATATACGCCGCGGAGGCGATGCGCTGTTCTGCCAGATGCCGGATGACCATTTCCATCGCGGCGTCCTCGTTGATGCCGACCAATGATGTGCGGAACGAGGTCTGCCGGCCTCCGATCTGCACGATCGGCAGGGCTTCGGCGTGGCGGTCGAGGCATTCCGCCAGATCGGCGCCCGCGGCGGGGACGACGATCAGCCCGTCGACGTTGCGTCCGGCCAGCGATTCGATGCGGTTCTCCTGCTGTTGCCGCGTGCCGCCAATACCAAGCAGCAGCTGCCGGGAGTCGTTGTCGATGATCGGTTCGATCTCATCGAGCAGTTGCGCGCTGAAGGGTTCCGTGGCGCTGGGAATGACCAGTCCGATGGTTTTGGTGGTGTCGCTGCGCAGGGAACTGGCCGCGTAGTTGACGGCGTAGCCGAGCTGTTTGGCCGCCGCGCGCACGCGTCGGGCGATGTCGTCGTCTTTGGCGCGTTTGCCGGAAAGCACGCGCGAGACGGTGGCGATGGACACATCCGCCAGCGCCGCGACATTGGTGATCGAGCTGGAGCCGTCGTTTCTTCCCGCCATGTCGGTTCCTTTCCCTCGTGATGCGCCTGCTGCCATGATGTTTTCGCGCATTCAAGAATAGAACAGCCGCCTGCCGATTGCGGCAGGCGGCCATGTTCATTGGAATCCCTGGAATCGCGGTTCGATGCCGCGCATGCCGGATGGATTCACTCGGCGCTGACGAGGATCTTCGCCAGATCGTCGGCCACGGCTTCGGCGTTGTCGCCCTCGACGTCGAGCACGACGGTGTCGCCCTGCTTGATGCCCAGGCCCATGATGGACAGGATGGATCCGGCCGGGACGGCGTTGCCGCCTTCCTTGGCGATGGTGACGGTCTGGCCGGACGTGGTGACGGCCTGGGCGAACATCGCCGCCGGACGGGCGTGGATGCCGGAAGGATCGTTGATGACGAGGTTGCGGGTTGCCATGTGACACTCCTTTGAGTCGTATTGCGATGGTTGCGTTGTTTGGTTGTTCATGATTTCGTCGCGATGCCCCAATGCGCTTCGCTGGTACAGACTATACCACATTTTTCAGAAAATCGGAAAACGTTTACCGTTTGTATTTATTGGAAAATTGTGTATACTGACATGCAGGCTGAAAATGATTTACCGGCGATGACGGTGGGAATCATTGCAGTAACGAATCCACGCGGAACCACTTTGCAGACGAACATCCGTCTCCGCGTGCAGTGGCCTTCCAAGGAAACGAAAGGGAGTTTCTATGAACATCAAAGGTGTTGGCATCGGTCGTGGCGTCGCTGTCGGTCCGGTCATCCGCATGGCCGCTCCATTGCCGGAACCATCGGACGCCCCACGCGCCGAAAACATCGCGGCGGAAACCGAAATCGCGCGTGCCAAGCACTCGCTCGCCTTGGTGAACGCCGACCTGAACCGTCGCGCCGACGAAGCCGCCAACGGTGATGAGGGAGCCAAGCAGGCCGCGCCGATTCTGCAGGCGATCGCCATGTTCGCGTCGGATCCGTCGTTGGCGCAATCCATCGCGGATCTCATCGATCAGGGAAAGACCGCCGAACGCGCGGTGCTGGAAGGTTTCGCCGCGGTGGAGGACATGTTCCGTGCGATCGGCGGATACCAGGCCGAACGCGCCGCCGACCTGCACGACGTCGGCCAGCGCGTCATCGCCGATCTGATGGGCGTGCCGGCCCCGGGCCTGCCGGCCAGCGAGACCCCGTTCGTACTCGTCGCCGAAGACCTGTCTCCCGCCGACACCGCGGCCTTGGACATGGGCAAAACCCTCGCCATCGTCACCTCGCAGGGCGGCCCGACCTCGCATACCGCCATCCTCGCCCGTGCGCGCGGCATCGTCGCGGTGGTATCCGCAACGGAGGCGGAGCACCTGAAGGACGGCGAGAACGTCATCGTCAACGCCGCCAAGGGCGAAATCGTCGTCGATCCAACCGACGAGGAAATCGCGGACGCCGAGGCCGCGCGTTCCCGTGCCGCGGCCGCCAAGGAGTTGCGTGGCAACCCTGGCGCCACCAAAGACGGCCATCCCATTCCGCTGCTCGCGAACGTGGGCAAGCCGGCCGATGCGGCCAAGGCACTGGAATACGGCGCCGAAGGCGTGGGGCTGTTCCGCACGGAATTCCTGTTCATCGGCAACACCGAACCGCCGAGCGTCGAAGAGCAGACCAAGGCCTACACCGAACTGCTCGGCCAGTTCCCGGGCAAGAAGGTCGTGATCCGCATGCTCGACGCCGGAGCCGACAAGCCATTGCCGTTCCTCACGCCGGAAGACGAGCCGAACCCCGCGTTGGGCCTGCGCGGCCTGCGCACCCTGCGCGCCCACATGGATGTGCTCGAAGGCCAGCTGAAGGCCCTCGCAGCGGCGGACGCGGCCACCGACGCGAACCTGTGGGTCATGGCGCCGATGGTCGCCGACCAGCATGAGGCCGATTACTTCGTCAAACTCGGCAAAAGCTTCGGACTGAAGTTCGTAGGCGCCATGGCCGAAGTGCCCTCGATCGCGCTGATGGCCGACAAGGTCGCCGAAGTGGCCGACTTCGTATCCATCGGCACCAACGACCTGACCCAGTACACGCTCGCCGCCGACCGTACCCTCGGTTCCGTGGCCAACTACCAGACCGCATGGCATCCGGCGGTGCTGCGCGCCATCAAGATGATCTGCGACGCGGGCAACGCCAAGGGCATGCCGGTGGGTGTGTGCGGCGAGGCCGCCGCCGATCCGGACCTGGCCGTCGTGCTGGCCGGCCTCGGCGTCAACTCGCTGTCCATGACGCCGGTCGCGCTGGATGACGTGCGCGCCGCGCTCGCCGAGGTCACCTTCGAGGA
>DKCF01000029.1:1782-6267 GCA_002451435.1 Bifidobacterium sp. UBA6881 | reverse complement strand
GCGCGCACGCCTATGCGCATACGCCTATGAGGTGATTTGATGCCTCGATAGGCCCTGTTTCCCTGAAGAGGCCCCGTTCGTATGTTCGTGCGAACGGGACCTCTTCGGTTGCGGCGCATTCCATCATCTTCCGCCATCGATTCGTCGTATGGCTGCGCTTTCGGCACATCGGCCCCATGATGCATCGAGATCGCGCAGACGCCTGTTTCCGGGGAATCATGCGCGCGACTGGCCGGCATCGCGCCGCCGATTCGCGTTTGCGTGGCGTCACGCGCATGCGCGATACTGGAGCCATGAAGATTTCCGCAGATTTCACCGTCATTCCTGACGCGTTCGCCAAGGCGGCGCCGCCTGAGAACCGCATCGACGGCACGCCGATCGTCTCCTTCCCCTTCTACATCGACGAGCTCGACCCATCGGTGCAATACCTGCATTGGGAATTCGTCGATCCCGATTCGATTCCGGTGTGCGGCTTCCAATGGAACCACTGGTCGCTCGCCAATCTTCCGGTGGATGCGCTGATGTACGACTTCAACGACTCCCATGCGCTGGCCATTCCGGCCGATTTCTCCCGCACGGTGTCCGCGATGATTCCCGAAACGCTGCAGGGCCGCACGTCCGCGGCTTCGCCGCTGTTGCAAGGCCGCAGCGCCGATCCGGCCGTCACGATGCGCTACAACGGGCCATATCCGCCGGACAAGGACCACGAGTATTTCCTGCATGTGTGGGGCACCACGGCACCGCTCGCCGGCCTCAACCAGGGATTCTGGCTCAATGAGTTGGAGCACGCGCTGCGTGACTCCCGGTCCATCGCCGACCAAGGCGGCATCTTCCTGACCGGCAAGGCCTGAGCCGGTCCTCGTCGCGCGGACGGACGATGGACGCGAAAGCGCCGAAATCCGAAATGATCTGCGACGCGAATGCCGCAAAGGCGTGAATATCCGTATAAAAACGGATGGGCAATCATCCGAAACCTACGAACGAAAGGACAACAACACAATATGGCGTGCACCACAATTCTGGTCGGCAAGGACGCGAGCTACGACGGGTCGACCATCATCGCCCGCAACGAAGACAGCGCGAACGGCGAGTTCAATCCCAAGCGCTTCATCGTCGTCAAGCCGGAGGAACAGCCGCGCAAGTATACAAGCGTGATCTCCCACGTCGAAGTCGACCTGCCGGAGGAGCCGCTGCAGTACACCGCCGTGCCGAACGCCGACCTCAAGGAAGGCATCTGGGGCGAAGCCGGCGTGAACGAGGCCAATGTGGCCATGAGCGCCACCGAAACCCTCACCACGAACGAGCGCGTGCTCGGCGCCGACCCGTTCGTCGAACTCGTGCCGGCCAAGGGCGACGAGCCGGAAACGCCCGGCGGCATCGGCGAGGAGGATTTCCTCACCCTCGTGCTGCCGTACATCAAAACCGCTCGTGAGGGCGTGGAGCGTCTGGGCGCGCTGCTTGAGGAATACGGCACCTACGAGATGAACGGTGTCGCGTTCTCCGACGTGAACGAGATCTGGTGGCTGGAAACCGTCGGCGGCCATCATTGGATCGCCAAGCGTGTGCCGGACGAAGCGTATGTGACGATGCCGAACCAGCTCGGCATCGACGAATTCGACCTCGATGACGCTCTGGGCGACCAGGAGGACCACATGTGCTCCGCTGACCTCGGCGAGTTCATCGAAAACAACCATCTGGACCTGTCGGTGGAAAGCACCACGCCGTTCAATCCGCGCGACGCGTTCGGCTCCCACTCCGATTCCGACCACGTGTACAACACGCCGCGCGCCTGGTACATGCAGCGCTTCCTCAACCCGTACGACGAGGTGTGGGACGGCCAGGACGCCGACCATCGCCCGACCTCGGACGACATTCCGTGGGCGCGCCAGCCGGAACGCAAGATCACCATCGAGGACGTGAAGTACGTGCTGAGCTCCCACTACCAGGGCACGCCGTACGATCCGTACGGCAAGCTCGGCGACCAGCATACCCGCCACCTGTTCCGCCCGATCGGCATCAACCGTCAGAGCCAGCTCGCCGTCATGCAGATCCGCCCGTACCGTCCGCAGGTGAGCCGCGCCATCCAATGGCTCGCATACGGCTCCAACCCGTTCAACACGCTGGTTCCGTTCTTCCCGAACGTCGACTCCACCCCGAAGTACCTCGAAGACACCACCACTCGCGTCACCTCCGAGAACTTCTACTGGGAGAACCGCATCATCGCGGCGCTGTGCGACGCGAGCTTCGCCGACACCGCCAACGCGGTGGAGCGCTACCAGGAGAAGACCGGCGCGATGGGCCACCGTCTGGTCGCCGATACCGATGAGCGGATCGGACGTCTGGCGGAAGGCGTCGCCGACGAGTTCGACGCGGCCGACGCGAATGGTGACGTGCAGCCGATGGAACCCGATGAGGTCATCGAAGCCACACGCGACGACGAGGCCCGGCGGATTCTCGCCGCGGCCAACGAGACCATGGCCGCGCGGCTCAAGGAGGAGACCGACAAGCTGCTCGACTCCGTGCTGTACACCACCAGCATGAACATGAAGAACGGCTTCCATATGTCCGACTTCTGATCTGCCATGACGCCGCGAACCCGTGCCGTCGTCACGACGGCGTTGTGGCGGGTCCCGCAGATGTTTCGGACGAATGGAAACAGCATGGATTCACATTCGGTGTGATTTGACGCACAGTGCATGCGGAACCGCCGCCTGTTTCCCTTGACTGGACTATGATTTCGGCTCCCATATCAACGGATTCCGCCGTTTTGCGGCGGCGTCCGCTGTACGGGAGCCGATTTTCGTAGATGATGGCGGCTCATTACAATATCGTGTGTCTTGCTTTCCGAGCCGTCTTTTCGGAAGGCTCTTCCAAGAAAGGAACCCAGTGACCAGCATTGAGGATTTCACCAGCCAGTACGGTCTGGTGCAGAAGATTGACGCATTCGGTTATCTCGATTACCTGAAGAACAATCCGGATGCTCCGCGCAAGCACGGCAAGGTCGTGCTTGTCACCGCAGACACCCCGCTGAAGGCGTCCCGCGGCGAAGGCAAGACCACCACCACGATCGCGCTGATCGACGCGCTCCGCAAGCGCGGTATCGACGCGGCCGCCGTGCTGCGTCAGCCGAGCATGGGCATCACCGCGGCTGGATCCAAGGGCGGTGCTTCCGGCGGCGGCAAGGCCTCGCTGACCCATCCGGAACTGATCGACTGGGGTCTGTGCGGAGAGATGGGCGCCATCGAGGCGGCTCAGAACCTGCTGGTCTCTTTCGCTGAAAAGGCCGTTGACGAAGGCAAGCTCGATACGATTCTTGTGCCGCGCGTCTCCGAGGTGCCGTCGCGTTCGCTGCGTCAGATCGCGGTCGACCGCGGCAAGGGCAACGTCGCGGAGCGCGTCGTGCTCACGCCGACCTGCGAGCTGATGCAGATCGTCGTGCTGTCTCGTTCCATGGACGAGATTTCGGAACGTGTTTCCAAGATGATCGCCGGCACGAAGGACGGCAAGGCCGTCACCTTCGGCGAATTCGTCGACCTGTGGCGCATCACCGGCATTTTGGGCGATGCCGTGAAGCCTGCCAAGACCGAGACCGTGAACGGCTCTCCGGTATACGTGCACGGCGGCCCGTTCGCCAACGTCTCCATCGGCATCCCGACGCTGGTCTCCGTGGAGATGGCGTGCGCTCTGCACGATGTGGTCATCGTCGAAGCCGGATACGGCACCGATGCCGGCGCGCAGAAGTGGCTCGACATCGCCTGCCGCGAATACGGCGCGCAGTGGCCGTCCGCGGCGATCGTCGTGACCCGCGCCTCCACGTGGCGTGACGACCCGACGCTGTCCTGGCGCTACCCGTTCCACGTGCAGCGACTCGAAGGTCTCGACATTCCGACCTTCCCGCTGGTCAACCTGTGGGACGGCGAGGACGATCAGATTCCGGTGCTCAAGAACACCGCCAAGGAACTGGAGTTCCGCGAGCCGATCATCGGCAACCTGTACCGCGATGGCGGCGAGGCGCTCGCCCCGCAGCTGGACGCGTTCGTGGACGCGGTGACGAACGGCTCCATGCCGGCCGAACCGCACAGCCACAAGGGCATGGCTCTGGTGGAGAACGTGCGCTGGGTCGCCGAACATGCGTATGGCGTTCCCGCTGACCGCGTGGTGCTCAAGGACGGTTTCGCCGAATCCCTGCAGTCCGCGATCGATCTGTGCGCCAGCGCGAACATCGACTTCGGCTCCCTCGCGCTCGTCGCGGTGAAGTCGCCCGCGACCATGACCGACAACGATTCCGCTCCGGAGGATGAGCGCACCGTCACGTTGAAGAAGGTCGAAGTGCATACCGGCGCCGGACTGGTGCATGTGAACCTCACCACGTCGCTGACCACGCCGATGCCGAAGATCGTCTGATGCCTTGCGTCCGCCGGCCGTTCGCCGGCTGATACGGCATCGCGAACGACGCTGCGAACGGCGTCGCGCGATATGGAAAAG
>DKCF01000029.1:0-1670 GCA_002451435.1 Bifidobacterium sp. UBA6881 | reverse complement strand
CCAAGAATGGCTGTTTTCCAACGATTTTTTATTTGACGGTTATTTGACAAATTGTGATTGATTTCGGTTACACTGAATTGCAATGGACGCGATTATGGATTGTGAAAGGTGCCAGCATATGCCAGAAGACTTGCTCAATCTCGTCGAGCAGCTTGTCTCCCGCTCGACGGAGTCGCAGACTGTGGAGTTTAAACATTCGAACGATGATGCTTTCATGATCGGCAAAGATATCTCGGCGCTTGCCAATGCTGCGGTTATGGAAGGTCAGGACTACGCCTATATGTTGTGGGGCGTGGATGATTCCACTCACGAAATAATTGGTACCTCGTTCAATCCCCTCGCAGCCAAGCATAAGGGACAGGAATTAGAACTCTGGCTTCGACTCAAGCTGTCTAAAAACGCCGAGTTCAGTTTCATTCCGGTTGATGTGCGTGATCACAAGATGGTGATTCTTCGTATTTGGCCAGCCGGGGGATATCCGGTTTCCTTCGATGGAACCGAGTACGTGCGCTCGGGTACTTCCACTCAGCCATTAGCCAAGAATTCGCAACGAGAACGACGCTTGTGGGAGGTGACCAAGTCGGAATCGTTTGAAGAGCAAATTGCGGATCGTTGGCTTACTGCCGAAGAAGCGTTGTCTCTGCTTGATTGGAATGTGTATTTTTCACAGACTAATACTCCGCTGCCGGCCAATCAAGAAGCTGTTTTGCATTATCTTGAGGCGGATGGTCTAATCAAAACATTAGACAGTGGTCAATACGCGGTCACCAATCTTGGTGCGTTGCTTTTTGCTAGGGATATGCAGAGTTTCCCGACTGTTTCACGCAAGGCGTTGCGTGTCATCAAATATGAAGGTGTGCGAAAGTCTTCGCCGAGTCGTGCGCAAACATATGCACGGGGGTATGCAGATATGGAGGCGGTGATGGTGTTTTTGCAACCTTGGTTACCTGAAACGGAGACGATTGGTCGCGCCTTGCGCATTACGCATACCGATTATCCGGCAATTGCGATTCGCGAGCTACTAGCGAATATGTTGATTCATCAGGATCTTACCGTACGCGGCGCTGGTCCGCTTATCGAGATTTTTGATAATCGAATAGAGTTTTCAAATCCAGGTAATTCGCTGATCAGCGTTGAACGATTGGTCAATGATCCACCTGAGACAAGGAATCCGCGATTGGCGGAGCTATCTCGCCGGTTGCATATGTGCGAGGAAGCGGGGTCCGGCTGGGATAAAATCATTGATGCCTGTGAGACCGCTCATTTGCCGTCACCTGTGGTGCAGCAGTCGGGTAATGCCGAGAACTCCAGTATGATGGTTCGGCTTTCTCGGTACCGTCCATATACAGAACTGAGCCCGATGGAGCGAAGGGATTCTTGTTATTGGCATGCATGCATACAGTTCGCGAATGGAATGAGTCTGACGAATTCGTCTTTGCGCAAGCGGTTCGGTTTGGATGAGTCTTATTCTTCGCAGATTTCCCGATTGATTCGAGATTGCGTAAACGAAGGCCGTGTCAGGCCGGTTGATCCGGAAGCTTCCAAGAAGAGAATGGAGTACATTCCAAGTTGGGCTTGATTCGCATATTTATTTGATGAGTAACCCGTTTTCTTGCGGTGTGATTGTCAAAAATGGTTATTTTCCAACGTTTTTTTATTTGACGGTTATT
>DKCF01000010.1:27546-30444 GCA_002451435.1 Bifidobacterium sp. UBA6881 | reverse complement strand
CCGCCGGTGAGCGGCAGGCTTTCCGCGCTGCGGCATACGTTCACGAACGCGCCGCCGTCGTTTTCGTCGGTGGCGGTCGGCGCATCGTAGCCGGGCGTGGTCGCGATCACCGTGTACGTGCCCTTCATCTGGTTCTCTTCGACGCGGAACCTCAGGTACCGTATGTTCGTCGCGTAGGTGAGCGTCGCGTCCGTGCCGGCGACTTCCGTCACCTTGTACACGTAGGCGCCCGCCTTGGAGAAGGTGAAATCGCCGAAGTCGATGCTCGCCAGATCGCCGGCTTTGGTGGATACCAAATCGGATTTGCCGACGGTGACCTGCATGCCGGCGCTTGGCTCAGGCAACGTGTTCAGGGTCCCGCTGTCGGTGGCGCAGGAGATGTTGTTCGCATCGCTGAACGAGCCGAGCTTGTTGCTGTAGTTGCATTTCTCCAGCTTGAAAACGAACCTGTCTTTGCCGGAATCGGTCCATTCGCGGCCCGCGAGCTGCTTGTACAGCGGCGCGGCCTTGGACGACACCGATTTGGCCTGCTCGTACGAATTGGTGAACAGAATGGTTTTCTGCCCGAACTTGGTGTTGCCGTCGACTTGGGCGATTTGCCGTTTGCCGCCGTCCGACTTCTCGCAGAACGCCGTCGAGGTCACGCCGAGCGTGCCGTCGCCGTTGTCCTTCACCGTGACGCGCACGTAGTAGACCCACTGCTTGCACCAGACGCCGTCGATTTTCACATCGTTCCTGTTGCCCCATGTCGTCGGCGCCTTGGAGTCGGCGTCCGGCTGGGTGTTGGTTGTTCCGGTGTTCGGATTGGTGTGCTGCGCGAGCTCCACAATCTTGAATTCGTAGGTTTTGCCAGCGTCCGTTTCGTTGAACGTCAGGTCGGAAAGCTTGTTCGCCATCACATCCGTGGCACGATGGACGGTGCCACTGGCCGTGGCGGCCGCCGCGCCGTTGACGAAGGAACGGTCGTTGGCGAAGGTCGCCGCGGCGATGCGCTTCTGCGACGCCTCGTCAACACCGCTGATCTGGAAGGTGAACTCCCCCGCATACAGGTTGCGTGCCGTGCCCGTCGCGTTGTAGGTGTCGTTGTTCAGCTCTTTGACCACATCGAATCCCGCGTAGCGCAGCGACGCCGCATAGGTGTTGGTGAACGCCGCGGCCGTGGTGTTCGCACGGTCCATGTCGGTCGATGCCGTCGCATTGTCGTAGGTGACGCCGATCACGCGCAATGTGCCGGTGTGGTTGCCGGCCTCGTCCGTGTCGGCGACCACGTAGGTGACGGTCGACACATGCCCGTCGTAGGTGACGCCGCCCGCGTTTCCAATGTTTTCGGTGATGGCGAACACGTAGGTGCCGGCTTTGGCGAAAGTGAGCTGGCCGAACTGGAATGATTGGGCCGCGCCGGATTCGGCTTCGGTTCCCGTGGTGGTGGCTTTGGCGAGCACGCCGTCCGACGTGCAGCCGGTCGCCGGGCAGTTCGCGCCCGTGACGTTTCCTGCGGCCACGGCGTCCTTGGTCGTCTCATCGGCGGCCTTGAGCGTGAAGGAGAAGGAGTCCTTCGCGGTGCGGGCGCGGCCGGTCAGGGTTTTCGAGCCTTGCGGCGCCGCCGAGGTTGCGGCGGCATGGTAGGTGTTGGCGAACACGATGGCGTTCGTTCCGTCATTGTGCGCCTTGACCTCCTGCAGCACGCCATCGACGTTCCGGTAGTACGTGATGTTCGCGTGCACCATGCCATCGGTGACCGTCACCGCGACGAACACATAGTATTCCGTGGAATCGTAGGTCATCGCGGTGCCGCCGATGGTTCCGGCCGGTTCCACCACCTTGTACACGTAGGTATGGCTGCCGGTGCCGGCGTTGAAGGAGATCTGCGGGAAGTTCGCGACGCGGAATTCGTCGAAACCGACCGTCACGCCATCCGTGCCGCTGCCTTCGGGCATCGGCACGTCACCGGCGTTCGTCGGCAATGCCGCAACGGTGTCGGGAACGCCGTCCGCGGTGACGAAGCTGCCGACCGCGCTCATCGTCGCGCTGAACATGCCCGCCTGGTACGGATAGCCGTTCTCCGTGTAGTTCTTGGTGGCGGAGAAGGTCACCACGCGGGGGTCCTTGCTGTATTCGTTGGTGAATTCGGCGACGCGATCGCTTGCCGTGCCGTCGGCGACCGTCGCCCCGGAATCGTCGAGCATGCGGGTGAGGGTGACGCTCGCGACACGCAGTTCGCCGTCATCCACCGCGACGACGATCGTCACTGCGTACTGCGCGCGCGAGTAGTTGAAGCCTTCTGCCGCGCCGGAGGCCGGCGTGATCTCCGACAGCTGGTACGTGTAGGTTCCCGGCTTGGTGAAGGTGATGTCGCCCAAGGTCATGTCTTGGGAGCCGTCCGAAGTGCTCCGGTACGTCAGTGTCTTGCGCAATGCGTGGTTGCCGTTGGCGTCAACGTCGGAAACGGTGCAGGCGTCGGCCAGCCGCTCGTCGGTGGAGCAGGTCGGCAACGGCGTTCCCCGTGCCGCGTCCAGTCGGAATTGGAACGGATAGTCGCCACTCGCATCGGATGGCAGTCCTTTGACCGTTTTGCGCACGGCGATGAGGTCCTGCGCCTTCAGGGTGACGCTGTTCGGCTGGTACAGGTTGACCGCCGTCGCCTGGGAGACGCCTGACGCGCGTTTGATTGTGCCGGTCATGCCGGTGGTTTTCGTCTGGTCGAGCACATAACCGGTCGGCAATTCGGTTTCCTGGATGGCGTATTCGACGCCGTCCGTGATGTTGGCGATGGTGAGCGTCTGCCGGTTCTTCAACGTGACCGGTTCGGTCTGCGCGCATCGTTCCGCGTCGGTGTCTCCGTCCGCCACGCAACGCTCCAGTTCTCCGGATTTCGCCGTGGCCGAATCGCGCCGCAGC
>DKCF01000010.1:23651-27438 GCA_002451435.1 Bifidobacterium sp. UBA6881 | reverse complement strand
CGCTGGAGATCGTGCCGGAGTAATAGTCGGTTTTGCCGTCCTGCTGGAGTTTGGCGGCGTCATCGGCCTTCAGCGTGATGCGGAACCGGAACGCGCGCGTATCGGCGTCTTCGGGAGCGTCATAGCCGTCGCCGACGGTCACTGTTTTGGTCAGCGTCAGGCTGCCTTTGCGCTGGTCGTGGATGCGCACCACGGTTCCGCCGGTGAACAGATGCGCCAGATTCGAATTCAGCAGGTCGAAGCGCGCGCCGCGGTATTCGCCGTTCGAAGTGTCGGGAGACTGGGTGACGCGGTAGTACGTCCAACCGGTGTCGTTGTCGAACCCGTCGTCGGTCATCGTGCTTTGGTCCGCCAGCGAATAGTATCCGGTCGCGAAATCGCCATGCCAGCTCACCGCGACGGTTTTGCCGTTTTCGCCGTCCAGGCTTTCCTGCCAGCCGTTGTTCGTCACGCACTGCTCGTCGGCGCAGCGCAGCTGGGTGACGTCCAGATCCGACAATGTGCGGTTGATGCTGCGGTTGACGGCGAACTGCTTGAGCACCTGGTTCAGGCTGCCCAGATGCGTCATCGTGGTCACGCCGTCGCCCTCTTCGCCCGCGTCGGCGAAGATGCCGGTATCGGTGACAAGGATCTTCGCCAACGTGTTGTTGATCTCATAGCCTTCCGGTGCGGAGACCTCTTTGATGTAATACGTGCCGTTGCCGAGGTTGACGCCGCTGTCTGCGACGCCGCTTTGCGACGAACCCTTCATGGCGAACATGCAGGAGCCCTTCATCGGGTATGGATAGTCCGTATGCGCGGTGACGCAGGTCTGCAACGGCGTGGCGCCTTCCAGCAGGGTTTTGCCGTCCGCGCTCACCTGGTCCGCCGCATACAGGCCAATCGTCGCGCCTTCCACCGGGTTCCCGGCATCGTCGAGCTTCTGCACGACCGGCGCGTTGCGCACGTCGGTGACGGCGATCTGCACGCCGAACATACGCATGATCTGGCCTTCGTGCGTGCCTTCGTCGTTCATGTCGATGCGATACGTGTTCTCCGCCGTGATGTCGGCGGCGGAGTCCGCGGTGGTGTAGTACACGCTCATCGCGTACAGCGCGTTCTCCCGCTCGGCGCCGCTCAGCATGTAGTAGTAGGTGCGCACGTCGCCGGGGAGCTCGGAGATGTATGTGGACAGCGAGCCTTGGGAGTCGCGGCTGAAGAAATGCAGGTAATTCGTGCCTTCCGAAGCGTCCGATTTCGCCAGCCTCGCGATCGATTCCATGCTGTCGTCCACCGCCGTGCCGGACAAGGACCAGCCGGTCCGCCAGCTTCCGGTGACGCCGTTCCATGTGTCGGTCGCCAGATTGCCGGTGCTCGTCCTGTCGCGGTTGAGCACCACGGCGAACACCTTGCCCGTGGAGGCGTTGTGCGCGTTGCCGTTGATGTCGTACACCGTGGAGCCGTTCGCCACGGTCAGCGTCTCGTGGCCCACCGACCATGCGCCGGAATCCCACGTGTTGGAGTTCTCGTTGCACAGCAGCATGCCCTCGCCGTTCGGACTCAAGTGGTATCTCAGCCGAATATCCGCGGATTTTCGGTATCCCGGCGGAGCGTTGGTCTCCTTGAGCACGTAATGCGTGATGCCGCGGCCGTTGCGCGCGAGGTCGGCGAAGTTCACCGGCTCGCCGGTCTCGTAGTTGGTGAAGGTGTAGGTGCCGTCCTGGTTGGTGACGCCTTTGCTGATGAGGTCGGCGGCGGTGTACGAGTAATCGCTTTGCGCCTTGTACAGTTCGAAGCTCGCGCCCTGCACCGTGTTGCCCTGCTGGTCGAGTTTGACGAGGCTGTTCGACGGGATGTTGGCGAGGTTGTACTTGAGCTTCAGGTTGGAATCGCCGTTGCCGCGTTCCATGTAGAAGAAGTCGAGTGTGTGGTAGCCGCCGTCGGCGAACGTGTTCGGATTGCTCGTCGACCATTCGACCGCCTTGAATTCGTCGGAATCCTCGCCGTAGGCGGCCTTGAACATGTCGCGGATCGTGGTGGTCTGGTACACCCTGCTGCCGGTGTCGTTGGCGACTTTGACGGTGCCGTCCTGGAAGTTGATGTGCAACGAGGACGCGTCGTGGATGCCGCCCACGTCGCCGACGAGCACGCCGTCGATGAACACCCACACGTCGTCGTCACCGGAGAAGTCGAAGGACATCGCGTCGCCGTTGAGCATGCCGTCGGTGGGCTGCACGAATTCGGCCTTCGCGTGCATGCCGAAGTAATGGTTCAGGTTCGCGCCACGCGACTGCACGTTGCTGGACAGCGATCCGTTCGTGTTCTGCGAGAACACGTCCTTCGCGGAATTGAATGGGAAGAACTGGCCGATCTTGTTCCAATTGTTGATCGAACGCACCGCCGGCGCGTCGTACAGCGTCATCGCATACGAGGATTTGCCGGTGACGTCCTTGTCGTTCAAGGTGGCGAAGTTCTTGGTGCTGTCGTAGACGTTGTAGCCGTCCTGCAGCTGCAGCAATCCGGTGACGTTCGGATAGGCCCGCTTGTAGCTCGATTGATCGGTGTTCTCCGGATCGAACAGGTAGTTCAATGACTGCGTGCCATCGGTGACGTTGCCGTTGTAGTCGTAGACGAGCCCTTTGGCGATGGTCGGATACCCATCGGTGAGCGTCGCGTTGACCAGTCCGAAGCGCGGCCCGTTGCCGCTTCCCGTCCAGTGGTTGAGCGGCGACCATGCACCCTGGTAGCTTTCGCCGCCATAGGTGAATTTCAGCTGCTTGCCGCTGTTGATGCCGGAATTCGTGTGATTGAACCAGCGCCCTGTGGACGGGTCGTAGCTGTCCGTCTCGTCGTTCGCGCCATAGGACTGCACCCAGTAGTCGAACAGATCGATGGTGGTGCCGGACGGACTCACCGCATCGTTCACCACATGGCTGGCGAACGGCGTGGACGATGCGCTCTCGGCGGAGACCGATGGTGCAGCGACCATCATGGCGAGCATCGTCATCACGACGACGCAGGCGGCGACAAGCCGTTGGGGGCACCCGGAAAAGGGCCTCGCGAGCATATTGCGCGACACGGCGTCATCACCCCTTCTCATGCCCCCTCTTCTCGTTGAGGCATGCTTCGTCATCATCAAGCCTATCTCTGTCAGTGCGTTTGCTTAGATTACGCCGAGATGCTTCACTTCCCCGAATTTCCAAGCAACTACAATCTATCTATAATTATTTTTTATCTCACCCTATAGACAGAACTTCTACCCCCTGCAATAGGCGGGGGTATAATACCGATTTTTCGGCACCACCGGCCATTTAGGGGGTATTGTCGGTCATCACCGCATATGCTTCATCGAGCTGAGGTGCACGGTGGCGTGACGCATGATGCGTGGACGCGGGGCGTTACGCCGGCGCCACGCGAACACCAGCAGCAATCCAGGCACCATGACCGCGGCGAAGGCGTCCACCGCCATCGTTTTGGCGTCATGCATCGTGTCCGGATCAGGAGCGGGCTGCGGAATGGATACGCGATGGCCCGACACCAGCAGACGATGCGTGTTCACGCCATATGGCGTGCAGGTCATCAGCGTGACGCGGTCCTCGCCTTTGACCACACGCAGCCGCGAGGTGTTCGACGGCAGAATCACCTCGATGCGGTCGACCTCATAGCCGAGCGTCTTGCCCATCACCTCGATGTAGAAGAAGTCGCCCGTGCACATCTCGTCCAATCGTGTGAACATCGCCGCCTCCACCAGACCGCGATGGCCGGTGAGCACCGCATGCGTGCTCGCGCCGCCCACGGGAAGGCTGGT
>DKCF01000010.1:20569-23555 GCA_002451435.1 Bifidobacterium sp. UBA6881 | reverse complement strand
ACCGAGATCTTCGGGATGCGGACCGTGCCCATCACACCGTCGCCGGTGTCGAGCAGCGACTGGTATTCGCCGTCCTTCTGCGACAACGAATCCTTGCCGGAGGCGTGGGACCCGCCGGAAGCGTCCGAGAACGGATCCTCCGCCTCGCCGAGCATGCTCTGTTTGGATGCGGCGAGACGACGGTTGTAGGCCCGAGCCTCAGCCAGCGCACGTTCGGTTCGGGAACGCGGCCATCCGGCGACCCTGCGTTCGGCCAGATCCGAGGTCCGCGCGGTGACCTGCGACGAATGCCACTGCAATACATAGGGAAAGCCGGCGACCGCGAGCGCGGCCAGCACCAGCACCGCGACGAATGCGTACAGCATGTGCAATTGCCTGCGAAGCCGCTGTCTGCGCGCGAATTTCGAGGAGACGTCCAGCGCCTCGGCAAACGTCGGCTGTCGCCATGTCTGCTGTTCGCTCATGCTCGCTCCTCGAATGGTTGGAATGGCCGTCCACTTGGTCGGAATGGTTTAGCCATGGATGCGGTTCCGATGCGAAAGTCCCCGGACCGGGAAATCCATCAGGAAATCCATCGGAAAATCCACTCTACCGGAAGCCGCTACCGCTTCTTCGAGCCACGTCCTTTGAAGTAGATGTCGAACACGATCCAGACGGAGAGGATGAAGGCGATCACGTAACCGAGGAATCCGACGATCGGAATGCCGAAAATCACCGGCTTGATGCCCGCGTAGTACACGATCGACGAGCCGATGAACAGACCGACCACGATCAGCGCCATCGTCAGCCTGTTCACCATGTTGGCGAGCAGGTGGATGGGTTCCTGCGAGCCGACCATCTCCATGTTCACGCGCAGCTGCCCGCGGGTGAGCATGCGCGAGGCCACCTTCAGCTCGTTCGCCGCGGCCAGCAGGCTGTGCAGCGCCTCGTGCGTCTCCAATGCCAGGGATTTCGCCTCGTCCTTGGCGAGGTCCTTCTTCGAGGTGCTTGCCGCGATGTGGTCGGAGATGATCTGGATCATGTTCACGTCGGGGATGAACTCGTCGAGCAATCCTTCGAGCGTGACCAGCGCGCGGCCGACCGTGGTGACGGTGCTCGGCACCTCGATGCCGTGCCGCTGCGCCATCTGCGTCAACGCGGTGAGCATGGCGGCGATGTCGAGGTCCGCCAGATCGACCGTGCCGAATTCCTTGACGATCACATCGAGGTCGGCGAGCAGCGCCGGATAGTCCTCGGCGTCGGCCTCCGCGCCGGCGAACCGCAGCAGCCCGTCGGCGAGCGCCGGCGAATCCTGTTTCGCGACGGCGAAGATCATGTCTTTGAGCACGGAGCGGGTTTTCGCGTTGAGCCGTCCGGTCATGCCGAGGTCGAGCAGCACGATCTGCCCGCCGTGCACCATGATGTTGCCGGGGTGCGGGTCGGCGTGGAAGAATCCTTCGTCGAGCACCTGCGTGGCGTAGTTGTCGACCAGTTTGGTGCCGATCTCCTTGAGGTCGTAGCCGGCCTTCACCAGCCGGTCGGGGTGGGAGACGGAGATGCCCTCCACATAGTCCATCACGACTACGTGTTCGGTGCACAGGTCAGGATAGGGCTTCGGGCAGTCCATGTACCGGTATCGTTCGCAGAACCGTTTGAATTCCGCCAGATTGCGCGCTTCGATGAGGAAGTCGGTTTCCGATTCGAAGGTGTCCCACAGCTCCTCGACCACGCCGGAGAGGTCGACCACCTGCGCGCTGCGCATGGTTTTCGTGGCGAGCCGCGCGATGGAGCGCATGATGGACACATCCTGCGCCATGGTTTCGCGCACGCCCGGGCGCTGCACCTTGATCGCCACGTCCTCGCCGGTGCGCAGTTTCGCGCGATGCACCTGCGCGAGGCTTGCCGAGCCGAGCGGCGTGGCGTCGATGTGCTCGAAGATCTCGTCCGTCGGGCGTCCGTATTCGTTTTCCAGCACGCTCAGCACCGTGTCGTAGGGCATGGGGTCGGCGTTGGCGCGCAGTTTGGCGAGTTCGTCGCAGAAGGATTGCGGCAGAATCTCGGAGCGCATCGACAGTATCTGGCCGACTTTCACGAACGTCGGGCCGAGCGCTTCGAGCATCAGCCGCATTTTGACCGGCGTGAGCCCGTGCACGGCATCGAAGTGGTTGGCGATGCGCGCGATCTGCATGAGCCGCCTCAGCTTGCCGCGTCTGGTGAGGTGGTAGCGCTGCGAGAAGGTGTCTTTGCGCGGGCCGAAGATGCCGATGGTTTCGCCCGCCACGAATGGCTGCGAGGCGTCGCGTGCGGAATCGCCCGCGGTGTTTCCCCCATGGTTTTCCGCTGTGCCGTTCGCGGCGCGGCCTGGGATGTTCCGCGCCCCGCCCGCATCGTTCGCCGTGCCGGCCGCATGCGCGGCGGCGTCCGGCGATGGTTCGGCCGCGGGATTGATGACCGCGTTGACCCTGTCGGAAAGCGTGACCGGTTCGACGCTTTCCGGACGGGCCGCATCCGACCTATCGGACTGGGAGTTCACAGACATATCGCCTTTCGCACATGACAACAGGCATGATAAATCGCCGTCCGTGCCGGCTGTTCGGCACGGACGGCGAGGGGGAAACGTGGTTATTCGGCCTTGGCGTCGGATTCCGCGGCATCCGCTTTGGCGCCGGATTCGGCCGCGGAGGTCTCCTTGGCCTCCTGGACCTTGTGCTTGAGTTCGGCGTTCAGCGCCTTGCCCTGCTCGACCGTCAGCTCGCCCTTCTTCACCAGATCGTCGACGATCTCCTGGCCCTTCTCGACGGTGGTCGCCAATGCGCCGACACCGGCGAGGAACACCTTGCGCAGGCCGTCACCAAAATCAAAATCAGCCATGATTACCTCCTTGGGTGATGGTGCTACCACTGTATCGCACGCCGTTCGCATATTCGGCGAGCAAAACCGGTCAATTCCGGAGAATATGGCGGATTTCGCATAGCATCGGCCGCGTCTCTTGTCTTCCAATGCGGGC
>DKCF01000010.1:9448-20528 GCA_002451435.1 Bifidobacterium sp. UBA6881 | reverse complement strand
GCGGGCACACGATTTCGGCAACGGTGGCGATCGACGGACGGCATGGCGATCATCGCAATGAATGTTCTGCGATGCGCACGGGTCAGCGCGGACGCGACATGGCGATGCGGCGGGCACGGTCGGCGATCTCGTCGATGCGGCGGAGTTCCGCCTTCTGCTCGGCGCTTTGACCAGCCGACTCCGGATCGAACGCGCCGTAACGGCGTTCCACCGCGGTGCGGATCAGGAAATCGGCGATCGCGGGGTTCTTCGGCAGCAGCGAGCCGTGCATGTACGTGCCGATCACGTTGTTGACGCGCGCGCCCTCCGTATGGTCCTCGCCGTTGTTGCCGGTGCCGTCCGCTTCAACCGTGCCGAGCGGCCGCACGCCGTCGCGCAGGAACGTCTGGCCGGAATGGTTCTCATAGCCGATGATCTTGCCGAACTCGTCGGAGGTTTCGGTCAGATTGCCGATCATACGCTGGTCGCGCCCGACCGTGTACGCGCCGATCACGCCGATGCCGTCAAGCCTTGAGCCGTCGACGGTTTCGAAGTATTCGCCGAACAGCTGGTACAGGCCGCAGATCATCAGCATCGGCACGCCGTCCGCGGCGAGCGAGCGCAGAAGGTCCGCACGGCGGAAGAAATCGTCGATGATCTTCTTCTGGCCGGTGTCCTGTCCGCCGCCGCCGAGGATCACATCGACGTGTTCGGGCCATGCGTCGCCCTGGTTGTAGGCGTGCACGCGCGGCGTGTAACCGTAGAGGGCGAGACGGCGGCTCACGGTGAGCACGTTGCCGGAATCGCCGTAGATGTTCATGTCTTTCGGATACAGCGACACGATGTCGATCGTCTGGCTCATATCGTCTCCTCGTTCCTTTGCCGTGCCGCCGGTCATCGGCCCACGCCGGCGTCGGCGACATGGGCGATGGTCCCCAGCGCCGCGCGCGCCTTGAGCATGGCCGTGTAGGTGCAGTAGATGTGCTTGGGCTTGCCGGGATTCGTCTTCACGAATCGTTCCACGGACGTCTCCAATTCGGTGTCGACGGTTTCGACCGGCACCTGGTCGTATTCGAGCCTCAGCGCCATGTCCCATGCGCGCACGCCCGACACCATGGCCACGCCGGTGCCGCGCAGCGAGGTGAAGTCCACATCCCACAGCCAACTCATGTCCCGGCCGTCGGCGTATTCGTCGTTGATGCAGATCATCGTGTCGCAGCCTTCCGGCGCGAAGGACGCGAGCGACAGGCGGAATCCCATCGGATTCTTGACAAGCAGCAGCTCCACCGGCGAACCGTCCACGTCGATGACCTCGCCGCGGCCGAACGCCGGCGTGACCTCGGCGGCCGCGTCGATCATGGCCTGCGTGCCGGAGTGGGCGAAATCGATCATGCGCTGCGAGACGCCCGCCTGCCTGAGCAACGCGGCGGCGTCCGCGTCGGAGAGCGACTGCTCGAAGGGCAGGAACATCGCCTGCGCGTCGGCGACCACGGCACGCACCACGGCGAGTGCCGCGGCCGCGTTGTACAGGTTGTACACGCCTTCCAGTTTCACGTCGGTCGCGTAGGATTCGCCGTCGATGCCGAAGCTGGCATGGTGGTCGCCCACGGCGAGCAGCGTCACGTCGGCGGGCAGCGCGTCGGCCTCCTGCGCCGGCTTATCCACCGTGCTTGGTGGATTGCGGTGCGTGGCGTTTTCCGTGGATTCCCCACATTCCGTCGTGCTGGACGCCGTGGATTCCGCATCCGCGGATAGTTCGTCCGCTTCCTCGGCGACGGTGGTTTTCATCTCGTCGTCGGAGGGGAAGAACCGTCGCAAGGATTCGTCAAGTCCGAAGTAGCGCACCTCGACGCCGTCCTGTGTGTTCACCACGTCGGCGAGACGCGCGATGCGCGGGTCCTCGCGGTTGAGCACGACCGTGCCGGTGGTGGCCGCGGCGGCTTTGCTGAGCAGGCGCGCGGTGTTGTCGATCTCGCCGAAGCGGTCGAGCTGGTCGCGCATCACGTTGAGCAGCAGACAGTAGTCGGGCTTCACCTGCCTGACGAAGTGCACGGCGTAGGCTTCGTCGAGCTCCAGGACCGCGATGTCGGCGTCGAGTTCGCCGCCCAACGTCACTTCGGAGAGCAATGCCGAAACCACGCCGCGGGTGAAGTTCGAACCGGTGGGGTTGGTGAACACCTTCAGGCCGAGCGAGCCGAGCATGCTGGCCACCATGCGGGTGGTGGTGGTTTTGCCGTTGGTGCCGGAGACCAGCACCACGCCGAGCGGCAGCTGCGCCAAGGTGCGCGAAAGGAACTGCGGGTCGATGCTCTCCACGATCTTGCCCGGGAACGCGCTGCCGCCGCCGTGCGCCAGACGCGAGGCCTTGCGCACGGCCTTGCCGATCAGCGGCGTTGCGAATGAGTTCCACGCCATGTCACACCTCCTGCTGGTTCTGGTAGTCCTGCGGCATGTCCTTGAACTTCGAGTATGCGCCGAGGAACGCCAGATGGAACGTATCGGTCGGACCATTACGATGCTTCGCCATGATGATATCCGCCTCGCCCGGACGGTCCTCCTTGTCGTAGGCGTCCGGCCTGTGCACCAGAAACACCACGTCGGCGTCCTGTTCGATGGAGCCGGATTCTCGCAGGTCGGAAAGCTGCGGGCGCTTGTCCTGGCGCATTTCCGGACCACGGTTCAGCTGGCTCAGCGCCACGACCGGCACTTCCAGCTCCTTGGCGAGCAGCTTCAGCGCGCGGGAGAAGTCGGAGACCTCCTGCTGGCGGCTTTCCACTGCCTTGCCGGAGGTCATCAGCTGCAGATAGTCGATGACGACGAGCTTCAGATCGTTCGTCTGCTTCAGACGACGGCATTTCGCACGGATCTCCATCAGGCTCATGTTCGGGCTGTCGTCGATGAACAATGGCGCGCTGCGTAGTTTGTCTTGCAGGTCGTTGAGCACGCTCCACCGTTCCGGCGTGATGTCTTCCGCGCGGCGCATGGCGGCCAACGGAATGTTCGTCTCGGCGGAGATGATGCGCTGCGCCAATTCGGTTTTGCTCATCTCCAGGCTGAAGATCACGGTGGTCATGTTCTGGTGCAGCGCGGCCGAACGCGCGAAGTCGACGCCGAGCGTGGACTTGCCCATTGCCGGTCGTCCCGCGACGACGACCATCTGGCCCGGCTGCAGGCCCAGCGTCGTCTTGTCGATGTCGCGGAATCCGGTCATCACGCCTTTGGAGACCTCGCCGTTCTGCTGCCGTTCGATCTGGTCGAGGGTGTCGGCGATGACGGGGCCGATCGCCGCGTAATCCTGACGCACCTTGCCGGCCGACATCTCGTAGACCTCGGCCTGGGCGAGGTTCACGACGTCTTCGGCCTGCGAGCCTTCCGCGGAGTAGCCGAGCTGCGCGATTTTGGTGCCCGCGGCGATGACGTTGCGCAGGATGGCGCGCTGGTGCACGATGTCGGCGTAGAAGGTCGCGTTCGCCGCGGTCGGCACGGAGGCGACGAGGCTGTGCAGGTAGTCGGAGCCGCCCACCTTTTCCAAATCGCCGTCTTTGAGCAGCTGGTTGGCGACGAGCACGGCGTCGACCGGCTGGGACGCCGCGAACAGGTCGATGATCGCCTCGTACACGGTCTGGTTGCGCGGCTGGTAGAAGTCGGTGACGTCGAGCATCTGCGACACCTCGCCGATGGCGTCCTTGCTCATCAGCATGCCGCCGAGCACGGCCATTTCCGCGGCGTCGTCGTGCGGCGGCACGCGGTCGAACAGCGGGTCGCGGACGACGCTGCCGGCCGTTCCGGCGGAGAACTCGCTTCCCCGCGCCGAATCGTTGCCCCACGAATTGCCCTCAGCCATGCCGCTCCCTCAATCGTCGATCGATATACCGTGTTTCTTCACGCACGCGCGAGCGCGTGTTTTCCGAAAGCAATCGTATAGCGTCGCGACGCCATCGCCGGATGGCACATCGATTTATGCACGAATTTCCCCAACATCGTGTCGCCGGAGAAAACGACACGCTCGGAGCGCGAAAATGTGGATAAGCAATCAAGAAAAACCCGAGTTATCCACATATTGGGGATAACTGTGTGGAAAACAATCCGAGTTATCCACCAAATGGGGATAACCGAGTGGATAACTTGGGGATTGCCCTTGCATATCCGTCGATTTCCCCATTTTCGATTTGCCGAAGTGAACTCAAGGTGATATGTTCCCCACATTTCCGTGAAGCGCCGATGGACTGTGCCGCGACACGGACCGCCGACGACTCCACGCGACGGTCCATTCGAATCCGGCGCGCGGAGCGTTCAACACCGACCGCACGACATCCAGAGCGGTGCGCGAGGCCGAATCACATGTGGTAGCGGGCCGCGTCGTACATGTTGCGCACCAGCGTCTCGCGCCATGCGCTCCATCCGTAGCGCTTGGAGATAGTCTCGCCCGACGTGGCGCCGAGCGACGAGCCATCGGCGCGGGTCAGGTCGAACAGCATGTCGAGCAGCAGCGGGTCATGGTCGAGCCGGGCCGCAAGGTCGTCGCCGACCGCGGGATCGCGGGGATCCCTGCCGGTGGCGAATTCCGACAACGTCAGATGTTCGCGCACCAGCAACGTCACCCACCGGGCGATGTTGCGGTCGAACCCCATGCGTTTGACCACGGCGGCCGTGTGGCGCGCGCCTTCGGCGGCATGGTCGGCGACACCGGGACGTTTGCCGATGTCGTGCAGCAACCCGGCGAGCAGCAGCGCCCGGTAACGCCCGTCATCGTATTGTTCGCCGCGCGGCGAGACCCGGCCGAGACGCGTCACCACCTCGATGGAATGGCGGTCGATGGTGTATCGGTGCGCGGCCGACGCGCTTGGACGGTTGCGGATCGCCAGCCATTCGGGAATCAGCCTGCCCGGAATGTCGACGAAATCGATTTCCTCCCATACGCGCAGCAGCGCCGGCCCCGACGCCAGAAGCCGCAGGAACAGCGCGCGCGATTCGTCGTCCCAACTGCGGTCGTCGACCGGGCACTTGCCGAGGTTGCGCAGCGTGCCCGGCGCGATCGGCAGATCGGATTGCGCCGCGGCCGTCGCGACCCGCAACGCCAGTTTGGCGTCCTGCGACGGTTCGGCGCCCGGCGCAAGCACGATCTGCCCCTCGTGTTTGACCACGCCCGGCGCGACGGATTCGAATTTCGGCGCCTGCCGCTTGCCGCCCGCACGGGGCTGGAACACCTGGAAGAACGCGAAACGCGGTTTCTCATGCGTCAGCGAATGTTCGGCGCGCGACGCCGTGGAATCGAGTGAGAACGCGATCTGCCTGCCCAATCGCGCCAGCATCGTCTGCAGGTCATCGATGGATTTCGCCTCACGCTCGCCTTCCGGCAACGTCGGATCCGCCAATCCCAGCATCGCCGCAACTTTCGGCTGATATTGCGACAGCAGCATGTTCATGTCTTTGTTGGCGACCAGATGCACGCAGTCGCGCACATCGAGCAGACGCTCCACCGCGTCGTCGTACCGGCCGTGCGGACGGTCGGCGAGCCAGGACGCGGCCAATGCCGAGACCAGCACGGAATCGCGCAATCCGCCGCGCGACTCCTTGATGTTCGGCTGGTTGATGTACGCCATGCGTCCGAACTCGTCAAGCCGCGATTTGGCGGAGTCCAGCAATTCCGGCAGACGTTTGCGGGCGGCCTTGCGCCAGCGTTCCAGAATCGACACCGCCGTGCGTTCGATGAGCTGCGTGTCGCCCGCGATCGGCACGACGTCGAGCCACCCCATGGCGGCGGGAAGGTCATGGTCGGTGACCGCCTCGCATTGCGCGACGGTGCGTACCGACTGGTCGAGGTCGAGACCGGAATCCCAGATGGGATACCACAGTTTGTTGGCGAGCTCGTTGAGCTGCTTGTCGTTCAACGCATGCGGCTCGTACACCACCACCAGATCGAGGTCGGAGCTCGGCCCGACCTGTCCACGGGCGAGGGATCCGACCGCGCCCAATCCGATGCCGGTGGACGGCACGTCGAACGAGACCTGCCCGCAGGCGTCCCGCCATAATTGCCGAAGGCAGCGCATGGCGAGATCCGTACGCGCCTTGCGCTTCGCCGCGCCATTGCGGTACACGCCATCGGAATCCGGCTGGCTCAACGCCATGAACCGTTGTTTGAGACCATCGACTGCTGAAGTCATATGCACGCGATCCTTGCCCGCGGCCCGATGCAGCCCACGATGCCCGCGACACCCTGCAATGCGAACGGGCGTGCGGACCATCATGCGAAAAGACCGCGAAATATAAAACAGAAGGGAGAAACGCTCCACGAAGGCGGAACCGACCGAGATCACAGGGCGAAAGCCATAAAGAACACAAATCGAAAAGGCGCGGAACGAAAATCCCCGCACGGCGCAAAGCACGTGCGGGGATCCGTCCTCTTGGCGTCCGGGCTCGTCAAAGCCCGGGAAGCCCAAATCAGATGGCCGCGGAGCCGGTCTCGCCGGTACGCACGCGGGTCACCGAATCAAGCGGCGTGACCCAGACCTTGCCGTCGCCGATGGTGCCGGAGCCGGCGGACTTGACAATCACGTTGACCAGCGTCTCGGCGTCGGCGTCGTCGGACAGCACCTCGATGCGGATCTTCGGAATCAGGTCCACGGTGTATTCGGCGCCACGGTAGACCTCGGTGTGGCCGCGCTGACGGCCGTAGCCGTTGGCCTCCGACACGGTCAGACCGTGCACGCCCGCGGCCGCGAGGGCCTCCTTGACGTCGTCGAGCTTATGGGGCTGGATGATGGCGGTAATGAGCTTCATCTCACTTCATCTCCTTAAGAACGGAGCTGGCGGTGCCAGCGAAATCGTAAGCGCGTTCGCCCTGGTCGGCCAGATCGATGCCGCCGACCTCCTGGGCCTCGGTGACGCGCCAGCCGATGGTCTTCTCCAGAGCGAAGGCGATGATGCCGGTGATGACCGCGGACCAGATGATGGCCACGAGCGCGACGACCAACTGCACGGCGAGCTGCCTCCAATCACCGCCTGCGAACAGGCCGGTGCCTTCGGCGAAGAAGCCGACGAGGATGGTGCCGAGGAAACCGCCGACGCCATGCACGCCGACGACATCGAGGGAATCATCATAACCAAGCTTGAACTTCAGACCGCAGGCGAAGCAGGTGGCGACGCCGACGATGGCACCCAGCACGATGGCCCACAGCGGGGAGACCACATCGGCGGCAGGGGTGATGGCGACCAGACCGGCGACGATACCGGAGGCGGCGCCCATGGCGGTGTAGTGTCCGGTGCGGATCTTCTCGGTGAAGCCCCAGGAGAGCATTGCGGCGGCGGAAGCGGCGGACGTGGAGACCCACGCGTAGCCGGCGGTGCCATTGGCCGCGAACGCGGAACCGGCGTTGAAGCCGAACCAGCCGAACCACAGCAGGAAGGCGCCGAGCATCACGAACGGAACGTTGTGCGGACGGAACGGCTGCGTGCCGAAGCCCTTGCGCTTGCCGATGATGAGCACGATGACCAGCGCGGCGACTGCGGCGTTGATGTGCACGACCGTGCCGCCTGCGAAATCATGGGCGGCGGCGCCGATGGCCTGGGAGATCGCACCGTCGGCGGACAGCAGGCCGCCGTTCCACACCATGTGGGCGAGCGGCGCGTAGTCGAAGGTGATCCACAGCGCGACGAAGATCATCCACGTGGAGTACTTGACGCGCTCGGCGATGGCGCCGCAGATCAACGCGACGGTGATCATCGCGAACGCGGCCTGGAACGCCACGTCCACGCTGACCGGATAGTGGTTGGAGTTCAACGACGCGGATGTGAACGTGCCGTTGTCGGCGACCATGGAATCCTTCAGCAGGAAGCCCGTGGCCGGATCGCCGAAGATGCCGCCGACAGACGTTCCGGCGTAGGAGATCGACCATCCCCACAGCACCCAGATGATCATGGTGACGGACAGCGCCGCGGCCTCCATGATCATCATGTTCAGCACGGCCTTCGCGCGGACCATGCCACCATAGAAGAACGCCACGCCCGGCGTCATGAGGAACACAAGGGATGCGCAGGTCAAAATCCACGCGGCATTTCCAGAATCAAGCTGGCCCATGTCACCCTCTCTTTCTTATCTTTCCGAATTCACAATTCCTAACTCCATCGTGTGGAGCTAACACCATGGTATGGAACGCCGCGCTCGTTTTGAAAACGTTACGAAGTGTTACGGCAACGTAACGCGATAGTGGTCCGCCACCTAGTAGAACACGGTAATTATTGCGATAAGAAAGCCATGACGCCAGAAAAGGCACATTGCCGAAACGGTTGCGGAATATCACGATATGGAACATGGACAATCAGCGGCGGCCGGCCGTCAGTCCCATATCGCGATTTTTGGAATTCATTCGATTCGGCCCGAAGCCAATTCGTCCGGTACATCCCATCGCGGGTCGTCACCGGATGCCCGAAGGCATCGTGACGACCCGCTTCCGGAATGGCCTTCAGTGTTTCAGTCCTTGATGCCGGCCACCTTCTTTTCGTAGGCGTCCTCATCAAGCTCGATCTTGCTCGGCGCGAAGTCGGCGTAGGCGCTGGCCAACGCGTGCTCCGGCAGATCAAGTCCCTCGATCTCCTCCTTGGCGGAAACACGCAGTCCAATGGTGTGCTTCAGCACCCAGAAGGTGATGAACATGGTGACGGTGGTCCACAGCGCCACACAGGCGACGCCCAGCAGCTCAATGCCGAACAGCTTGATGCCGCCGCCATAGAACAGGCCACCGTCCGTGGCGAACAGGCCGACCATCAGCGTGCCGCCCGCGCCGCAGCAGCCGTGGGCCGCGAAAGCGCCCACCGGGTCGTCGATCTTGAACTTCCTCTCGACGATTTCCGCCGCGAACACGTAGATGAACGCGGACAGCAGACCGATGAAGAACGCACCCACCGGATTGACCGCGTCGCAGCCCGCGGTGATGCCGATCAAGCCAGCCAGCGCGCCGTTGATGGTGATGCCGACATCAGGCTTGCCGTACTTGGCCCAAGCCAGGAACATGGCGGTCAATGCGCCGACCGAAGCGGCGAGGTTGGTGGTGATGAAGATGTTGCCCATGGAGTACCACGTGGCCTTGCCGTCCGCGGTGATCGTGGAGCCGGGGTTGAAGCCGAACCAGCCGATCCACAGCAGGAAGATGCCCAGGCAGGCGAGGGTCATGCTGTGGCCGGGGATGTCGCGCGGCTTGCCGTCCTTGTCGAACTTGCCGATACGGGGTCCAAGGAAAATGGCGCCAATCAACGCGGAAATGCCGCCGACCATGTGCACCACCGTGGAACCGGCGAAATCATGGAAGCCGAGCTGGGCGAGCCAGCCATTGGAATTCCAGCACCAATGGCCGGAAATCGGGTATACGACCGCGGAAATGATGGCGCTGTAAATCAGATACGAAGCGAACTTCGTACGTTCCGCCATTGCTCCGGAAACGATGGTGGCGCTGGTCGCGCAGAACACCGTCTGGAACATCAGGTACACGGGTGTGGGCACGAAGCTGTTGTACTGATAGGTGCCCATCACGAAGAAATCAGGGTGTCCGATGATGCCGCCGATGGACGGGCCGAACATCAGACCGAAACCGATGATCCAATACAGAACCGAACCGATGCAATAATCGGTCATGTTCTTCATGGCGATGTTTCCTGCATTCTTGGCACGGGTGAAGCCGGTTTCCAGCATGGCGAAACCGGCCTGCATCATGAATACCAGAACGGCGGTGACCAATGTCCAAATTACGTTTGTCGAAGACATGGTCGTCACTTCCTTCCTCTCTTAAGGCCAAACGCCGCATCCATGGCCGTCAGGCGGGCATCAGCTTGGTGCCGGTCGCGCCATATTGGAACGGGTTTGAATGTGAACCGTTGATTCGCATCATCGAATCGGTTTGTTTCCTTCCGACGCGGTTCAAGTAAGCTCGGCATTACCAAGTCATGACGAAAAACGATTACCCGTAATATGGGAAAAATACAGTGATGTTGTTTTCGGATGCCCGATTATATGGTTTGCGGCCCTGTTGCATTCACGGCTCACCGCCATGCAACGGCACGCATAGGTTCGTCGCCCCGCGCTACCGTCTTGCCCGTATTGTTGAGCGCGGAACAGGAGACATCGGCGGAAACCGATACGGATAAAGGAGAAGAACATGGCGACGTTCATCATTTCGCTGTGCGCCATTTTGATGCTGACCACGGTTTCCGGGCTGGCATGCCGGAAACTGCAGCTGCCGGAGGTCATCGGGCAGATCCTCGTCGGCATCATATGCGGTCCGGCATTGCTGAACGTGCTGCATATGAGCGATTCGCTGTCGCTGTTCAGCGATCTCGGCATCATCATCCTCATGTTCCTCGGCGGCGTCGGTTGCGACCTGCAATTGCTGAAAAAGTATTCGAAGGCCGCCATCATCATCGCGTGCATGGGCGTGGTGTTCCCCGTCGCGGTGATGGGCGGGGTGAGCCTGCTGTTCGGCTTCAAGCCGATTCCGGCCGCGTTCATCGGCGTGGTGTTCTCCGCCACGTCCGTGTCGATCTCCGTGGCCGTGCTCAAGGAGGCCGGCCTGCTGGATTCCCGCGAAGGCGTGTCGATTCTCGGCGCGGCCGTTGCGGACGACGTGATCGGCGTGATCCTGCTGTCGGTGATGAGCACGTTGGTGAACACCGGCAACGTGGACGTTATGGGACTTGGGCTGATTCTGCTCAAGCAGGTGCTGTTCTTCGTCGCCGCGGTGGTGGTGATCGTATGGGTGGCACCCGCGCTGATGACCTTGGCCGGCGTGCTCAAGGCGCCTTCCGGAATCGCGGTGATGGCGGTGATCATCTGCCTGGCGATGGCGTGGGCGTCGAATCTCGCCGGATTGAGCTACGCGGTGGGCGCGTTCTTCGCCGGCATCGCCGTCAGCAACAGCGATTACGCGGAGGAGGCCGACCGCTGCATCGAGCCGGTCGGCGACACGTTGTTCGTGCCGGTGTTCTTCGTCGGCATCGGACTGAACACGACCGCCGTGGATGATTCGCGCATGATCGTGTTCATCGCCATCATGACGGTGCTCGGCGTCGTCACGAAGGTCGTCGGCTGCGGATTGGGCGGCCGCATGGCCGG
>DKCF01000010.1:8133-9364 GCA_002451435.1 Bifidobacterium sp. UBA6881 | reverse complement strand
TGATCACCGCGCAGATCGGATTCAGCGAGCATGTGCTCGGCAACGAATACTATTCGACGATCATCTTCATCATCTCTTTGGTGACGCTGGTCGCGCCGCTGCTGCTGAAGCTGACGATCCGCAAAGTGCCGGTGGCGGACACCGCGGCCGGTGCGACGGTCGCGCAATAACGCAAGATGCGAAAACCGCCGTTGCCGGATGACCGAGGGGATCCCGATTCCTGAATGTCCGGTTCCGAGGCATCGGACATTTGATTGTCTCGATAACGCGACAACGCCTCCCGGTGTCGGGAGGCGTTGTCGCTGCGGAATGGAGATGGACGTCAGGCGAGGATGCCGTCGACGAAGCCTTCCGGATCGAACGGCGCGAGGTCGTCCGGACCTTCGCCCAGGCCGACGAGCTTCACGGGCACGCCAAGCTCCTTCTGCACGGAGATCACGATGCCGCCCTTGGCGGAACCATCGAGCTTCGAGAGCACGACGCCCGTGATGCCGATCGCCTCGGCGAACACCTTGGCCTGGGTCATGCCGTTCTGGCCGGTGGTGGCGTCGAGCACGAGCAGCACTTCGTCCACCGGCAGGTTCTTTTCGGTGACGCGGCGGATCTTGCCGAGCTCGTCCATCAGGTTGGACTTGTTCTGCAGACGGCCGGCGGTGTCGATGATGAGCACGTCGGCGTTCTCTTCCTTGGCCTTGGCGCTGGCTTCGAACGCGACGGAGGCCGGGTCTGCGCCGTCCTTGTCGGAACGCACGACCGGCACGCCCACCTTGTCGCCCCACGTCTCCAGCTGGTCGGCGGCCGCCGCGCGGAAGGTGTCGGCCGCGCCCATCATGACCTTCTTGCCATCGGCCACGAACAGACGGGCGAGCTTGCCCGCGGTGGTGGTCTTGCCGGTGCCGTTCACGCCGACCATGATGATGACGCTCGGTTTGTTCGCATTCTCCTTGTTGGCGTTGAGGCGGCGGTCGGTATCGGTGCCGACGAGCTTGAGCAGCTTGTCTTTGAGCGCCGCGCGCACTTCGGCCGGATCGGACTGGCCCGCGATGCGTGCGTCGTTGCGCAGCTCGTCCACCAGCTGTTCGCTGGCTTCCGCGCCCACATCGGCGAGCAGCAGGGTGTCTTCGACGTCCTCCCAGTCGGCTTCGGAGAGCTGATCTTTGGCGAGGATGTTGAACAGGGCCTTGCCGAACGGGTTGCCGGACTTGGACAGGCGCGCCTTGAGACGCTGCAT
>DKCF01000010.1:6632-7938 GCA_002451435.1 Bifidobacterium sp. UBA6881 | reverse complement strand
CGGTTTCCTCTGCGGCTGATTCGGCGGTTTCCTTGGTGCCCACGGCGCTTTCGGCGGCGGCCCTTTCCGCGGCGAGACGGGCGTCGGCCTTCGCCTTCGCGGCTTCGGTGGACTTCGCCACGGCGGCCTTGCGGCTCTTGCCGAGCCACCATCCGCCGATCACCAAAACCGCCGCGATCGCAATGACGGCGACAATCGCAATAATCACATTCGTATCCATGATTCCAGCCTAAAAAGCGCAACGGACACGGCAGTCATACCTTCTTGACCATCCCGCGGATAGTCCAATGCCCACGGAATTCGACGCGCGGTCGCGCAATCCGACATCCCATATCCCCGGTCGCGCGGACGCGGAATCTTGCACTACGCAAAACCCTGGAATGCGACATGCTCATTCCATGCAAAGTTCCATAGCCGCGCAAAAACATGTTCACTGCGGTTCCATAATCGCCGATGCCCGATTCGGGAAGGTGGAATCGGACGTATCCACGGGGCGTGAAAAACTAGGCGGCATGGCCAGTACATCCAGAATGACGTCGTATCAGAGGCGCGAACAGCTCATCGAAATCGGTCGGTCGCTGTTCGCGGCCAAGGGATTCGAGGCGGTGAGCGTGGAGGAGATCGCAGCCACCGCCAAAGTCTCGAAGCCCATCGTATACGAGCATTTCGGGGGCAAGGAAGGCCTGTACGCCGTGGTGGTGGACCGCGAGATGCGCGCGCTCACCGACACCCTCATCAACGCGCTGTCCGATCCGCAGGCGCATCCGCGGCAGATCGTCGAACGCACCGCCCTCGCGCTGCTCACCTATGTCGAGGAGAACGCCGAGGGATTCCGCGTGCTCACCCGCGATTCGCCGAAAACCGATCCCGCGGGATCATTCAACTCGCTGCTCGGCGACATCTCCATCCGCGTCGAAGACATACTCACCGAGGCGTTCAAGCGGCAGCACCTGCCCGCCAAGGGCGTGCCGTACTACGCGCAGATGCTCATCGGCATGACCGTCTACACCTGCCAATACTGGGCCGACCAACGCAAAATCAGCAAGGAGCAGCTCGCCGCGCACATCGTGAATCTGGCATGGTACGGTCTGAGCCGCATGGAAGCCAAGCCGGAACTGCGCTTCGAGAGCGCGAAGGCCGTCAAACAGGCACGCCGGCAGGCGGAGCGCGAAGCCAAGGAAACCAAACATGAGGACGTGAGCAAGGAACACGAGATCAGGGAAATCGCGCGCCGCAACCAGAATGACCGGGATTCCGCGGAATCCGAAGGGCCTGCGGAGTCCGCGGAATCACAGGAATCCTGAAA
>DKCF01000010.1:4800-6536 GCA_002451435.1 Bifidobacterium sp. UBA6881 | reverse complement strand
AAAACCAAGAAGACAGAGGAATACGGAAATCCAGAACCGAGGGATTCCAAAGAACACAGGAATCCAGAGAAACCAAGGAATCCGAGAAGTCCGGAAAACGGACTCCAAGGAAACCAGACAATAGGCAACCAGACAATCGAAGAAAACCGAAAACAACAACCGACATAACGGCCAACGAACCATAGGCAATCTGTCCGTAAGGGAAATATCAGGTGCAGATCGCGTTTTTCAGGGTATGAATCATCCAACATTCATTCCCCTCGCGCGAACATGGTGCTACGTTAGTTTCGTTATGCTTTTTGACCGTCGAGGCGACGCCCCAGCCGCACGGACCGATCCGAGGAACATTATGCAGGAGAAGAAGACGCTCACCTTCGTGGTACCCGCGTACAACATGACCGAATACCTGGAACGGTGCGTCATGTCGCTGATCGCGGCGAAGCGCAACGACGACATTGAGGTGCTGATCGTCGACGACGGATCATCCGACGACACGTTGAAGATGGCGAAGACGTTCGAGGAACGCTATCCGGGAATCGTGCGCGCGATCCATCAGGAGAACAAAGGGCACGGCGGCGCGGTCAACACCGGCATCGCGGCGGCGAGCGGCATGTACGTGAAGGTCGTGGACGCCGATGACTGGGTCGGCCCGGAATCGCTCGAACAGGTCATGGCCGAACTGCGCGAGGAGGCCGCGGGCGCCGACCCCATCGATATGCTCGTCACCAATTACGTGTACGACAAGGTCGGCAAGCGCAACAAGCACACCGTGAACTTCCGTCATGCGATGGAGCCCGGCAAGCGTCTGACGTGGGACGATCTGGGCCATTTCGGACTGACCGAATACATCCTCATGCACGCGCTGATCTACCGCACGGCCGTGGTGCGCGAATCGGGCATGAAGCTGCCGGAACACACGTTCTACGTCGATTTCATCTACGCGTACCAGCCGTTCCCGTGGGTGAAGTCCCTGAAGTACCTGGATACGCCGTTCTACCACTATTTCATCGGCCGCGACGGGCAGAGCGTGCAGACCGATGTGATGATCCGCCGCGTGGACCAGCTGCGGCTTGTGAACCAGTGCATGGTGCGTGCCACGCCGGAACGCGGCACGGTGCCGGACGGCCTGTACCGCTACATGATCCATTTCCTGGCGATCGAAAGCTCCGTGGCGAGCGTATTCATGATTTTGTCGCGCGATCCGGAGAATTATGCGAAGAAGAAGGCCCTGTGGGCCGACATCAAGGCATATTCCCCGACGATCTACGCGGACGTGCACAAGAAGGCGATGTCGCGCGCGCTGAACCTGCACGGTTCCATCGGACGATTCGTGATCCGCAAGGGGTATTTCGTCGCCGAACACGTCGTCGGATTCAACTGATTCCGCCGATTCGTCGGTAACCCGTCGGTAATTTGATCTGTCGGTAATCCGATTGATTGGTAATCGGCACGGTCCATCTTCAGAAGGTCCGTCTTCGAAAGAACCGTTTCCGGAAAGACCATTTTGAGAAGGACTATCTTCGGAAGAACCGTCTTGGAAAGGACCGTCTTCGGGATAGTCCATGTTCGGGATGGCCGGTCTTCAGGTGGCCGATCTTCGATTAAGGGATAATCCGCAATCTGATTGGCCTGCGACCCGGTGGGACCATAATCCGATTGATTCGCAATCGGGACAATCCATGGTTGAGACGACCATGTTGGAGATAACCCGTCATCTGATCAACCAGTCATCCGAA
>DKCF01000010.1:0-4680 GCA_002451435.1 Bifidobacterium sp. UBA6881 | reverse complement strand
GAACAACCATGCTCGGCACAACCCATCGTGCCAAACATGCAGTTCTCCCCAATCCGATTAATCGAAAGTGCCAAACATGCAGTCCGACACCGTAAAATCCGGGCGTGTCCTGCATATTTGGCACAACGGATTTCCAAACTGCATGTTTGGCACGATGGTTTCGCGGTCCGAAGGATTCCAATCCGATTCCAATCCTATGTCGTCTCAGTTCCAGCGGTCGGACATCGCGAAACTGTTGCGCATGAGGTTGCTGGACGTGTACAGCACGTCATTGAGCAGCTTCGTGACGTGCTTGCGCAGGTATTCCGCCATTTCGCCGTTCGACTCCTCCATTTGCGCGATGTTCTGGAATCCGTCCGCGGATTCCGCCTCCAACGCCGCGAGCTTCGCGTCCGTGCGTTCCACCAGACGATGGCCGAACGCCCGCGCGGCTTCCGCGAATCCTTCGACCATGTTGCTCGTCTCGTAATAATGCGCGTCCGCGAGCGCCGCGATCAGACGGTTCGACCAGTACAGGCAGTCCGTCGACACCTCCGGCGTGGTGTCGCGCAGATAGGCGGGCGTATCGTCGACGTTCGCATAGAACGGCGTCGCCGCGGTGAACGGGCCGGAACCGTAGGAAATCCACATGATCGAACGGCTGGATTCGGGCGCATACGGACGAATCTGCATGGCCACCATGTGCCCGGTGCGGTTGATGCCGATCGGGCGGTAGCGATGGCGGCTTTCCTGCGTGCCGATGGTGCCGTACGGATCGTATGGGGTGCCTTCGAAATGGGCGCTCATCAAAAAGTCGACGTCTTCGATGGTGACGGCGTTCTCCGGTTCGCGGCACCACGGAATATCGTCGGATGTGGGTGTGTAACGGGCCGCCGGCGAATCCCAGTCCTCGCTGGGATTGAGGTACCGTTGCATGTACCAGGCGCGGGGCGTGTTGTAGATGTGGTCTTTGGTGGTTGCCGTGCCGAAGATGGTGCGCGGATTGCAGTGGCTGCCGTGCGTGCCACCCTGCGTGCCCGCCGTGCGGCCGAGGTGGTGCGTTTCGATGAATTCCGGGAGATCGGCGCTGCACATGAATTCGCGGGCGTCGCTGAACGCGTCGTCGAAATCGAAGTAGTCGATGCCGAGCTGGTTGGGGATGGTCGCATAGCAGTCGTCCGGCACGCGGCGCGCGATCCAATGGTGGCCGCCGATGGTCTCGACATACCAGATTTCGTTCACATCGGAGATGATGATGCCGTTCGATTCGTATGTTCCGTACGTTTCGAGCAGCTCCGCGAGGCGCTTGACGCCTTCGCGCGCGGTGTTGACGTATGGCAGGACGAGGGTGATGATGTCTTCCTCGCCGATGCCGCCGGGCACTTCCGGCGTGCCGTCGGACTCGTCGGCCGGCTGCAGCACGACCATCGGATCGGCGGCGAGCACACGTTCGTTGACTGCGATGGTTTCGGTGGCGCTCATCGCCACATTGCGTTCGCTGACGCCCGCTTCGGCGAGGATGCCGCGGTTCGGCAGCACGTTCGGCACGATGCTGTACCGGCATGGGTCGTCGGGCAGGTCGATTTCGACATGACTGAGCACGCTGCGGTAGTGGCGCGGCTGGTCCTTGGGCGCGACCGCCACGAACTTCTTCGGATCATAGCGGCCGGAACCGGAGTCATCGTCGCGGGCGATGATGGTGGAGCCGTCGTAGCTGGCTTTTTTGCCTACAAGAATCGTTGTGCATGACATGCTGATTACTGTAGGAGGGTGTGCAGAAGAGCCTGCCGTGAAGATCGCGATGACGGGCGCGGTACGGTCGCCGCCCCGTCATATTGCCTGCCATGCGAATCATGCCGTCCACCATGCGGCGATCTGAAACCGCACCGTCTTCGGCACCGTCAAAGGTCCGTATCCGGAATCCCGGAACATAAGCCCACCGGACACGAACTCGCATGCGCGCGAACATGCGCGTTTGTCACATCGCATGGGATGCTGTATAATGGCCGATTGTTGCCCCTCTAGCTCAACGGTTAGAGCAGCGTCCTTTTAAGTCGTGGGTTGTGGGTTCGAATCCCACGGGGGGCACCGAACATAATGCATAACCCCTTGGAATCACAGCGATTCCAAGGGGTTTGCTTTATCCGCATGAAATAAAGACCGCCGATCGCAGACGCGTTCAGACGCCATGACCGCACAGGCACGGCCTAATGCATACGGCTTCAGAACATGCTGATGACCGGCATATGCATGCCTCCTTGTTTTTGATTCCTTGATTATTTTAGATGATTATCCACTGCGGAACCATGGGATGCCCCGCGGCCGCCGGCATGGTCGAGACACACGACGAGCAGGGCGAAGCGTCACATGATGATAGACTTATCGCATCGAACATTTGTTCGTATTATTTCGGTATTATGGGGAATTCCCCACTATATGCAGTGGAAGAGCATCCAACACACCACTACAGGTAGTGTATACTGAGGAACGGCTCATCTCGGTGGGCGACAATCGAAAAACGTGGCCGACAAGGCTTCCCGGCACGGAAGCCGCTTGCATAGGGAGGAATCGAATGACCGTCACCGTCTTCACCAATCCAAGCAATCCTCAATGCGAAGCCACCGAACAAGAACTCTCCAAACTGGGCGTGCGCTATGTCGCCATCGATCTGACGCAGAACCCATCCACATTCGAACAGATCAAAGACGCCGGATTCAAGCAGATTCCGGTGGTCATCTCACCAAATTCCTCGTGGAGCGGACACCGCCCCGACCTCATCCGCCAACTCGCGCAGAGCTTCGCGGCGTAACGGACCGCACGCACAGGCCGACCATGGTTTCCGGCGGGAAGCCACAGCCGCCTGCCACTTGCACGACAAGACGCGCACCACGCTCATGCCCGGCCTCCGGCGGAAACGCGGCCGTCCGCCACCGCGGCCACCACCGCACTCGTCCACCGCATCCGGCCGCGCGACCCGTTCGAACGCGCTACATGCGGCCCGCCATGGACGGATCGAGATGCATGGTCTGGAAACGGCGCTCCATGAAATCGTCGTTGAAATACGTCGCGAAGAACCGCGAAATCGGCGAATCCTGGGCGATGCCGGCCATACGCGAATACCAAGCGTCGAGCGTCATCAGCGTCATCACGCCATCGATGAAAATCAATATGAAGCACACGGCCGTCAACGTGTAGCGGACCTTCCACGGAATGCCCTGAATCAATCGCAACAACCGCGGCAGAATCAGCTTCACCCACACCAAGCCGAGGATGCCCCAGAAGAACATGTATTTGCCGGACGTGCGGCCGTCGATCGACAACCATTGGCCGGTGTAGTCCCATGCGCGGATGCCGAACGCCACCTGCATGAACCAGCTGGTGAAATATTCGAACGAGCCGCCGATCACCGCGCTGGCGCAGAAAATCAGCAGCCAGTTCGAACGCCACAGGTGGTTGAGCAGCACCGTGAGAATCACCGCGCCGAAACCATAGATCGGGGAGAACGGACCCCAGAGGAAGCCCGCGCGGTCCTGATATTCGCCGAACAGGATGAAATGGTAGATGGTCTCCAGCACCAGCCCGAACACGCATCCGACCACGAACAGCCAGAACAGGTTGAAGAAATCAAGGGAAATATAGCCTTTGCCGGTCAGATCCCGGCCGGCCATGCCCTTGGACGCGGCGGATTCGTATGCGCTGCGCGCGTCCATGCGCCGGAGCGCGAACTGCAGGCGACGTTCTTCACGCAGCGACGGGTCGGCAGCGATGTGCAGGGCGACGAGCACCACCAGCTGCACGGCCGGGGCGATGAGATTCACATCCAACCCCTGCAACGCCAAAGACAGCAGGCCCTCGACCAAGGTGAGGGGAATCATCACATACGTCCACTGCGCGATATGGCGCCGCTTGTTGAGGATGAGCAGCACGCCGAACACCACCAGGCATGCGGTGGCGGCCAGCAACACGACGGCGTGGATCACCGATAGCGTCGTGGTGAGGTTCAGTGCCTCGAACGCCATCTCCCCCGCGAGCACGGCATGCACCACATACAGGCAGGCGAACACGATGATCGGTAGGGTCACCACGCCCACGACGAGCATCAGAATGCCGTAGATGCGCACGATCAGGGGGAATCTGCGATCGGCGGGATTCACCGTTCCGTCGGACGCGACGCGCGCGCCCTCCTCGATGGCCGTGATTTTCGTATCCGCGGCGATGGCCTTGCCGACCTCGGATTCATCCACTCCGTATTCGCCCGGATTGGTTTGGCTCAATTCAGATTTGCTCATACGACCGCTCCTTCTCCCGCAACGCTATCAGACGCCGACAATGAATCGCCATGCGCGAATTGCTGCGGAGCGAGCGGAATCAGCGCATCACTCAGCTTTCGATGGAACCGGTGCCATCGCTGTTGGAATACCCGCTGGAGCTGCTGCCGGACTGGCTGGAATCGGAATCGTTCGAATCCGAGCCATCCTGCGATCCGGATTGGCCGCTCGATCCCGAACCTCCTTGGATTCCGCCCTGGCCCATCTGCCCGCTCGGCGGCTGGCCCATCTGCCCTCCATTACCGGAGCCCATTTGGCTGCCGCTTTGCTGGCTGATCAGCTGTCGATTTGAACCATGTAATGCGTGCACCGTGAATGTGCCGCCAACACCACCCAAGAATCCGCAGGCCAGACTGATGCCCGCGACGATGGC
>DKCF01000080.1 GCA_002451435.1 Bifidobacterium sp. UBA6881 | reverse complement strand
ACGGAGAGAATATCAGCGCACAAGCCTCCCCAAACGGTCGCTCACGACTAGCCAACGACCACACCGGGAGATGGTCAGCACACGAATCTCCCCAAACGGACGCTCAGAAGCCCACACCGTCCCTGCTGCCATATTGCGTGGCTCGCAAATACGGCAGCATGGTCTTCATGATGTTCGATCCGGTGGTTCCAGTGAATACCGGCACGTCCGTGACCGGTATCGGCTGCGTCGCGATGCGGCCGGCGACGGTGCCGAGGTTGCCGGTGACCTCACGGGGGGAAAGCTGACGGATGGCGATCGCCAACACACGCCCCGGATACCTACGCGCGATTGTGGCATAGGTGGTTGGATCGCGCTGCCCGTCGTCGCCGATCAGGATGAACTTCATTTCCGGGAAATCGGCCATCAGCTGCTCGGCGTACTCGAGCTTGTGCTGCACGCCGGTGGGGATGAACGTCTTCGGTCGCGGATCGAGGTCGCGCAGCAACAGCGGGCCTTCCGGGAACCCATGGTTGGTGATGAGGTGTCGAATCGAGCTTTCCACATTCCACGGTGAGGTCGACAGGTAGAAGAACGGCGCGTCCGGGAACATGTCGGCGATGCGGTTGAACAGCAGGTTCATGCCGGCGACCGGCGCCTTCTTCTTCGGATCGAGCAGCAGCAGATTGTAGGCCGCGCGCACCAGGCTCGGCGCCTGCGTGACCATGATGGTGTCGTCCACGTCGGAGATCACGCCCACCTTGGTGCCGCTGGGAATGGTGAACAGGTTGGCTTTGACCGGTTTGCGGCTACGCACGCGGTACGATACGTCATGGATTCCCGGTTCGAGCGAATGTTCGGCGACCAAATCGAGGTAGCCCGCCGAATCGGAGGCCACGAGTTCGCTGGCGACTTCGGGATTCTGGTCTACGGCGTCGAACACTTCGGAGGCGCCCACCTGCATGGTTTCCAATGGCACGCCGTCGATGGCGATACGCACCTTGGTGCGCGGCGATGGCACGGTCAGCATGCCGCGGATGCCGCGGGTAAGGCGCCCCGCCTGCCGTTTGAATGGTCCGTAAACCGTTCGGCAGATCAGGCGGGAGTAATGCTCGGTGCCATACCCGACGTAGGGTTCCACCCTTGGATACCAGCCGAGGTTGCGTACCAGTTTGGTGGAGAATTTCAGCCAGACGTCGAACACTCCGGTGACCAGGCGGCGGAACAGCCGCGTCAACGGCGGTTTGATTTCAATGCGCTCATGCTTCGAGGCCGCGTCGAAGGTGGTGACCACCTTGCGTGCCGGAATCGGCATGGTCGGCACATCATCGTGTTGTTCGTCCGGCGTTTCCGATTCGTGCTGCGCCAACGGCTGTGCTTCGCTCATACATTCACTATAGGTGTTGTGAGCGAACGTTTGATTGACGCAGCGCGAAATTCAGGGATTATTCAGGGATTCACGACCTTCCCCTACGAATATTCGGATCGTTTCACAAACGAATATTCGGATCGTTTCGCAAAGTCTGGGCGGATTTCGCCTACTTCGCCACGACCTTGGCGTATTCGTCGGCGGACAGCAGATCGGGCTCGTCGTCATCGAGTTCGATTTTGAAGATCCATCCCTCGCCGTAGGGGTCGCCGGTCACGATGCTGGGATCGTCGGCCGCCTCGTTGTTCACATAGCGGATGGTTCCGGCCACCGGCGTGACCAGCGGGGTCACCGCCTTGGCCGATTCGAGTTCGGCCACTTCGTCGCCCGCCTGCACCTGCGCGCCGACTTCCGGCAAATCGATGTAGACGAGTTCTCCAAGCTGTTCGGTTGCGTATTCGGTGATGCCCACCATGGCCGGTTCGGTCGACGCATCGACCCAGACATGCTCGTCCGAATATTCCAGATGTTCCGGCACGTCAAGATTCAAGGTGTTGTCGTTTGCTTCGCTCATGCCGCTCATTGTACGGCATGGGGAAACTATTGCGATATGGTTGGACGCCTCATGCGCCTCGCGGACAGTCCTTCACATTCAAGCCTCGACAACCACAGAAGCCCCACGCTCCATGAAGAACCCCTTGCATTCGTGTCTCGGGAACTCCACACATTCACTCCATGAGCAAGCTCCCCGTTTTCAATCCTTGGCAGCCATAAAGCGTCCACGTCAGGCACATTCATCGCGCCAAGCACTCAAACACGAAACGGCGGAACCACACGAACAATCGTATGATCCCGCCATTCCACAGACGGTCCGCCATCACGCTACATGCCGTCAGACCGCAATCACCGCATCGGGACCAATCACCGCACCGCGCTGGACGGCGTGGTGCCGGTGACCTGCACGATGGTGCCTTCCGGGCAGTTGTCGTAAATCCACTTGGCGTCCGCCTCATACATGTTCACACAACCGTGCGAGCCGTGGTTCGCCGGGTCGCCATGGGCGATGCCGTAATTGTTCCAGCTGGCGGTGTGGAATCCCTCGCCGCCGTTGAAGTAGCTCACCCACTTCACGCCCTTGGAGAGGTACCTGGAACCGTCATCGTTGTTGCCGGTCATGTCCTGCACGGAATACTTCAGATAGATGAAGGACGTGCCCGGATCGGTTTCGTGCTTGTTGGTGGTACCGGTGCACACGTTGAAGGTCTTCACCTGCTCCTCGTTGTGGTACACGGTCGCGGTCTGGGAGGAACGGTCGACGACGATGCGGTATTCGGCCTTCTTCTGCACGGTCTGGAAGTTCTCGACGTCGGCGGCCACCGTGAGATTGCCGCCCTGTCCGTTCTGAAGGGCCTGTTCGACCTGAGACACGACCGAGGACACGTCCTTGACCTTCACGCCATTGACGCCCTTGGTGACGGTGGCGAGCAC
>DKCF01000023.1:12695-18661 GCA_002451435.1 Bifidobacterium sp. UBA6881 | reverse complement strand
AACGAACATAAAGAACCTCATTGCATAAGCTAAACCGTAAAATCTGAAAAAATCAACAAGGAGGTTAAAATGTATGTAAAGCGGTTAAAACTTGCGAATTTTAAATCTTTCAAAGGAGAAAATAATGTATTTGAATTTTCTCCACATATTAATTATTTTGTAGGCAATAACAATGCCGGAAAAAGTACTGTCATAGAGGCTCTGGAATTCATGAGCAGCCCACATACGGATGCGGAGTCATTGAAGAATACTCAATGCGGAGATCAGCCATGCTATGCGGAGCTTACTCTGGCAGGAAATGACATCGAAGCCCAAATCGACAAATCAAATGTCACCGAGGCAAAAGCAAAAACAATTAAGAAGAGTTGTATACTTACCGAACAAAATGAGCAATGTCTTATTGCACGTCGCTATTTAAACAATCCTAAAACGGTATTTCTTTTCTGTAAAGATGCGGAAATCGGAAAATCTCCTTTTAATAATAAAACCGGAATAGATAAGCCTTTCACTGCAATTTTCTCTCCGACAGTATTCCATGCGACCGATACTCCCGATGACGTCTTGGATTTTGGAACAACTAAAATTCTCGGAAAACTAATTCGCGCAAAAACTCATAATTTAACTACCTCTAACGAGTGGAAAGATTTTGAGAAATCCTACGAACTCGTATTTTCATCAACTGGAAAATACTCTGAAATACTAAAAGATCTTAATGAATCGCTCTCAGAGCATACCAGAGAGCAATTTCCATCGGTCACCGTTTCTTTCGCGTTTGATCAACCAGATGCCTCATCCTTCATCAAAATGGGAAAAACCCGCGTCGACGATGGCGTGGAAACCGATCTTGACCAGAAGGGCACAGGCCTTCAACGTGCAGTTGCCTTTGCAGCCCTCCGCGAATACGCTCACATATTAAGCAGCGACGCGCGAGATGATTCAGAATCAGGTATCGACAATCTCTTCCTCTGCGTTGACGAACCTGAAATATGGATGCATCCGAAGGCTCAAAAACAGCTGGCCAAGACGCTTGCAACGATATCTGAAACCAATCAGGTATGGATTTCTACACATTCCCCATATATTCTTCAAGGTGCATTCGCTACAAATCAAAAGGAGAAAGATTCGGTCAATCTATTAGTTTTTTCCGATAATCACGACGCACCACATCGCGTCCAAAAATCTACTCGTTTCGGCAAGTTGCATAAAGGCGCCCCATCATTAGCGGAAATAACATACGAAGCCTTCCAGATACCAACCATTGAATATTGTCTGGAACTATTTGGAGTAATTTATACTTATATGGTAAAGTTGAATTTTACCGATAAGGGAAAAACATTCAAGTACAAATCTCTTTTAGACCTAACTGACGATATTTTAAAAAGTCAATCTTTCGGTTTGCCCGAAGCGTACAAAGAAAGCAAGAAACGGTTTGATATAAGAAAGGGCAGAAAAAAAGACAATTCTTGGAAAAACCCGATTGTTGACGAAATTTTACCTCTTTGTATTCGTAATATGAATGATCACCCCGAATCAATTTCAAAGCAGCAAGATGCAATAAATTATTTCCAAAATAATAACAATAAAGATAATGGCGGCAATCCTCTATCTCCAGAGGAACTAAAAGAAATTGAAAAAATTTCAAATCAATACAATGACGAAGATCTTAGAAAAGCAATTGAAATCTCACTAAAGGCAATTCCTCGGTGTGAAGAACTAATGCAGCAAGGACATTGGACATGGGATTCAGGAGTAAACGATCTTGTGGACAATGTGGTTTCGACAAATGCTTCCACTCATGAAACCGACTAGCCTCGAGAGACAATTCATCTAAATCGGCTTTCCTTGGAATCTCAATGAGGTCTTCTGACGTACTTTCGCAAGGCCTCATTGAGATTTTAGGTATCCAAAATCTCAATTCGAAAAATCTTATAGGCATGGAAAATGCCTCTTCTGCCAGAGATAAACCTGTTCGCAGACATAAATCGTCCCTTCGCGCAGGGCAGCAGTGGTATTTCCAGCCTCCGCGGCGTTCACCGTGAAGGCCATACTGCGCGCAGGCTGCTTCAGCACGATGATCCAAATGCCTTATACGGCAAGCTCAATCTCATACCGGTGTCAACGGGAAACGCTTTTCCGAAGATGGATGTCCTTATAATGCAAGAAAGCGATTTAGCATTGGAAGGGAACAGGCATGGTCAAAATCGATACCGACGAGATGGCGCAGAAGACTTTGGACATGGTCACCGCATTGTCCAAACTTCCCATCGTCCGGGTTGACCGTGAGGAATTTCTCAGGCAACAGTTCAAGGATTCCGAATATCTGGATCAGATTCTCGAAGACGGCCCCCAGAGCGTGTATACACCGGAATCGCTGAGAAACAAGGCGGACAAAATCATCGCCGCCAGCACCACCTCGACATCGCTGACTTCGTTCGCGGCCGGTCTTCCGGGGAATCCCGTTGCCATGATTGCCGCAGGCGGTGCGGATGTCGTACAGTATTTCGGTTTCGCATTGAACATGGCCCAGAAGCTGGCCTATCTGTTCGGAGACGACGACCTGTTCTCCAGTGACTTGGATCAGCTGTCCGAGCAGACGCAGAACAGGATCATCGCGTATCTCGCGGCGATGCTTGGAGTGAGCGGTGCTGCGACGCTTGTACTCAACGTCTCGGCGAAAGCCGGCGAAGTCATCGGGAAAAAGGTCGCGGCCAAGGCGCTGACGAAAACCGCATGGTATCCCATCATGAAGAAGGTCATGGCCTCCATTGGTGTGAAGATCACCAAACAAACCGTGGGCAAGGTGGTGACCAAGGCAGTTCCAGTTCTTGGCGGCGTCATGTCCGGAGGCATCACTTACGTCACCTTCCGCCCCATGGGCAAACGATTCACGGACATGCTCGTAAAACGCGCTAACGGCGATCTGGATAACGATGGGCTGGAGCTGAATCCCGAATTCTTGGACAAGCTGAAAGGAACGCGGCCCGAAAGCATGGCGGCTGATGACGCCATCGCGGCGCAGCCCGAGAAGGATTGCTGATTCGGGCAAGCTGAACTATCCATCGGGCCGACCGGTTCGGCTTTCATGTCTAGTACAGTCCGGCGGCGTGTAGGTAAAGGAACAGCACCGTCTGCAGGACGATGAACAACGGCAGCCCCATCACGAAGTACCATTTCTTCGTCTTGTGTCGGAACAGCCGCATCGCAATCATGCCGCCTATGGACCCGCCCAGCAATGAAAGCCCCAGGAGCCATAGCTCCGGCAGACGCATACGCGCCTTCCGCCGTCCGTCCATGCGACCATCCGCGGCAACGAGCTTGTCGAAGACGAACGCCAAGAACGTGGCCACGTTCAACACCAGCAGGTAGATTCCCAAACCCACAGCACATCATGGTCGAATCCATGGAAGACGGCGCTCCATACTCCACCGAACGTGACAAGGCCCCACTTCCACGCGCATACCATTCCCCAGACGATCAGGCATACGATGGCTGTGAACCACCAGGCGATGTTGTGCTTGTTGACGCGCCTCTCTTTGTCCGCCTTGCACCAGGCTTTGCGCAGGATGCCGGCCCTTCCTCTCAGCACGAATCACCAGCATCCGGCTAGTGTCAAAATGTCTAATAGTGGTCACGGACGGACAGAACGCACAGATCCCCGTCCTCGACCATGTACACCAGCCGGTTCGCGGAATCGATGCGACGGCTCCAGGCGCCCTGCAATTCCCATTTGAGCGGCTCGGGCTTGCCAAGTCCTGTGAACGGGGAACGCATGGCGTCGCGTATCAACGCATTAATGCGCTTGAGCGTCCTCTTGTCCTGGGTCTGCCAATACAGGTAATCATCCCATGCGTCCTCGGTCCAACGCAGCACCGCTCACTCCCCGACCAGATCATGCGAGGCAACGGCACCGGAATGCACCTGGGCTATTCCGCGACGAACCTTGTCGAACAATCCGGGATTCTGATAGACCCGCAAGGTCTCCATGAGCGAATCGTAATCGTCGGCGCTCATCACCACCACGTTGTCATGCGGGTCCTTGTTGGTGACCAGAAGCATGTCCGCGTCATCGTTCACGCGGCGTAGGTACGATTTCAGGTCCTTGCGGAAATTGGTGTACGCAACCGCCGTGACCATAATGGCCTCCTTCCGACGCAACAATACATGTACAGAAAATGGTACAGCAAAAGCCGGAGAGGCACAACTTCCCTCTCCGGATTCGTCATGAGCGTTATCTCCTGTAACCGGAAACCAGAAATTATTCCCAAAGCGAACATTAGACAGGATTCCCGTTAACGAAAAGACGACCGGAATCGCCCCGCTATATTGATTTTCAAACGGCTCAATGTCTATTTAGAAGCGCAACGCCCCTGTTGGTCCTGCAATTCTAGCAATTCGTCGGCGAAATATGTGGCCACGCCCAGCGCGCCGCGCAATCGGGTATGCAGGTTGCATCCCACGCCGATCACGCTGTCGGCCCCCAACCGCCAATCTAACGGGTGTTGCACTTCCATTGAGAGCCCGAGAACAGTCGCTTGGTTGGATGGATTCAGTACAATACAGACAAAACCAAGGAATGGCTGCGCGATCAGCTCCAAGAAAACGTCCGCAGCCCCTGCCTTCGGGAATAAGGCGGCTTATGCCATATTCACAAAATCGGCATGTGGCTGCGCTCTATCAGGCTTTGCAAGTCATGCAGTCCGGGAACGCCGAGGACTCGCCCTATGCGCACGCATACATCGACGGGCTCCTGGACCTCATGGAAAGTCGCAGATCCGGCGGCATGGAGCCGGACGAGATGTTCGAGCAAATCATGATTGGAATGGTTTCCTTCCAACAGTTTCTCGACATGCGTCTGACGCTGCTGGAAAGGAAGCAGGACCCGCCGGTTACCTGGTAATCGACGCCGCAGGTTTTATCGATTTCCGCCGTCGGCGGCCGGGATGAAGCGAACGTGGACCGTCTGCTCGAATGGTTCGACCACTGGCCGGAAACCGGAAAGGAATAGACATGGGCATCCCGGTCGTATACACGGATTTCGACGGCGTGCTGAACGCGTTCCCCGACGACAAGGTACTGCGCCGCGGCGGCGTGGACCACGCGCAGTGGCTGAAGGACGACGATCCGCGCAAGGCCCTTTACGATCCCGGACGCGCGTTCCACCTGGACGGCAACATGCAGGCGCGTCCGCCGGTCGGCCGCTACCGCGTCCACTGGTCGCGTGAACTGTCCGACGCCTTGTACGGGCTCGCCCAGGACGGCCGCATCGAACTCGACTGGCTGACCACATGGCAGCCGTACTGCGTGAACGTGCTGGATCCGATGCTCGGCTGGGACCCGGCGGTCGTCCACAACACCGTCTGGTACGATCCCGTCACCATGGAGCACAGGCTGACGGGCAAGCTGTCGACGGTGCTGTCGCGCGTGCGCGTGGAGCGAAGGTCCGCCGGCTCGTCCCCGATCGTGTGGATCGACGACGAGGAATGCCGCGGCGATGCGATGAGGGAAATCGAGGCGGAGGAGCCCGCGGCGCCGGTGCTGATGGTGCGGCCCGACATGCATATCGGCATCAGCCGCCGCCAGTGGGCGCTTATCACGCGCTTCATCGACGATTGGACCGGTTTCCCTCCGGTCACGTTCGATGACGAGGACGGCGAGGATGGCATCCGCGCCACGCATGCGGGTCATGTCGGACTATAAGGATAAGGTGGCGCAGTTCGTCAACGATCAGCAAATCGGGGACAAACTCAAGCAAGCGGCGGCAAACGTGCATATGCCTGTGGCGCTCGATCCAGCCGCAAAAGTCGCCAAACAGCTCGACAACATCGAAACGACGTTGGAGCAATACGCCGACCAGTTCCCCGCAGACGCCCCAATCGGGCAATGGAAGAACACTCTGAAGAACCTTCGTCTCATGAATACCATGAACAAGAACGCACCCGGTAGCGAGCGCAAGGCTCGTCTGAAGA
>DKCF01000023.1:12475-12652 GCA_002451435.1 Bifidobacterium sp. UBA6881 | reverse complement strand
AGGCTCTGTCCAACGAAATCATACAGTCGCTTGATCCAGACGACGCGCAAATCGAAAGCTAAGCCCGACATTCATATTCACCGTTTCAGAACAACCCGACGAATCCAGCAATCGTATACTGTTGCCAGAGGAATTTTGAGAGAAGAAATCATGACCGACGATTTCAATGTGCTCACC
>DKCF01000023.1:10776-12386 GCA_002451435.1 Bifidobacterium sp. UBA6881 | reverse complement strand
ATTCTGATTGACGGAGCATTGGTGAAATTCGATGATTCACGCCCATCCTCAAACGACCCTACCCGCAGTATGCTCCATCGCACACATTGCCCTTTTAATGCAGTAAATTTTACTTGGCCGACGAACCTGCCCGATTCAGGAGAAGACTAGTCCGAGGGAATGGAATCATGGTCGTATATGCCGACCATGCGAATCACATGCTTTCTTTCACGCTTGTAGTACACAACCAATACGTCATCATCAAACGTATGGAACTCGAAGAAATGTCCGTCACCAAACGGTGGATGCTCCAACACGTGATCATGCCAACCGGCCTCTTCCACCTCGCCCTTCTGCGCAAGCTCGCATATGGCCTCACGTATCGAACGGATAACAAACGCGAACTGTTCATGCGTGTACTTTGCTTTTAGAGGCATGGCAGTACGCCAGAAATCAGGAGAAGCCTTCACATCCCACACGGCTACTGCCCCACCTCTTCAGCGGTCAAACCAAGTTCGCCAAGCACGTCGTCTGGAATAGTGCGGGCGTCGACGGCATCATCCGGTAGCAATCCATACTCCTGGGCTTCCACACGAAGCATGTCCCGGCGAACATCCTCAGCCAACTCACGGCTTGTTCCGGAAGAAAACAAGCCATCAAACGGAGTGCGACCCTCATTGGCGACTTGCGTCACCATCATCTTCATCGCGCTTGGAGTGGTAATGCCGTTACGGGCAAAAGCGACATCGGCCCGCTGCTTGACGTCATCGGGAACATTGATCTGAATCAGCGCCATAATGCACCTCGTTCCATTGCGGATTATGAATTTCCCATATTTTATCATATGAGGCATTTCGCAAACGATTCCTCAGCGTCTATTTAGAGATACAACGCCTTTGAATCAACGGAAGAACGTTCCGAAGGATCTTCGTTTCATGAACACCATGAACAAGAACACAGAGCTGAAAGCACCCCTCCGCTCATTGCGTGTTATTCCAACGCCGCAGAGGACCTCCAGCCCTGCACACGCAATCATATGCGTGTCCGTTGCCACTGGCGCGCAAACGCACCGCATCCTTTCGGAACCAGGCACGAACCTGGACAAATCTACCGTATCAACGGTTCCAACCCGTCTGTTGCGCCAGACGGAGCAATGCCATCGACAGCGTGCGTTCGCGTGACTCGCCATTCCGCATGGGCCATGGATCCAGCCTACGCGGCACATCATCATATTCGCCGCCACCACTCTCGTTCTTATGCCAGACCATCATTGACCACCTTTGGGGCAAACATTCCCGCGCCTCCTGCTCGAACTCTTCAGGAACCGCCAGACAATGCCCGTCCACGAACTCGTCAATCCTAGATGATCTCATCTGACGAATCTCCTCATACGTGGTTCTGATATCGACCGCATAGGCATGCACCATTTGCGGATCGCCGCTGTCCATATTCGTAATCACAAGAAGCGATGAGGAAGCCGGCGGAATATCTGTCGAACGAGTCAACTCATCGAAGGGAAAATCCGGAAGAACCTGGAAAGTGCGCCGGTCATAATCTCCCGATGCGAAATCGCCGCTCAAAAGACTCTTGGCGGTCACTCCAACCACCATGTCCGCGACCAGCTGGGAACG
>DKCF01000023.1:0-10701 GCA_002451435.1 Bifidobacterium sp. UBA6881 | reverse complement strand
TTGACGGCCATGGCCGCACGCAACATCCCCTTGATCTGGTTCTTCGTCAGATCGCCCTTCAGCACCTGATGCATGTATTGGGACGCGCGACCCATGTCCCCCGCACTGAGTCGGTCGAGGCTGGCCAGAATCTCATCTCCGACGTGCAGTTCCCGCAACGGCTTCGTAACCGGGATACGCTCCTTTTTTTCGTATTCCTCATATTTCTGATAGAACCGTCCTGCCTTCCTCACGCGCCACAGGTACTGCTGGCTGCAACCAAGCCGCTCCGCCAGGCCTTTGATGCAGGCCGTCATGCTCCTATACTCAGACGTCCACATCCCTTCCTTCTCGACCCGATCGAGCAACATATAGACATCGACCCAATTACGGGTCTTCTTCTTGGTCTTTTTGTCAAGCTCGTCGACCAATTCATCCAACGCATGAGTATTTTCCGACACACCGTCATCTTACACGACGGCCGTGTTACTCTACTTGTAGATGGTGGCCGCGTTGCGTGCGGCAATCATCAGGAAAGGACCGATCACCATGAACATCAAAACCGCCGCAGTGCTTCCCGGTGAACAAACCAGCTCCACCTGCGAACTGCTGAGAGGATCCCATGCCTCCACTCTTGTCGATTTCCTCAATCTCAACACCGGCCTCAGCGGTCTGTCGTTCGAGATTCTGGCATGGAACAAAATGGATCCGCATCTGCGCAGATCACGACCCCTTGAATTAGGAGTTCCATATCGTTTCGGGCAGTTCGGCACCGCAACGCCCACGTCGCAGACCAACTGCTTCAGCATGCCGACGATTCAGCACACGCCGTACCATCTGGCGCGCGGCTTCTATTTCCCGTCGCTCACCCTGTATGTTCCCCATGCATCCAACGGAAGTTCCAGCAGCGATCCGGAATTCGTGGATGGCGCGTTCTTCACCACGGTTGAGGATCTCAAGCAAGCCGGGCACATGGGCAGGCTCCGCGAATGTTCGGCAATGAACGACACCTTCGCGTTGGGCGTGCTCATCGAAAGGAACACGGGATTCGCGCTCCCCTTCGCGCGGGATACGCTTGTGGAAGTCACCGTCTCCCCGGAATCCCACGGAAAATACATCACGTTCACCATCAAGAACCATCTGAAGCCTCTTGATGGCGTCGGTCTCAAAGCAGCGCAGCGCCGATACCTGCTTGAAGACCCCCGACCGTACAATCCCGATCGTATAGACGAGAGTATTCAGAAATTCCATCAAAAATTGGGCGCGTATCGTGCGGAACGGGATCTCCTGCCCCAAAATCTGGCCGAGCCGGCATCATGGCAGACGCAGCCTACATACGACATGACGGCTTGGCATGATGCCGACGAAGAGGAAGACCTCAACTCAGGTGAACTTCCAGGCGTTCTTGCAGAAGACCCGCTTCCGCTGCATTTCAACGGCATCGCCTTCGACGGCGGCATCGGCGAATGGCGAGCGCCCCATGCGGACGGCGCGACATGCGTCTTCGGCAATCCATCGTCCCCTTGCATGGAAAAGCCACGGTACTTCTTTGACAGTCTGTGCGCCGACCCCGGCTGCGATACCGTGCACCACGCATTGTATTGCCCGCGGCATGCGGAGTATGTGCTTGACTACTATCTGCAGCTTTTGTACCGGAGGGAAATTCTCCGCACCACGCACAAGAAGGAGCCCAAATACCGGAACAGCGGTCTTCGGCCAAGTCTTCTGCGCCCACTCGGATTCGGCGCAATCAGATAAATCATCATCATGGCGCCGCTCCCCCTGTTCTATCATGGTGCACAGTAAATTATGGTTCGCAGCATACCGGCATGGCACGGCGATGACGCCATGGAAAGAAACCGTGAGGAGAGCTATGGAACGAACACCGCATCTTGAGGATTTCTCCGACTTGTTCAGCTACAAAATCTACCAGCGGGCGCTGGCGTACTACGATGCGGGCATGGTCCGATGCGTCTCGCGTTCGGCAGCCGGCCTGTGGCATGCCAAGGTGATGGGGGCGACCGGATCGTACGATGTGGATGTGCGTATCCGCAACGGCAGGGTCGTGTCCGCGGCATGCTCATGCCCGTATGGTCAGAAGCACACGTATTGCAAGCATGTGGGCGCGGTGCTGCTCACGCTTGACGCACGGGCCCAGCGGGAACGGCGACTCGATGCCGACACGGAAACCGAAGGCGGCACCGACGGCGAATATTCCCAGATTCCCCACGACGCCTCCCGAATGGTCGGGAAATACTGGAACGGGCAGTTTCCTGCAAGCCGCGAACGCGGCGACGCCCCCGATGTGGAATCCGTCGTCGATTCCATCGACCGGTTCACCGATGAGGATTGGAAGGCGGTCCGGCGCATTCTCGAAACCGCGTGCGGTCTGCCCGATGTCGAACCGTATCTCGAATACCTTGACCGCCGACAGATCCGCCGCGAGATAACGGCCAGCAAAGCCGATTCGACGATGAACATGCGTCTGCTCGTCCCGTCCATCAGGCCGCACGACATCTCCGATCTGCCGCACGGATGGCTGACTATTCTGGAGGCCGCCTACGAGCATCTGAACGACGCCGCGGGATTGCGTCGGCTGTACATCATGTACATCCTCATGGCGCGCACGTTCCCCGAGGCGGTGTATGTGCGCAAATTGCGGGAGGTTTCCGGCATACATTGGCGGGAAGACCGCGACACGATCGTCGATTATGCGAACAGCCACAGGCTGAACATGATGCACGGTGGCCCGAATCCCGCATATGAGCGGCTTCTTCGGGAGGAGCATCTACCTGACGCCGCCGATAAGTATTCCATGCTGCAGGGCGAGGATTGCCGTCTGCGTCTGTTCGACCTTGTCGCCGAGGCGTCACCGGAGGATGCCAAGAAACGCGTATGCAGGATGCTGCAACAGCCGGATTCGCCCATCTACCAGAACAAGGACCAGGAATCCGCGGCACGGGTCGGCGCTTGGCTTCATAATCTTGACGCTGTATTCGGCGGGTCCATCGCCTATGATCTGGCCCGGCACATCGTCGGCATGTTCCCGCAGCGGGAGCATCTGCGCCGCGCATTGGCGGAGTATCTTGCCGATTCGCCATCCATTGGAAAGACGACTGCGCTGAGCGGATCGGATGATGACGTAGATAAGGAGGGTGACGCCGATGCGTGACACCGAACGTTTCCGCGACGAGAACTATCAGGAGGAACGGGCGCACGGTCCGATGGAATCCGCTGTGGGAATCGGCATGAGCTATCGTTTCGGATACCGTTTCCTTCAGCAGAATCTGTTCACCGAACCGCAATGGCAGGCTTTGCGTGAGATTCTCGAACGGTATTTCGGCATGGGTGACATCGACACCGCGTTGCGGTACGAGGTCGAACGCATGCATGACGACCTGCCCCGCAATCCGGGTCTGAGCACGTACCAATTCGACATCGACGACAAGGCGCGGCGCGAGCAAGCCAAGGAAGACGACGAAAAGGAAGACGATCCTTTCGATGACGGCAAAGACTTCGACCTCTCTTTCGGGGAAAGTCGTCCTCCCCGCGGCGCGCGGTTTCCCGCAGGTGTGCTGAGCGTCTTGGAAGCCGCCTACGAGCATCAAGACGACACACGGGCCATGCTGCGGCTCTCCATGTACGCGATTCTTTCGGATGTTCCGCCCGCGGACCGGTACCTGCCGATGGCGAAGGACCTCGCCACGGATGACTGGCCGAACGTCCTCGCGCACATCATGGAACTATTCGGCCAGTATGGCGACGAACTGTTCCCGTTCTCACGCAACCGCATGGTCGAACGGCTCATCATCCAAGAACGGCTGAGCGACCATGCTTGGCAATATCTGCAATCACGCAGGCATATCGACGAATCCGATGCCGTGTTCTTCGGTGCGCGCAAGCCGCAATGGCAATCCATGTTCGACGAACTGGCACCGGTCGCCATGCGCACGCATGCCGCGGAAATCGCGGACGAGCTTGTACGCCCCTTGCAGGACGCCGACAAGAACCCGCTGAGGGACGACACCGGCGAGAACCGCATCATCATCGCGAACATCCTCAAATGCTGCATCGATTTCGGCGAGCGCGATCTGGCGGAGCGCCAGCGGGAAAGACTGCGTCTCATGTATCCGAAACGGCGTATGCTGCAACGCATGCTCGACGCGGTCATGGACGGCAGCTTCAACCAGTTCGACCCGCGGTGGGAATGCGACTAAAGAGTGTCTTTCACTCGTATCGGCGTTTGAAGCCGTGCAGACCAACGGTTACAGGCGATACCGTTCCGCCATCGCGTCCAATTGGGTGGAGCCACGCAGTGTCTCCACCCAATCCCGTGGAATCGCTTCGAAGCCATACGCGGCGCCGGCGAGCGCGCCCGCGACGCAAGCGGTCGTGTCGGTGTCGCCGCCCAGGTTCACCGCACGGAGTACGCAGTCCTTGTAGTTTTCCGTGGTCGTCAGACACCATAATGAGGCTTCCAACGTATGCCTCACGAACCCTGAAGAAGAAATCTCATCCTCGGGATTCTCCCATATGCGGCCATATTCCTGTGCGACCGCATCGCGTGGCGGCACGCCGTCGAGCAGATGCCGAAGCACATGCACATAGAGAACGCATGCTTCGCAGCTCATCGGATGGGCGTGCGTGACCGCGGAAATCCTGCGGATATCATCGTCGGAAATGTCGAAGAAGGCGGCCGGTGCGATGCGCATCAACGAACCGTTGCCATTGTCCCGTTCGCCGGACAGCCCCCGACCGGTGCGGATGGCCATGAGGCATGTGCCGCCCACGTCGAAGACGCTGTTGTCCGGAGTGTATTCTCCGTTGTACAGCCAGTCGCGGTATCGGTGCAGCAAATCGTCGGAGTCGACATCCCCGTCATGATCCAACAGCGAGTCAAGCGTGGCGAGCGCCATGGCGGTGTCGTCGCTCCATGTGCCGGCCGGCTGATCATGCGTGCCGTGGCCGACCATCGTGCCGCAATGAAATGCGCCGCGCATCTTGAACTCGTACGGCACGCCCAGCGCATCCGCGACGGCAAGGCCGTACAGCACCGATTTGAGTTGCCTTCTCGTGTATTCCATGTCGCCCTCCTTGTATACTTTCTCCACGTTTCGCAACATTGCGCTACCACGTCATAGTAATGTCATGCGCTTCTTAAAAACAATCACACCCATGCGCGCCGAATTCGTCATCTCGCATGAAGGCTTTTGTTCCCGATCAACAGGCCAAAGTCCGCTACAGCGCAGAATATCCCAGCCAATATCAGCGTATTCTGAACGTCCAGCACATCAAACGAAAAAGTGTTGGCTTTTAAGCGCAAAAGCCAACACTTCAACGACATACGCAATCACATATGCCAACGTCTACTCCAACATCGCGCCCTTTTTCTCCGGCAGGAAGAACATGGCGATGAATGCGATCATGTAAATGAACGCGACACAGCCAATGGCAAAGCCGAAACCGTGGGCAGCGGCGATGATTGGGATATACACCGGCGCAGAGGCGCCACCGATGAATCGACCCGCGTTGTACAAGGCGGTCTGCGCGGTGCCGCGCATCTCGGTGGGGAACAATTCTGCGATAAGCGTGCCATAACCGCCAATCATACCGTTGGCGAACATGCCCATGAAGAAACCGCCAATCAACAAGGCGGTCGGATCCTGCAACCGGCTGTAGATGAGCACCGATGCGGCCGCGCCGGCTTGGAATATCCAGAAAGCCGGTCGGCGGCCGGCCTTGTCCGCCAACCAGCCGAATACGGAGATACCGATCATCATGCCGATGACGGTTATTGCCGTCCACATGCCGGTGGAAGTCAGAGACAGTCCCAATTCGGAATTCAGATATTTCGGCAGCCAGGTCATGATGCCGAAATAGCCAGCGTTCTGCACGGTCGACAGAACAATGATGATGACGGAATATTTCGCACGTTTCGGAGTACGGAACAAATCGGCAAGGTTGCCATGCTTTCTACCGGATTCCTTGTGCTGCTTGAAAATAGGCGGCTCGGGCACCGACTTGCGGATGACGACGGCAACGATTGCGGGAATGACACCGACTGTGAACAGTCCACGCCAACCGAATGTGCTGATGATAGGAGCTGATGCGAGTGCCGCGACGAGCACGCCGATCTGGAATCCCAGCCCCACTGCCGAGGACGCCTTCGCACGGTTCTGTGGACTAGAGACTTCCGAGGCGATGGCCATACCCAAACCGAATTCGGCACCGATTCCCAAACCTGCCATGAAACGGAAAAAGGCCATCAGCCAAAAGTTCGGAGCGAATGCCGAGCACAGTGTGAACAGGCCGAAAAAGATAACCGAATAGGTCAGCATGGTAATTCGGCCGAATTTATCCGACAACGTTCCGAAAATCAGTCCGCCGACGAACGCGCCGGCAAGTGTGATCGAGGTGAGCGTGCCGGCAGTCGTGTTGTCGATGCCGAATGAAGCCATAATGCCTGAAAGCGCAAAACTGAGAATCATCAGGTCAAGGCCGTCGAGTGCATGGCCTATTGCCGCAGAAAATACCGCCCAACCGGCGTAGTGTTTCATTCCAGATTTGCCTTGAGTTATGTTATGAAATGTAGCGTTTGGTGACATCAATCTTCCTCCCGCGGGTAAGTGTATACGACTTTTCGCACGATTTGGAATTTTGCGGTTTGATTTCAAATCGTGCGAAGGCGGCCGGTCAAAACACGCCTTGCGATCCCGAATCCCACGGTTTTTCAGCCAGAATAAGGGCATACATGGCTTTTGTGAGGCCGTTCGTTTCGCATGATTCTCATTTCACCCGCCTTTTTCAAAATCGTGCGATAATGCGAACCATGAGAGTGGCAATCGGACAGTTCACGGTGGCAAAAGAGCCGGAGCGCAATATCGCGGTCATTGACGGGTATGCGCGTGAGGCCGCGCGGAATCACGCGCGGTTGTTGGTGCTGCCGGAAGGCGTGATCGCGCGCAGCGATGACGATCCGCATTATGCGGCCGACCATGCGCAGGCCATCAACGGTCCGTTCGTCACCGCGCTGCGCGGCATCAGCAAAACACATGGCATCGCGGTCATGGCGACCGCGCATCTTCGCGAGGCTTCCGCTCCCCTGCCGTATAACTGTCTTCTGGTCATCGATCATGGCGAGATTCTGCTCGAATACCGCAAAATCCACCTGTATGACGCGTTCGGCGAGCGCGAATCCGATGTGATCGCGCCCGGTGATGAGGTTCCGCCGCTGGTCGACATCGACGGCTGGAAGTTCGGTGTGATGACCTGCTACGACATTCGTTTTCCGGAGTTGGCCCGTCGGCATGCGGTCGCCGGCGCCGACGCACTGGTGGTGTGCGCGGCATGGGCGCGCGGCACGGACAAGGTGGATCATTGGATGACGTTGTGCAAGGCGCGCGCGTTGGAGAACACCTGCTATCTTCTGGCATGCAGCGAGCATGGCAAGCATGATATCGGCCATAGCATGGCGGTCGATCCGTCCGCGCGGATCCTCACTGAAGCCGGCGAGCGCGACGGCCTGGTCTATGCCGATCTGGACCGTGCCCGATTGGATGAGGTACGGCGCATCCTTCCCGTCCTTGTGAATCGTAGATTGTGTTGAGCATACGGGCCGCCGGCTTCAGGCAATGCTGAAACCGGCTGATACGTCAAACGGTCAGATCCATCGGTGACGCGCAGAGGTCATGGCTTTCCGGAATGCGCTCCGCAGCCGGACGGTGTCGTCAGCACGACCCGTCGTACAGAAAGAAGGAGACCGCGCCGCCCTTGCCGCCGTCGCTCTGCGTGAAGGACGGGAAACGCATGGTCCGCGCCGCGCGGCGTTCCAGTCCGCGGTGGTCGTAGAACCCGTAGTCGCAGGTCGTATCGGTGAACAGGAAGTATTCGCGGATGCCGGCATGGCGGAATTCGTGGAGCATATGCGCGAACAGCCGACGGCCGACGCCCATGCCGCGGGCGGATGTCGACACCACGAACAGCACCACTTCGGCGGCGTACTTCTTGCCCGCGTCATGTTCCAGTTCCCTGTCGGCGCGCAGGATCGCGAGCTGGTCGGACACACCGTGCCGTCCTTCGGCGCTGAACATCAACGGCAATGCCAGGCAATTGCGCCGTATCGAATGGCGTGTCCTCTGCTTGTCCGTGATGTGCGAGCGTACCGATCCGAGGATCATGCCGAGCACCCGCCCATCACGTTCCGCCACGAAAGCGGTCGTGGTGCGGGCCAGCGCGTCCTGCAGATCGATGGCGGCGAGACGGTGCATGTTGCGCACATGGATTCCCCGGCGAAGACGCGCCTTACGCTCACGCGGGGTTTGCCGCGACGCCGAGCCCACGTCCGAAGGTTCCTTCGATGAGTCGTTCCACGCATCGGTGGCCGCGGCGCATCCCTGGCAGCCGTCGTCATACCAGGCTTGGCGGATGAGCTCTTCTACTGCGGGAAAATCGGTGCGCCGGAGCGGTCGGATGGTAATTGCGGAAGTCATGGTTTCCCATCCTATCCCATGGAGCCGTCTCGGACGGAATCTTCTTGGTCGTAGTCCATGCGCGAACCATGCCGTGTGATGCGCAATCATTCCCAAAGAAGCCGCCTGAAAAAGAACCGCTGTCATACGCTCAAACCGGCCAGCAGCCGTGCACGCGCTTAGCATATACCACCGTCTTACAGAGGTAATGGATCGGACGCTCAAGCCGGGAAATGCGTAAGGTTTGTCTGCATTGCCGTTTTGCCGAGCGATGGTCCCATGGTGACTTCTAGTCTTGGTTGTAGCTGTGCATTGAATTGGTGAATTGAGAGGTGCGATGACGGTATTGCTGCGACGGTTGGCGTCGGTTTTTCTCGCGCTGCTCGCCATACTGTGCGTCTATTATGCGTTCGCCGTGCGCAATACGCATTCCGGCACGGGATTCTGGATGGTCTGGATGGCGTTCGCCGCGTGCTTTCTGCTGCTTGCCATCGGAATATTGTTCCACTGGTGGTCGCTGTTGCCGCGTCTGGTGAAGAATATGCTGGTCGCCGTCGTATGCATTGGCCTGGTGGTGTTCGGCACGGTGGAATGTTGCGTGGCGAGCAAATTGCACGAACAGGGCCGACCCGGGCTTGATTATGTGGTGGTGCTGGGCGCGCAGGTGCGTGAATCGGGCCCGAGCCGCGTATTGCGGTACCGTCTTGACAAAGCCGTCGAATATCTGGACGCGAATCCGAAGACCATCTGCATCGTTTCCGGTGGACGCGGTGCGAACGAACCGTTCTCGGAGGCGCAGGGCATGGCGGAATATCTGAAAGGGCACGGCATCGCCTCAAGCCGCATCGTCGAGGAACGCAATTCGACGACCACCGAGGAGAACATCGTCAACAGCAGGAAACTCATCGACGGCGACAACGCTTCCGTCGGCATCATCACCAGCAACTTTCATATGTTCCGTGCCCTGCAAATCGCGGACAAGTATGGTTTGGATGACGCGCAGGGCATCGCGGCCGGGTCGCCGCCCGACATGTTCCTCAACAACATGGTGCGTGAGTTCTTCGCCGAGATCAAGTTCCTGGCGCGCTGAACCGCAACGTCGTCAAGGCGCGAGGTCCCATTCGCATATCCAACCGGTTCCTTCCCAGAAAGTCCCCACCTCTGAACGGCAGCGAGCATAGGCGGGAGAACATCAATGCTCGATGCCTTTTTCGAGGATTACGCGGAACCGCCGTTTGGAGACGATGGGAATGCCGTAGTCGCGGGCCTTACGTGCTTTTGTGGATTGCGAATACGGGTCGGCGGCCACTACCAGCCGCACGCGCTTGGTGACGGAAGGGCGCACATCCAATCCGAGTGACGTCAATCGTGCCTCGACCTCGGATCGGCGCTCCCGCATCGACCCCGTAAGCACGATCGCATCCCCGGCACGCAGCCGGAAGCCTGCGGGCAACGGCGGATTGAAGGCATCCTCACCACCATCAGGATCGCCGAGGGCCGCACCGTTGCCGGACATGCCATTGCGAACGGTATTGCGTGCCGCGGTTGCGCGGGTGACGGCATGTCTGCCATCGTGGATGGAAACACCGTGGGCCGCACCATGACCGCCACGTTCGTCATGGGAGGCATCGGCCGCATTCCCGGCATCTCCGCGCCGGACGTCAGAAGCGCCGGGAGCGGCTTGTTTCCAGGAACCGTCCGTATGCGTGCCGCGCGGCATCCATTCCGCTTCGGGCAACGCCGCGAACGTGGGCCACCGTTCCACTGCTTCGGCGGCCGCCGTCAGGCGATGGTTCCATCCGCTCCATTTCGGATCGGCCTGCATGAGCCGTCCCAGCAGAATCGCCGTGGCGTGCGCATCGCTCAACGCGCTATGCGCGTCGTTGTTGGCGATGCCGAAGTATTCGCAGCAGTCGGCGAGCTTGCCCCTGCCAAGCAATGCGCGGGAAAGCTTCATCGTGCACAGCATGGTGCGTTGGCCCACCGGTATCCGCGCGCCCAAGCGGGCGTATTCGGCCAGCAGGAATTTCGAATCGAACGCGACATTGTGCGCGACGAACACGCGTCCTGCGAGCAGGTCGCGCAATTCATGCGCGATGCCTTCGAAATCGGGCGCGTGCAGCAGTTCACGCGCGGTGATGTGATGCACCCATGAGGCGCCGATGTCGCGGTTCACATGGATCAGGGTCTCATGCTCGTCCTCCAACGTGCCGTCCGGCGCCACATGCACCAGTCCTATTTCGATGGCGCGGTC
>DKCF01000098.1:2482-2625 GCA_002451435.1 Bifidobacterium sp. UBA6881 | reverse complement strand
GGGTGTCTGAAGGCATGGTTGGCGGGGGATTTCTCCAGCCGGTGGATGATTCGGTTGTGCGGAGATGCTGGTTTTCTTGCCGCCGATAGGGAGCGGGCGTGATTTGGGAATCGTGAGCGTCGAGCATGAACGTACGGACATCG
>DKCF01000098.1:0-2335 GCA_002451435.1 Bifidobacterium sp. UBA6881 | reverse complement strand
CGGTCCCCAGGGCGGTCCTCTGGGCCAGTCCTAGGGGCCGCCCCTGAGGGCCGCTCTTCGTCGAGAATCAGTCTTCAACCACCGTCAGCACATGCGCCACGTCGGCCCACGGAGCCAGCGAGACGAAGTTGTCCGCGCCCCATTCGAAGTCGTGGCCGGTGAGCTCGTCATGCACCTTGAGCGGCTTGTCGGGATCGAATCCGAATTCCTTCAAGTCAATATGCACGATGGACTGATGCGCGTCGTGGCCGTCGAGGTTCACCGCCACGATCACCGTGTCCGCCTTGCCGGTGCCGGTCAGCTCGGCCGGGGTCTGCCGCAGGAACGCGACGATGTTCTCGTCATCGCTTTCCAGGATGTGCAGGTTGTGGTAGCTGCGGCATGCCGGATGCTCCGCGCGGATTCGGTTCAGCGAGGTGAGCAGTTCGGCGATGCCGTATTTGCCGGCTTTGCTCCAATCGCGCACCTTGATCTCGTACTTCTCGTTGTCGATCTGTTCCTCGAATCCGGGGCGCTGACGGTTCTCGATGAGCTCGTAGCCGTTGTAGATGCCCCAGCTCGGGGAACCCATCGCGGCGAGCACGGCGCGCACCGCATGGCCGGCGATGCCGTTGTCGCGCAGATAGGCGGTGAGGATGTCCGGCGTGGTGGGCCAGAACGTGTTGTGCTGGTAGAAGCCGTGCTCGCCGTTGGTCTCCGGCAGGTATTCCTCCAGCTCCTCTTTGGTGTTGCGCCACGGGAAGTAGCAGTGCGACTGCGTGAAACCGGCGTAGCTCAGCGCGCGCATCATCGCCGGGCGGGTGAACGCCTCGGCCAGGAACAGCGTCTCGGGGTGCTTGCGCGTCACGGCGGCGATCACATCCTGCCAGAAGCGCACCGGCTTGGTATGCGGATTGTCCACGCGGAAAATCGTCACGCCGGCCTTGATCCACAGATCCATGATGCGTTCGACTTCCTTCTCGATGCCCTCCATGTCGGCGTTGAAGTCGATCGGATAGATGTCCTGGTATTTCTTCGGCGGATTCTCGGCGAACGCGATCGTGCCGTCCGGCTTCGTGCGGAACCAGTTCGGATGCTGCTTCACCCACGGATGGTCGGGGGAGCATTGCAATGCGAAGTCGAGCGCGATCTCCAGGCCGAGCTCGTGCGCGCGCTCGCAGAACATCTTGAAATCGTCCATCGTGCCGAGCAGCGGGTCGACGGTGTCGTGCCCGCCGAGTTCGGATCCGATGCCGAATGGCGAGCCGGGGTCGTCAGGTCCCGCGACCAGCGAGTTGTTGCGGCCCTTGCGGTTGGTCACGCCGATGGGGAAGATCGGCGGCAGATAGACGATGTCGAATCCTTCGGCGGCCGCGCGCTCCAGGCCGGCAAGCGATGTCTTGAGATCGCCGGGGACGATCTTGCCCTTGTCGTCGTAGTGGGCGCCCTCCGAACGCGGGAAGAACTGGTACCATGCGGCGAAGCTCGACTTCGGACGCTCCACGCGGAAACGCTGCGGGTTCGATTCGCTCAATCCGTCGCGCAACGGATGCTCCTCGTGCAGACGCTGGATCTCGTCGGCGGTGGCCGCCGCAAGGCGGTCTTCCGGAGCCAGCGATTTGTCGGCCATCGTCTTCGCGGCCTTGCGCAGGATCTTCTTGTCGTCGGCGGACAGCTTGGAATCGTGCGCGCCGGCCCAGCGTGCGAGCAATTGGGAGCCGGATTCCAACGCGTTCTCCACGTCGTCGTTCACCTTGACCTTGATGGCGGCGTCATGCAGCCATGATGCGTAGGTGTCTTCCCAGCCTTCGATGACGATGTGCCATTCGCCCAGCTGCCGCTTGACCTTCGCGTAGTCGGCGTCCCATGGCTTCAGATCGCTGTGCTCGCCGATGCGGACCATCGCTTCCCAACGGTCGAGTCCGGGATTCGTGCAGGTCATCGCGACGCGTTCGACCTCATGCCCGCGCGGATTGCGCACCGACACGGTGGCGCCCGCCTTGGTGCGGCCCTCGATGAACACCTGCGCGGTGACGGGGAATGGTTCGCCGAGTTCCACGCGTGCCGGGAACAACCCGTTCTCGGCGGTGGGCGTGATGTCCATGATGTTGATGCGGCCGAACTGGTCGGATGATGCGCGTTCGATGACCGGTGCCGGCGCCTCGCCGACGATGTGCGCCGTCGTCGCCTTCGGCTTGGCGCTGGTGCGCTTGCGGGTGGTCTTTTTCGCAGATGCCTTCTTCACAGACGACTTCTTTGTTGTGCTGTTGCGCTTTGCCGCGCTCTTTTCTTCTTCTGCCATATTGCCGATTATAGAGGTAGGAAAGACCGGAATTCCGCTATTTTCCGCCGTTTT
>DKCF01000075.1:10125-13257 GCA_002451435.1 Bifidobacterium sp. UBA6881 | reverse complement strand
CGAGGCGTTGGACTGCTCCAAGCTCGACAAGGCCGACCGCAAAACCCTGATGGCGTTGGGCTGGGAGGTCTCCGGCGCACATCCGCGCAGACACTGACCTGTGATGGTTGGTACCGCCGGACCGACGGTGCCAACCACAGATGCCACTCAATATTTCAGCCGAATATTTCACACAATTTCAAATTCATCAGAGAAAATTAAATCGTGCGAAATCCTCTAATCGTCCGATACCCCTTAAACACTATTTTTCCGTGCCTTTCCCTTAAAAAAGGGCCATCCAGAAGGCAATGAAGTGCAATCATATTCACACGATCTCAATTTTGGTCGGGGAAATTAAATCGTGCGAAATCCAATAATGAACAGTTGACCCCTAACCGACAGTCGCGAACCACTTCCAAGCGGGGAAAATCACTGGCCATCAGGCTCGATGTAGTATACCGCGGTTTCGCCGTAATCACGACGATCCGTGATGGTCCATCCTACCGGAGCCGAGGGTTCCTCGGAACGGGTGGAGCGTTCCAGCACAATCACCGTGCGCTCATTCGTCAGCCCGCCGTCGGCCAGGCCGGCAAGCAACTGGTTGCAGGATTCCGTCTCGAACGCATACGGCGGATCGATGAAAATCACCTCGAACGGCGAGACGGCGGCGGCCGCGGCCGCGTATTTCTCCGCGCGGGCCTTGACCACACGGGCGACCATGCCCGTTTCCCACGAACGATTGTGCTTCAAGGTCGTCAGGGTTTTCGCTATCAATGTCGCAGCCGGAGCCGAGGACTCCACCGCCACCAGTTCGCGCGCGCCGCGGCTCAGCGCCTCGATGCCCAGCGCGCCGGTTCCCGCGAACAAATCCAAAACATGCGCATCATCCAGCACACCCCATGAGTCCAGATGTGAGAAAATCGCCTCTTTAGTGCGGTCGGTAGTCGGCCTGGTGCCTGGTTTCGGCGTGGTCAATGCAACGCCCTTGAATCGTCCGGAAATAACACGCATATCGTCTGATTATATGCGTAGCTCCTCATTATCGGGCGTTCCACGACGCAATGGCCCTGCCCCTAAACCGGCATACGGGGGCGGGAACGTCAAACATCAATGGCCGGGGGATAATGCAATCATCGCTCCGAAGCGCCGAAACCGTCGTTAATTGCTGGTCAGGAATGTTTCGTTGCCGCGCGTGAAATCAAGTACCGCGCCCGCCAACTGCACATGGTCCAGCAACTCCGGGTCCCGCGCCACCAACGATTTGGCCTCAGCGCGGGCGCTTTCGATGATCTTCACGTCCTTGACCACACGCAGCAGCTTCAGGCTCGATTTGCCGCCGGACTGCGCGTCACCCAGCACATCGCCGGCACCGCGGAACTCCAAATCAGCCTGGGCGATCTTCGCGCCGTCCAAGGTTCCCTGAATCACGGCAAGCCGTCGGGCGGCATCGCTGCCTTCAGGCGCGCGCGAAATCAGGAACGCGCCGGAATCGGTGCCGCCGCGCCCCACGCGTCCGCGCAACTGGTGCAGCTGGGAAAGGCCGTACCGGTCGGCGTCGAAAATCACCATGCAACTGGCCTTCGCCACATCCACGCCCACTTCGATGACGATGGTCGCCACCAGAATCGGCGTTTTGCCTGATGCGAAATCGGCCATGACCTGTGTTTTGACGTCATCGCTGTCGCGCCCCGTCAGTGTGGCGAATCGTATGCCGGCGAATTGAGGCAACGACCGCAGGCGTTCCGTGATTTCGGCGACGGAGTGCAACGGCGGCCGCTGCGCACGTTGTTCGTCATCCTCGCCAAGATCGTATGCGTCATCGAATGCCGCACCGGATTCGACATCGTCGGCATCCGCAATGGTATCCGCGTCTTCCGAATCCGCGTCGATGCGGGGGCAGACCACGTAGGCTCGTTCCCCCGCCTCGATGCGGCTGCGGATCAGCGTGAACATCTCGGCCATCTTCGCCCCATCGGATTCCGATACGACGAAGGTGTGGATCGGTTTGCGCCCGCCCGGCAGTTCGGTGAGCCAGGAGATGTCGAGGTCGCCGAACCACGTCATCGCGGCGCTGCGCGGGATGGGCGTCGCCGTCATGACCAGCAGGTGAGGAGCCTTCTCCCCCTTGGAATTCAACGATTCGCGCTGTTCCACGCCGAAACGGTGCTGCTCGTCGATGACGGCAAGCGCGAGGTTCGGAGCCTGGAATGTTTTGGAGAACGCGGCGTGCGTCGCCACGATGATGCATGGCGTGCCCGATGCGGCTATGGCGAGCACGCGGCGGCGCTCGGCCAGACGCATGCCACCGGTGAGCAGCAACACGGGGATTTCCCCGCTTTTCAGCCCCAGCAGGTCGTTCCCTTTCAATGCCGGCAGGTCGTTTCCGTCAAATCGTTTGCCATGTGTTCCAGCAGAAGCCTTTGCCTCGTCCTCTGCCGACGTTACGCGCGTAGACGCCGCATCGCCTTGCTCCATGGAAACATTTCGCGCCGCCGCGGACTCCGCAGCGTTCTCCGACGCGCGCACGGTATCGAAAGTGCCCTGTACGGCATCATCCATGTCGAGGTTATCCACCGATTTGGTTGGCGCCGTCCTGCTCGCGGCATCGACTTGTCCACTCTCATCCACAGGCGGATTGTGTGTTGTTTTCGCCGTGGATTCCCCGTTTTTCGCGTCACTCTCGCCACCGTCGGCAACCTCCGTGCCTTCGCTCGCATCAATGCCGGATGCTTCGGTTTCCCCATCGTCTCCCGGCATGCCGTTGCGGCGCATGCGCCGCATATCGGCGACCATGCGCGTGATGTTGTCGTAATGCTGCTCCGCGAGCACCAAGGTCGGCGCGACGAGCACCGCCTGATGCCCGGAGCCGACGGCCTGCATCATCGCCGCAATCGCCACGACGGTTTTGCCGGATCCCACTTCGCCTTGCAACAACCGTCGCATCGGATGGTCATCCGACATATCGCCGGCGATATCGTCGATGACCGTCTGTTGGCCAGCCGTCAGATCGAACGGCAGGGACGCGATGAACTCGTTTTTCAGCGTGACGTCGGCGCATATGGCGGCGGTCGCCTCCTGAGAGGCATCACGCGCCTTGACGAGCGCGGTCTGGCAAATCAGCGCCTCCTCATAGCGCAATGTGTGCAATGCCTG
>DKCF01000075.1:7913-10045 GCA_002451435.1 Bifidobacterium sp. UBA6881 | reverse complement strand
CGGTGCATCAATCCATGTTGCTCGCGCAACGTCTCGGGAATGATGTCCGGAATCGCGCCGGCCAGCGCCTTCGTCTGTGTTTCGCGATCGATCCGGGGCACATCGAATTCCCCGTTTTCCCGCTCATCCACCATCAGTTCGGCACGCTTCGCGAGGTAGTCCTCCCCTCGCAGCATATCCATGCATTTCAGCACCTCGTCGTGGATATGCTCGCTGGAAATCCGTGAACTGGCATGGTACACCGGACGCGGCCTGCATGCGCGGCGAAGTGCCTCGTCCACCGTTTGCGCGTCAAATTTGAGACCGCCATCCGACGCGGGCCATACGTCGGTGTATGCGGCACGCGAAAGTCCCACGCCGAAACCGTCATCCCATTCCCCGCTTTGCGCAGCGTCTTCCGCATCGCCCGATTCACCCTGCCAAGCGGATGCCGGATTGACCGTCAGGATATCGGGATGGGTGAACTGCAATTGGTCGTTGTACACGCTGGGTTCCCCGGAAATGACCGCCAGCGCGCCGGCATGCAATCGCCGCTGCATCCAATCGACGTAGGACTTGCGGTAGGAGAAGAACACCAATACCGCCGATGCCCCGTTCATATGATGGCTCCGTGCGAAATCGGTATCATCGACGTTGACGATCAGACGGAATCCGCGCCGCGCCATCGGGAACGCGCGCGCCTCGCGCACATGTGCGGCGAACGTCATCTTCTCCCCGATTTTCGCCTCGCGCAGCGATCTCGCGGGAATCGGGTCGGTGACGCGGAACGGATAATAGGTCAGCGCATCGCCGACGGAGAGCACACCCAGCGATTTCAACGCGCCGACGCGCCGGCGATTCGTTTCGAAGGAAGAAATCGGTGTTTCCAATGTGGTGCTCATAGCATCTCATTGTGGCACAAACCGGTGATTGCCGGGATGGCTGAAATCCCCGCTATTGCGCACATGATGCACGAAGGTCATTTTCCCCGACAAATCGACGGCCACAGCCAACTATGCCACGCCCGCCCAGCCGCTCTGACACGATTGCGCGCATGCGTCATCCGGCTGCGCCCATATTTTGCGCCGCCGCGCGCTACCGCGCGCCACCGCCGGCAAATCAATCAACGGCCGTGGCGTGGATTGCCGCCATTCCCCGAATTATGCCGGTCCCGAAATCCCCACAGATACAGCGAACCACACACACATACAGCAAAACCCCGGAATCCTCAATGGATCACCGGGGTTTCAAGCCGTTATTTCGCGATTCACGCTTCGACGCGCTGGACCTTGCCAGCCTTGATGCACTTCACGCAGACGCGAACGCGAACGTTCTCGCCGTTGATGGTGGTGCGAACCGGCTGCAGGTTCGGGCGGAAGGTGCGCTTATTGCGAATATGTGAGTGCGAAACGGTGTAACCGGTCTGCGGTCCCTTGCCGCACACTGCGCAACGAGCTGCCATAATGGACTCCCTATAAATTACTATTGACTTGCAAGTCTGCATGTTCGGGTCACACAAATCGATGCATGGCAGAACACACAACTTCTCAACTATACAACCAGCCCCGGCCAATCGCAAACCTTGTGGACAAGGGCTGCGCGCGATTCCCCATATTGCGGTGGTTTTGCGGCACTTTCGCTCATTACGCGCCTCATTCCGGCATAACCCGCTGCAGCGCATCCAACTTATTATCCAAACACAGCAGCAAGCACATGCGGCATCACATCGTTCACGATCCTTTCCCACGCTTCCCGCACCACCGTCCGATCCGCTTCCGGCGCCGCCAACGACTCGCACCACTTCCCCGCCACCAACACAGCACGAAGCGCAACGTGCCACCGCACGCGCGTTCACCCGCAGTTCATGTCGCATAAGCGCGGTTTCCAGCAAGTTCCCCTACGATGTGTGAAAGCATATGCCCATGGCGGACCAACGTCCGCCAAAAGACGAAAAGAGCCATTGTGACCGCATCCGCACAGCCGCACAGCATGGAACCAACGCCGTCCGGCGCACGCCGCATGACCTCCCGCGAAAAGAAATGGATCGTCTACGATGTCGGCAATTCCGCGTTCGTGCTGCTGTCCACCGCCGTGGTGCCGATCTACGCGAATTCGCTGCTCAAGGCAGCCGGCGAAACGAATATCGTATCCAC
>DKCF01000075.1:0-7846 GCA_002451435.1 Bifidobacterium sp. UBA6881 | reverse complement strand
CTGCTCGGCTCCATCGCCGACGTGCAGGGCATGAAGATCCGCTTCTTCACCGGTTTTTTCCTGACCGGCGTGGTGATGTGCTGCGCGATGGCTCTGCCGCTCGGCTGGCTCGCGTTCCTCATCGTGTACGTGCTGGCCACGATCGGCTTGAACGGCTCGCTCACCTTCTACGATTCGATGCTGGTGGACATCACGCCAAACGAGCGCATGGACCGCGTCTCCTCACACGGATACGCTTGGGGCTACGTCGGTTCGACCGTGCCGTTCATCGTGTGCATCGCGCTGATCTTCGGCGGCCCGGCACTGTTCGACTGGCCAACCGTGGCCTGCACACGGGCCTCGTTCGTCATCACGGCCATATGGTGGGTGGCGTTCACCATTCCGCTGCTTACCAGCTACCGGCAGACGCACTACCGTGCCGCCGCCGATCAAGCCGGCGAGGCCATCCGCGGCACATTCCGCGAGCTCGGCTCCACATTCCGCGCGATCCGCAGGAACAAGCCCCTGTGGATGTTCATGATCGCGTTCTTCTTCTATATCGACGCCGTCAACACCGTGATCTCCATGAGCACCTCATATGGCACGCAACTGGGCATCGACTCCACACAGCTGGTCGTGGCGCTGCTCGTCACGCAGTTCGTGGCGTTTCCCAGCGCCATCGTCTACGGCAAACTGGCCGGCAAGTTCGGTGCGAAGACCATGATCACCGCCGCGGTGGTGGCGTACATGTGCATCGTCTTCTTCGCCGCGTTCTTCCTGCGTTCCGCCTTCGAGTTCTGGATTCTCGCGATTCTCGTCGGCATGTTCCAAGGCGGAATCCAGGCGCTGTCACGCTCGTATTACGGCAAGATCATCCCGAAGAGCCACGCCAACGAATACTACGGCTTCTACGACATCTTCGGCAAGACGGCCTCGATCATCGGCACGTTCCTGGTCGCCACGACGACTTCGCTGACCGGCAACGCGTCGCTCGGCGTGCTCTCCATCGCCATCCTGCTCGCCGTCGCGCTCGGCTTCCTGTTCCTGCAGAAGGACCCGACGCGCGATGGGTCCCGAAAGCCCCACATTAACAAATAAATGCGGATATCCTAGCTAAAGCCTGCAATATCCGCATTCCATTGAACCTCGACGGTTTCAGACGCCCATGCGAAGGTTGGCGACGCTGCGGGGTTCGATCGTGAGATGCTCGTAACGGCGAATGCCGCCCTCACCGGTTGGGGCCTGCGCCAACAGGCCAATCTTGACGGTGTCTCCGACAGGCAGCGTAAAGAACCGCGTCATGAAGAAACGCTCGCCGTCCAACGAGTAATGGAACGCGAACGCGTTGTCCTTGCGGCACATCTGCAGCCACACTTCGTCGCCTTCGATGTTCGGACCGTTCGCGTCGTCCGAATCGCCCTTCGTCACCACGGACACGACCGCATGCGTGCCGAAATCCGTCAATTCGAAACACGACTTCGCCCAATGCGTCGCATCCTCGAACACCATGATCGAGCAGGAGTCATAGGTGTCTGTGAACGCGTGGCGCACCTTGGTGCGCAGCACGAAATCGCCGGCGACTTCGGTGTAGTAGAACGGCGCGTTGCACAGCGATTCCGGATCGATGCCGTCATCCGCACCGCTGCCGCCATTGCAGAAGAAGTCGGTATGCGGCGGTGCGACGATTTCGATGGCTTCGCCGTCTCGGCGCAATTCGCCTTCGTTGATCCACTGGAATTCCATATCTTGCCTTTCTGATTTGGTCATGAATCCGTTGTTGATTTACGCTGTGCCATCCGCCAGCCAATGACGGCCATCCCTCGACGAAGCGTTTCGGAAGATCGCTCACGCAATCGCATCATGCAGCCGCGTCACGTTTGCGGATGCGCTCCATGAAACCGGTACGGTCAGCCTCGGTGATGGTGCGAATCACACGCGCCGGATTGCCGACGGCCACGGAATACGGCGGAATATCATGCGTCACCACAGCACCCGCGCCGACGACCGCGCCTTCGCCGATGGTCACGCCGCCCAACACCGAAACATGCCCGCCGAGCCAGACGCCATCGCCGATGACGATGGGCTTGGATTGGCACATGCCGTTTTTGCGTTCTTCGAAATCAAGTGCATGGTTCGTGGCGAACAAGCCAACCATGGGAGCAACCCACACGTAGTCGCCAAGCGTAATCGGAGCATTGTCGAGCATCACGCAATCGAAATTGATGTACGCGTGCGAACCGATGGTGATGTTGCAGCCCATTTCACAACGGAAGTTCGGTTCGATGAACACGTCCTCCCCCACCGATTTGAACAGACGCTCCATCAGTTCGCGGCGACGGTCCTTCTCTTCGTAATCGGTGCGATTGTATGCGACGAACAATCGCTTGGCTTCGGCACGCATGCGCTCGATGTCGGGATGCGAATCCTGATACGGTTTTCCAGTCAGCATCAACTCCCATTCCCCGCGCCCGGCTGCGCTCATATCCGTCAGTTCCATACCGCCCCTTTCGCGGCTTTGCACCGCTCAATATGTGTACATTTGTACACATCGCACTGTGTACGATTGTACGCATGGGGAAAACCGACACACCGCAGACTTCGCACAATACGATTGCACGCCAGACCAAGCAGATAAGCCAAAACGCGGCAACGTCCCGCGAATCATCATCGAATCACCTCCGGCACAATGACCCGCTTCGTCGCCAGCGCATCATCGAAGCGTGTCTGGAAGTCATCGCGACCAAAGGCGTCAATGGGACCACGCATCGCGCGGTGGCGGCAGCGGCCAACGTGCCGCTCGGATCGACGACCTACTATTTTTCAAGCATCAACGATTTAATCTACCGGTCATTCGAATATTTCATGATCCAGTCGGCCGACACGTTCCAGAACCGTATGAAGCGCGCCAAAACGCAAACACAGGCGATCGACGCGATCATCGGCACCATCACCGACGACCTGCTCAGCACGCAGCAATCCCTGGCCGTCAATCTCGAACTGTATGCGGCCGCCGCGCATGATGCCCGCTACCGGAACATCACCACCCAATGGATGGCCAAAACACAGCATGCGCTTCAACTGCACTTCGATGCACGCACTGCGCAGCTCATCGACGACATCATCGAGGGCGCGACCATTCGCCGGGCCATGTCCCATCCGTTACCGAGCATCGAAGAGACGCGCGCAGAGGCAAGGGATGCATTATCACGTCTCCTGCCCCAAGCAAAACCCACCAAGTGAAACCCACCAAGTGAACCGATGTGAAAACACCTATATGTGGCAGAATTTCCTTTGCAGAAAAACCAAATTCACTATATGTGGCAGCTTCGCCAACCCACTCGCCACTTAGGGGGTATATTTCATACCCCCTAAGCCTTTTCTTCTGAAAGAAACTGCCACATATAGCACAAATGGCTTTTCAGCGGCCGTACACCTCGTGCACGAACTTCTCAAACGCGCCGATGGAACGCTCCACCTTCTCGGTATCGATGCAGTAGGCCATGCGGAAGTAGCCCGGCACGCCGAAACTGTCGGACGGCACGAGGATCAGATCGTAATCCTTGGCCTTCATGCAGAACGCGTTCGCGTCCTCCTCCAACGCCTTCGGGAAGATGTAGAACGTGCCGCCGGGACGCACCACATCGAATCCCAGACGCACCAGCGCATCGTACAGCAGATTCATGTTCTTCTCGTAGACGGACAGGTCGCTCGTCTCGTCCACCACCTTGGCGACCGCGAGCTGTGCGGTGGAGCTCGGGCAGTTGTGGCCGGTTCCACGGCTGATCTGGCCGCACATCGGCACGATCAGCTCGGCGTCGGTGGCGCGCGGATTCACCGCCACGTATCCGATGCGCTCGCCCGGCAGGGACAGCGACTTCGAGTACGAATAGCACGACAGCGTGTTGTCGTAGAACTTGCTCGGATACGGCTGCTCTCCGCCGTCGAACACGATCTCGCGGTATGGCTCGTCGGAGATCAGGAAGATGTCATGGCCGTATTCGGCCTGCTTCGCGCGCAGCACCTCGGCAAGGCGGGTCAGCGTTTCGGCGGAGTAGACCGCTCCGGACGGATTGTTCGGCGTGTTGATGAGCACGGCCATGGTTCCCGGATTCAGCGCCTGTTCGAACGCCTCGAAATTGATCTGGAAGTTCTCGGTGTCGGCCGGCACCACCGTCAGATGCGCGCCGGTGCCGTTCACGTACGGCTGGTATTCCGGGAAGTACGGCGCGAAGGTGATGACCTCGTCCCCCGGCTTGGTCACCGCGCGCAGCGCATGTGCCAACGCGCCGGCCGCACCCGAGGTCGGGAAGATGTAGTCGGCGGTGTAGTCCATGTCGAAGCGGCGGTTCAGGCTTTCGGCGATGGCCTTGCGCACCGACGGAATGCCGAGGGACGGCGAATACCCGTGCAGCGCCACCGGCTCGGCGGTCTCATACAGGTCGATCACCGCGTCGGTGTAGTCCTGCGGGCACGGCACGCTCGGATTGCCCAGCGAGTAGTCGAACACGTTCTCGTAACCGATTTCCGCGCCACGCGCGGCCGCGTATTCGCTCAGCTCGCGAATCACGGATTTTCCGCCGAGCATGGCCTTGTAGTCTTCGTTGATCATGGGCAACCTTCCTGTCATCTGTTCGTGCGCGTTGCCGCGCATACCACCACTACCGTTTCTACCACCGCAGGCGCCGGCCCTACGGCCATGATGTCATTGGGCAGACGCGGCGTCACTTCCCGGCATGAAGCCCTCATTGAAAATCCTGCGCCAGTAATCGAGCATGTCGGTTTTCGACATCGACATGAACATGCCGGCCGCAAGCACCGCCACGTCCTCGTTGAACACGGTGTCGATCGGCATCCGCTCGTGCAGTTGCGGCCAGCGTTGCAGCACGGCAAGCATGCCACCCACGGTGAAGTCGAGCATCAGATCGGTTTTGAGGTCGAGATGGTCGGCATCGAGCCCCAGCACGCCGATCAGCGTCAGGCGTCCGAATTCACGCAATGATTCGACCAATTCCGGCGAGCTATGCGGTCCGGCGACCATGGCGAGACGGTTGAGCCGCTGGCGCTGTTCCGGGTCTCGCAGCAATGCGGTGACATGCCGACGCCATTCGGTGTCGGGATCGAAATCACGCCCCGGCATCGACGGCTTCGGCGTGTTCTCGACGGCATGCAGAATGGCGGCATCGGCCAATTCCGGCAATCCGGAGAAATGGTAGTAGAAGGAATTGCGGTTGACGTTCGCCACACGCACGATGTCGGTAACGGTGATTTTGCCGTATTCGCGTTCCGCAAGCAATTCCCAAAACGCGTTTTCGATGCGTTCCTTGGCCGGCAGGATCTCCGAATCCCTACGTGGACGTGGCATGCGCTTCTCCCCGAAAATTAGTCACACTGTCTTATTTCAGACATTGTACCGATTATTCGGAACAATCCGCCGCATTGCGGCCCGGCCAGGGCATCCGCGACAGAACGGTCAAACCATCCGCACGGGACCACTTACACGAAACCCCCGATTCGCGCACACAGGAAACCCCGATTCACGTGGAATGGTTCGCATGCGCTCCGTCCCCACCATTCCGATGCGATTCGCGAACCCCGTCCCTTAACCGTCACGTCCGCAAAGCACATCCCGATGACCTTGCACGACCACTTGCGGCACACCTTGGGATTGCGAATCAAGCCTTCCGGCCCGACCTCTATCACATCGATTCCCCGCACGTCATTTGCGACGCACTTTGGGATTGCGCGCGAGCGCGGCCTGCAGCACGATCATCAGCGCCTGGTTGAGATTACGCCTGTCCTCGCCGCTCAGCCCCACATAGGTGCCGAGCATTTCGGGGATCACCTTCGGCCCGGCCGCCATCACACCGGAGATGCTGCCCGCACCAGACGCCTCAAGCACCGCGAACAACGCGTCGACCGCATGCTCGCGCTGCTCCTTGGAAAGTCCGGCGAGCCACCCGTTCAACGCCTTGTTGAACGCGACGGAACTGTTGGCGACGTCCTCCACTTTGGCGAATTCACCGCCGTGCATCTGCCAGGAGAACGCGAAATGCTGCATGATGCCGTCCACGTCGGATTTCACCACCATGCACCGTTCAGGCGTCTCCAACACCATACCCACTACTGACGAATCGGGCACGATTTTGACGATGCGGTCGCTCACGCTCGCGTATTCGTAGCTGCGCACCACCGATTCGGGGAAACCGGGACCGTCCAGGGAATAGATGCGTTCCACGCGGTCTTTGACGCCGTCCGAGGCGTTCATGGCCGCGTATACGGCGAGGTTTCCGCCTTTGGAGTGGCCGGTGAGCATGATCGGCCCCTCATACAACGATGCGACGCGTTCCAGATATTCGGCGGCGGAGACCTGTGCCGGCACCGGATATTGGAAGGCCATGTTGAAGTCCTCCTTCCATCCGACCAGCGAATCGTCGGTGCCGCGGAACGCCACCACGAGCGCGCCCGAGCGCAACCGGAACGTCATCGCCGCGAACTGGGTCTGCGCGTCGCCGTCGAATTCCTCGCAAAACGCGCCGATTTCGATGTCCGCGAACCGTGGATTGGCCGCGACGGCATGGTAGAAATCGTGGGTCACCCGCGGATCGACCAAACCGACGTTTTCGACATTGTGGTCCGGCATGGCCGCATCATGATTGAGCTCATCGTCGGCGCGCGCGATGGTGACGCCGTCGAACGGCGGGTGCCGCAGCGCCTTCAGCGACGCGATCGGCCGGCGCAGCGAAAAATGCCTGGCACGATGGCCGATTGTGCCGTATCGTTTCGTCAACTCATCAAGTGTCGCCACACAGTCCGGCACATCGTCGTAGGAAAGCTGCGCCAGCACCAACGCATCGGCGGCGCGGAAAGGCAGCGAATCGAATCCACGGGTCTCCGTGCGCGCATAGTCGATGATGTTGCCCATCGCACGCTCCTTCCGCCGTCATCGCCAACACAGCCTATTCTAAGCGCCGATCGGAGCGTTGGCCCATGTCGCCGCCGACTCGTGTTCGCTCAGCGTTCGCCGAGGTTCCGGCATCGCCACGGACAGACTCATGCGTTACACTGACCGCATGGATCTCATCACCGCGCTTTCCCAATGGCTCGCCCGGAACTACGGCAAAATCGTGCTGCTCGTCATCGTCATCGCCATCGCGTTCGTCGCCGACAAGGCGCTGACCCGCATAGCCCGCAAACTGCTTGACAAGTCGCAGGTGCCCAACGCTTCGATCTTCATCAACATCATGCGTGTGGTGGTATGGGTGCTTGCCGCCGGCACCGTGCTCCAGCCGGTGTTCGGCGTCAATCCGACCACGTTGTTCACCGCCCTTGGCATCGGCGGTCTTGCCGTCTCCCTCGGTCTGAAGGACACCATCGCCAACGTGATCGGCGGCTTCGGGCTTATGGTCGGCCGCGTCATCCAGCCCGGCGATTTCATCAGCGTCGCGGGCGCGACCGGCACCGTCAAGGACATCAACTGGCGGCAGACCATCGTGCGCGAGCGCAACGGCAACGAAATGGTCATTCCGAATTCGATTCTGAACACCGCTTCGCTCGAGAAGATCGCACCGTCGAACGAATGCATCGTGAAGGTGCCCTTCACCGCGAAATCCGACGTCGATGTGGCGCGGATGAAAGCCGACATCGCCGAAACAGTGGACGCCGCGACCAAGCAGCTCGCCAATCCGCAGTACGCTCCGGTCGTGAAGCTTGAGGGTTTCACGCCTTACGGCATCCAGGGCACCGTATACGCGTTCGCGAAAAACGACCTGCTGCTGTCCACCATGGCGGATGCGGTGGCGCAGGCGATCGCGAGCTCGCCGTATTTGGAACACCGTGCCATCGCTGCGAACGAGGACACGGACGCGGA
>DKCF01000063.1 GCA_002451435.1 Bifidobacterium sp. UBA6881 | reverse complement strand
CCAATCCAGGAAGAACATCCATCCGGTGATGTACGCGCCCTTCTCGCCGAGGAATTCGCGCGCGTAGGAGACGAACGCACCGGACGACGGGCGGCGGATCGCCAGCTCACCCAATGCGCGCACCATGAGGAATGCGAAGATGCCGCAGACGATGTACGCGAACGCGAGTCCGGGGCCGCCCTGCGAAAGGCGCCCGCCCGCGCCGAGGAACAGGCCGGTGCCGATGGAACCGCCGATGGCGATCATCTGGATGTGCCGTGGTTTCAGTTCCTTTGCATAGCCGGCGTCGCCTTTGTCACGCACGGCGCCACGCTGCGACGGTGTCGCGTCCCGCCGCGTCGGCCCCGTGGGATTTGCGGTGGATTGCGCGGTGTCATGCGCGCTTGATCCGTTGTTGCTCATATCGTTCTTTCCCTTATATATACGGTTGTATGCGTCGTAATGCGTGCGCTTGCACGCGTCGCACGGACACTGCGTACTGTGCCCGCGCGGTATGGTGCCGCGCTGTGCGAATCGCAAATCTCCCGGCGAAGCGAGTCGATCAATTGACCGCGCATTATTCCGGCATACCAGTATAGGAAAATCCTGTTACCTGAATGTGGTTTCGTCGATGGAGCGGACGTGGCGGGCGTGCGCTACGATGTTGGATGCTGTTTGCACGCATCAGACGTGTGGTGGGCGTGCTGCGCGGCGATGGCTTACGTGTCCCGCGCTATGTGGGCGCATGGCACGGTTGCCTGTGGAAGCATCGGGGATGCTACGGGTCCCGCGGGCGCGTGGCTTGGTCTTATCGCGGGACGAACGCCGCAGGTGTCACGCATGGGCGCATGAAAGGCCATGCGAATGCGTGCGGACGAAGAGACAAGAGATGGAGAGGGAGGCCTCGCGGTCGTATGGTTGGACGGGAGACGCCAATCGGGCTATTGCAGGTGGATGCCTCGTCGGCTTGCGAACGCATTGGTCGCATCGGCTCATTGCGTAGCGGATACCGGCTATGCCGAACGCATTGGAGAGCGCTGGTATTCGTCGCCTATCTTGTTGTGGTCTGCATCACGATGGTGTTCCATGAGCCGTGGTTCGACGAAGCGCAATCCTGGCTGATCGCACGTGACGGCTCCTACCGCGATATGCTGCTCATCCGACCGCATTACGAGGGGCATCCGCCGCTGTGGTGGCTGATGCTGTCGATTCCCGCGAAAACGGGCGTGCCCTATGAATGGGGGCTCAAAGGCGTGGAACTGCTGTGCTCCGCGCTGATGGCGGGGATACTGGTCTTCCGCTCGCCTTTGCCGCGGCTGATGACCGCGCTGCTGCCGTTCACCTATTTCCTGTGCTACCAATACGGCGTCACCTCGCGCCCATACGCATTGCTGTGCGCCGCGTTGTTCATCGCGGCCGATTGCTGGCGCTCGCGCGACGAGCATCCATGGCGTCTGACGCTCGCTTTGGCGTTGCTGTGCGCGACGAGCAGTTACGGCATCGTATTGGCGTGCGCGTTCGCTCTGGTGTGGGTCGCGCGAGTGGCTATCGCGGGACGGCGCGGGAGAGCGGGGAAGACCTCACCGGCTGACGGTTTGCCCGATGGCTCGCCTGATGGCTCGCCAGGCGTGGCGGACACCGCTTCGAAAGCAGCGCCATGTCTTCGCGCGCTTGTCGCGGATTCCGGACGATTCGCCGCGTGGCTGTTGTTGATGATCGTCGGCATCGCGGTGACGGTGTGCATCCTGCCGCGGTCCGATACGTTCGGCGCGAATCCCGGCGGCGGCGTGGCCTCGGCACTATCACAGTTCGTGCTGTTCTGGGTGGTCGTGCCATCGGAAAGCATGTTCACCGCCTTCGTGGGCGATTCCTCACTGCATGCGGTGCGCCTCGGCATTCCGCAACTGCTGCTGTGCGTGGCGTTGTCCGCGCTGATATGGGCGGCGCTCATTCGACTGGCGCGGCGTCGCGGCAACCTCGACATCCTGCTGGCGACGTACACGATGCTGGCGCTGTTCGCGACGCGGTACTTCAGCATGCATCACCTTGGCATCGTCTTCGCGCTGTTCATCGCGCAATTGTGGATCGGCGTGCGCGAAAAGCCGCTGTCCCTTTCTGATCTGCCGTTCATATCCGATTCCGTCAAATCGCATATGCGCAGGATCCGAACGGATGCGCGGATGCCCGAATCTTCGGAATCGGGCGCGAAACGTACGGAACGTGACATATCGGGTGTGTGCGAAAGGCCGGTGGAAACATCGTGCGGGCGGCCGCTGTCCGCGTGCGGAATGCGCGGAAAACCGATGCCGACGATGCGCGGAACATGGCTGGCGCGAATCGTCGTCATCATCGCGTTGCTGCCAAGCCTGATATGGACCGCCAACTCCGTCATCTGCGACATCCGGTACGACTATTCCGGTGCCCGCGCACTCGCCTCGTTCATCCGTCGCAACGGTCTCGAACGTGACCGGTGGGTGTCGATGTGGCGGTATTTTCCCGATATGTACTGGCCGGACGGCACGCATACCGACCGTATGGAAGACACGCACCGCTACAGCTGGCCCGTGCTCGCGGCCAATCCGTATTTTTCGCGCAACCTGCTTGACTGCACCTACCAAGGTCTTGCGTATGTGCCGAACGAAGTGCCCGCGAAACGGCAGATGAATCAGGAAATCGCCCGATGCGAAGCCAAGGGCCGTCCGCAGATCATCGTCGGCGACACCGATTTTCCCGCGTACTTCTTCAAACGGCTTGGGTTGCATATGAGCGATTACCACACGGTCGTCGTCGCCACCAAGCATGTGCCATGGAAAACGTGGGTCGTCACGGATGATGTCGCCATATATGTGAGGAACGACGTGCGGATTCGCGTCGGCTAGCATGTCCTCGCATCCGCGCGTCTACCCGAACGCTGCCGTGTCCGCGTCGGTTGCGGCCGAGCATGTCCGTGTATCCGCGCGTCTACCCCCTGTTGGAAATGCACGGAATGCACTAGGCTAGAGCGCGTGACTGAAACTAACGAACTTCGTATTGCTGTGATCGGCGCCGGCCCCGCAGGCGTCTACTCTTCCGACATCTTCCTGCGCCAGCTGAACAAGCTCGGCGAGGAGCTCGGCCTTGGCACCAACGCCCGTATCGACCTGTTCGAAAAGCTGCCGGTGCCGTTCGGCCTGGTGCGCTACGGCGTGGCCCCCGACCACCCGTCCATCAAATTCATCGCGTCCGCGCTTGAGAAGACGCTCGACAACCCGAACATCCACCTCTACTGCGACGTGGAATTCGGCAAGGACGTGACGCTTGACGAACTGCTCGAACGCTACGACGCCGTGCTGTTCGCCACCGGAGCCGTGAAGGACAAGCCGCTCGGTCTGCCGGGCGCCGACCTCGACGGCGTGTACGGCGCCGCGAAGTTCGTGGAATGGTACGACGGTTACCCGACCGGTGCCCGCGAATGGCCGCTCGACGCCGAGGAAGTCGCCGTGATCGGCGGCGGCAACGTCGCCATGGACGTCGCGCGCGAGCTCATGCGCAACGCCGATGATCTGAAGGCGCGCACCGACATTCCAGACAACGTGTATGAAGGCATCAAGGGCAACAAGGCGAAGACCCTGCACCTGTTCATCCGCCGTGGTGTGGCGCAGGCCAAGTTCTCCGTGCAGGAGCTGCGCGAGATGGAGAAGCTGCCGGGCGTGCAGCTGATCATCAACGAGGACGACTTCGACCTCGACGACGACACCATCGAGGAGGCCGGCAAGGACAAGCTGACCCGCCAGATGGTCGAGGAACTGTTCACCATCCGCGAGATGGCCGAAGACATGGAAGACGACGGCGACACCGACTACGAAGGTAACCCCGCCGACCGCAAGTACTACATCCACTTCAACTCCGCGCCGGTCGAGGTGCTGGGCGAGGACGGCAAGGTCACCGGCATCCGCGTCGAGAAGACCGAAACCTCCGCGGACGGCAAGATGAGCCGCACCGGCGAATTCGTGGAATACCCGGTGCAGGCCGTCTACCATGCGATCGGCTACAAGCCGGCCACCGCTCCGGGCATCGCCTACGACGAGCGCCACGCGCATCTGGCCAACGCGAACGGAGACGGCCGCATCACCACCGAGGCCTCCGGCGACGACGCCCAGGTGCGTGAACGCCTGTACGCGACCGGTTGGGCCAAGCGCGGTCCGGTCGGCCTGATCGGATCCACCAAGTCCGACGCGCTGATGATCGTCACCAACATGCTGGAAGATCTGTCCAAGGCGGCCGAAGGCGGACGCGTGGCCGCCGACCGCGATCCGGAGTCCATCGACCGTCTGCTGGCATCCCGCGGCGTCAAACCGATCGATTTCGCCGGTTGGAAGAAG
>DKCF01000073.1 GCA_002451435.1 Bifidobacterium sp. UBA6881 | reverse complement strand
GATTGCTTCGCACGATTTGATTTTTATGGACGAATTTCAAATCGTGCGAAGCGACCCATGCTTCGGGGGTATGGGACAAGCGCAAAACAGTGCTTATCCAGAGGAAAAACCGGCTGTTTTGGTTCAGAGCATTCGCACGATTTGATTAGCCATATCGGTTTTTCCAATCGTGCGAAATTTGATGGCGGCAGACGGATGATGCCGTTATCTGACACGCTGGATTACCCTAATCGAATCCTTGAATCTGCAATGCGTACGAGATGAATTAACGGAAATTCCGAGCTGTGGGTGAGAAATGCGTACCGGTTCCGGTGCCGATATGGCTACAGCGAGTGTGGCGAGATCTCGCCGGCGATGGAAGTGGACATCCACCTGCCGAAATCGGCCGCGTCCACACCTTGCGACAGCAGGAACATGACCTTCGCGTACGTGGCCTCCAACGTCATGTCGCCGGAACCGATGGCCCCTGCGCGCGCGATAGCGTCGCTCACCTCGTAATGCCCCAGCAGCACTTCGGCCTGCTGGCATTGCGAGGCGATCACCACCGGCACGCCGTCGCGCAGCGCATCGGCGATCACATCGGTCAGCCCCGGTTCGTCGCTCGGCACGTCGCCGACGCCGTATGCACGCAGGATCGCGGCCTCCGGGCGTGGCGTCAGCATCGCCTCAAGCCGTGCGGCGGTGATGCCGGGCGCCATGTCGATCACGGCCACGTCATGGCGCCCGTACGGTTTCGGATCGCGCCAGCCGCACCCATCGGCCGCCGCAATGCCCGCATACCAGTGCCACGGCGTGCCTGTGCGCGCCAATGGCTCGGACGAAGGCGAAGAGAAGCCCTCGAACGCCCAGCTGGACGATTTGCTCACACGATTGCCGGCGAACAGATGCTGTCCGAAAAACAGGCCGACGCCATGGAACCGGCCCACGGACTGCATCGCGGCGTTCAACGCGCCCGCGACGTTCGCGGCGGCGTCCGATTCGATTTTGCCCAAGGGATGCTGCGCGCCGGTGAACACCACCGGCTTGCCGAAATCGGTGAGCGCGTACGACAGCGCCGCGCTCGAATAGCTCATCGTATCGGTGCCGTGCAGCACCACGAACGCGTCGGCTTCGTCGCGGTGCGCGCGCAGGTCGTCGATCATCGTCTGCCAATTGTCGGGCGTCGCGTTCGACGAATCGATCAGCGGGCTGAGCTCGGTGAACGAGATCAGGCTCGGATCCATATGCGCGTCATCGAGCAGGCGGCGCAGCCATCCGCGCATGTCCGCGCCGGGAACGAGGCCATGCGGCGATTCGACCATGCCGATCGTGCCGCCCGTATATGTGATGTGAATGCGCATATGGTCCACCTTTGTGACGGGGCCCTCGTTCAGCGAGAGCCATTACGGTTATTTGCCGTTGTTGGCTATTGCGATTGTATGTTCGCGTCGGTACCCAGGCATGCCGTGCCGATGCACGTCAGATAGCGCGCCGTATTGCCGACGAAGCGTTATTGCCGGCCCGGTATCGGCGGCCCGGATCGGTGGCTGTGGTTCGGTCCGAACCGCCAATGCTGTTTACTTGCCCGGCTTGCCGCTGGTCTCCAACACGTCGGGAACGTCGTTCGCGTTGTCATCGAGCATCTCGTCGAGCAGATCGCCGTCGATGCGGTTGCGCACGTAGAACCAGCCGGCGACCAAGGCGACGACGACCACGGCGAACATGGCGAGCGTCCAGCGTCCGGACGCGCTGGTGAGATTCGACAATACGACCACCGCGAAGAACAGCAGTGACAGGTAGTTGGTGTACGGCGCGCCTGGCATCCGGTATTCGGGGCGCGTCTCCTCGCCCGCCTTCACCTTCTTCAGGAAGGCGAGATGCGTGACGACGATGCCGGCCCACGTTCCCGCGATGCCGATGCCCGAGAGGTTCATGACGATTTCGAACGCGTCGCCCGGCAGCACCACGTTGAGCGCCACGCCGATCAGGCCCAGCGCCGCGGTGATGATGATGCCGCCGTAGGGCACATGGTGCCTGTTCATGCGCGCGGCGAATTTCGGTCCGGAGCCGGCGACGGCCAGGGAACGCAGCGTGCGGCCGGTGGCATACAGTCCGGCGTTCAGCGACGACAGCGCGGCGGTCAGCACCACCACCTGGATCACATCGCCCGCATGGGGGATGCCGATGCCGGAGAAGAACGTGACGAACGGCGACTCATTGGAGGAATACGCCGTATACGGCAGCACCAGCGCCATCAACGTCACGGAACCCGCATAGAACACGAAAATGCGGATGATCATCGAATTGATGGCCTTCGGCAGCACCTTCGCCGCGTCCTTGGCCTCGCCGGCCGCGACGCCCACCATCTCGGTGCCGCCGAACGCGAACACCACGCCCAACGTCAATGCGAACACCGCGGGAAGTCCCTTCGGGAACAATCCGCCGTTATTGGTGATGTTCGCGACGCCGGCATGGGTGTCACCCACCGGAGCGCCGGTCACGATGGCCCAGATCGCGATTAGCATGAACGCGACGATGGTGACCACCTTGATCGCGGCGAACCAGAATTCGGCCTCGCCGAACATCTTCACGCTCAACAGATTCAGCACGAACACCACGGCCAACGCGATCAGCGCCAGCAGCCACTGCGGCACGTTCTGGAACGCCTGCCAATAGTGGAAGTACACGGCCACGGCGGTGATGTCCGCCATGACGGCCACGGACCAATCCAGGAAGAACATCCA
>DKCF01000107.1:1936-5105 GCA_002451435.1 Bifidobacterium sp. UBA6881 | reverse complement strand
CCGTGGTCGCATGTCGTTCGTTCATGCGATTCAGCCTAGTAGCGAGCGTCAACCGCGCCGCTCCATGATGACGGCAGGCATACGCCGTATCCATCGCAAATCCTGCGGAAAGCCCGTGGACGCAAAACGGGCGGCGCGGAACTCTCCGCACCGCCCGAACCATCACCGGCAGGTCTTATCGCTCAGCGGCGCTCAGTGGGTCTCCCCCATCGCGCCCTCCACCGCCGAGCCGTCGTCGGTTACGGCGGCTTCGATGGCGTATTCCAGCGATTTCGCGATATCCGGCAGCGGCATGAACGGTGTGCCGTTCGGCTTGCCGACCACCTGCTGCGAAGCGTACGGAACGTGGATAAATCCTCCGCGCACTCCCGGGAACTTGCGATCCAGCAGATACAGCACGTTGTACATCACGCTGTTGCAGACGAAGGTGCCCGCGGTGTACGAGACGAACGCGGGAAGCTCGTGAGCGCGCACGTTCGCGACCATGGCCTTGACCGGAATCGTGGCGAAGTACGCGGTGTCGCCATCCTCGCGCAGCGGCTGGTCCAACGGCTGTTCGCCGTCGTTGTCGGGAATCCTCGCCTCCGCGAGATTGATGGCGACCTTCTCCACGGTCAAAGCGCTGCGGCCGCCGGCCTGGCCGACGCTGATCACGATGTCCGGCTTCACGTCGGTGATGGCCTTCTCCACCACTTCGGCGCTGCGCGTGAACACGGTCGGAATCTCCAGTTTGACGATGCGCGCGCCGGCGATCGTGTCGGACAGCAGCTTCACCGCCTCATAGGCCGGATTCACGGATTCCCCGCCGAACGGGTCGAAGCCCGTAACCAATACCGTAGTCATTTATTGCTCCTTGCATTGTGGACCGCCGCTGAAGACGCGCATCCGATGAGCGGGACGGCCGCGGCGATCCGACGAATCATTGTTTGAGAACGCTACCACGCTCAGCTGGCGATGAGCATGTACGCGATCTGCACGACGATCATGACCAGCGCGGTAGGCACCTGGTTCTTGATCACGCCCATGCGGTCCCTCATGTCCAGCATGGCCACGGGGACGATGTTGAAGTTGGCCGCCATGGGCGTCAGCAGCGTTCCGCAATATCCGCAGGTCAGCGACAGCACGCCGACCACCGCGGGATCGGCGCCGAACGCCAGCACGAACGGCGCGCCAATACCGACCGTCAGCACGGTGATGGCCGCGAACGCGTTGCCCATCACCATCGTGAACAGCATCATGCCGATGGCGAATACGATGATGCCCACCACCACGTTGCCCTTCGGGATCACGCCGCCGACAAGCTTGGAGATCACGTCGCCGACGCCCGCGGAGGTGAAGATCGCGCCAAGGCTCGCCAACAGCATGGGCAGCATGCTCAACGGGCCCATGGCGCTCAGCAGGCGTTCCGAATCGTTCAGGAACACCAGCGGCTTGTTGCTGCGGTTGAACGCCATGAGGATCGCCGCGGACACGACGACGCCGATCGAGCATCCCGCGAGGGCGCCGATCTGGGTGAACAGCGCGCCGACGATCGCGCAGACGCCGATGGCCAGTGCAGGAACGAACACCTTCATGCCGATGCGCTTGAAGTTGTTTTCGCTTTCCTCCTTGGACGGGCCGCTCGACGTGCCTTTCTTCACACGCTGGAGGATGGCGGGAATGACCATGAGCACGATGAGAACGCCGTCCACGATGGAGGGGATCCAGCGTCCGAATGCGATGACCACGCCCAACAGGCTCCAGAACATGCAGGTGCCGTAACGGGACGGATTCGTCTTGTCTTTGAGGTTGCGCACACCCGTGTAGATGACCATGAGGCCCATGATGATGTAGAAGACCTCGAGGATCTTCGTGCCGATGGTAACGGAAGAATCCATGAAAAACGACATATCAGGCCTCCTTCGCGTCATTGGAGACGGCCGCGGAGCCATAGTACTTGGCGCGCAGGCGACGGTCCTTGATGATGTAGTAGCCGGCGGTGACCGCGACAGCGATGACCGCGACCGGAATCTCGATCAACGCCATGCGCAGCAGGTCGACGTCATAGCCGAGCGGCTTCAGAGTCGACTGGACCAGCAGCGCGCCAGCGGTGCCGACGAACAGCATCTGCCCGAAGAACCAGGCGACGTTCTCCATGCCGGAGGCCATGCCTTTGAGCTCCTCCACGTATTCGTCGTTCGGTTCGTGCCCGGACGCCTCGATCGCGCCGATGGCCATGGGCATGATGATCGGGCGAACGAATCCCGCCACACCGCCGAAGCTGACGTTGAACGCGGCGAACGCCACGCGCATCACGCCATACAGCGCGATGATGATGCCCGGCGTGGCGTTCTTCGCCTTGCCGATCAATGCCGCCGCAGCGTCCTTCAGACCGTTGCGTTCCAGCGTGCCGACGACCAGCAGAATAATGATGAACACCGCCATGCTGCGGTTGCTGACGAACGATTCGCCCAATGTGGTGAGGAAACCGTCAACGCCGATTCCGCCGACAAGCGCGGTAACGATGGCCGCCGCGAAAATGATGAGGATGGAGTCCAATTTCAATGCGAAACCGACGATCACGATCACGATGCCCAACAGCACCAGATAATCCATCCGCCTCTCCTTTCAATCCATGTTTCGATATTCAGCAAACTTGTCCACTGTATCGGGTCGTGCTGTCAAAAGAATCATGGGCTGCATGCATCATGCGTCCATCGGCACCGCACTGCATCGACAAAGTGTCATCGTTTGTCGAACGGCGGATTGATCACACGGCCGCGCCAATAATAGGTTTCGTCGTGCGCATTGATGGCGCGGACCACCTTGCATGGTTGGCCATATGCTACGACGTTCGCGGGGATGTCCTTCGTGACCAGCGAACAGGCGCCGATCACCGAATTCTCGCCGATGGTCACGCCCGGCAGCACAGTGACGTTGGCGCCCAGCCACACGTTGCAACCGATGGTGACCGGCAGGGAGAACTGCGTCATTCCCTCGCGAAGGTCGGGGCGGATAGGATGCCCCGTGGTGGTGATGGTGACGTTCGGCCCGATCATTGCATACTCGCCGATATGCACTTCGGCGTCGTCCACCAATGTGAGATTGAAGTTCGCGTAGGCATGGGCGCCAAAGAACGCGTTGCAACCCCAATTGGCGTGCAACGGAGGCTCGATGTACGCGCCTTCGC
>DKCF01000107.1:373-1847 GCA_002451435.1 Bifidobacterium sp. UBA6881 | reverse complement strand
ACGCGTCGCGTTGAACTCGTACAACAGCTCCATCTGTTCCCGTTGAGCGTGCTCCATCTCCTCGTCGTCGCAGGAATACACCAATCCCGAATTCATCAAATCCAGTACCCGTTGCGGAACCGTCATCGCTTCCCTCCATCGTCTCCACCATTGGATGCCATATGCCTTTGGCATCCTATCCAATGCCGGGGATAGTGACGAAAACCGCTGGGCATAAGCTCATCTATGCGAAATTTACGAATACCGCAATATGGCTGCAATGTGGGAAACCGAAATCGTCTGCGCATAGGCATGGAATCAGTCACGAAACCATGCAACCAAGTAAGACATAGCTGACCAGTAGTGTTTTGAACCTTATGAAGCCGGACGAGCACCTTATTTTTCGCACAATTCCGTTTTCAGCTGCACAAGACAAAATCGTGCGAATTCCATCTCAGAAAATCAGCGCCTTTCGCTCTCTTTTTCTTCTCAAAACCTTTATTTGAAGGTCCAACCATAGTTTTCGGCACCTAACGTATCGCACGATTTGATTTTGGCATCCGAAAAATCAAATCGTGCGAAAACATATGCGTGCATCAGCATATCTTCCCTTCCGCAAAACGGCATCGGCGCTGCCAGCCATGCCGAACGCCAAAGTATTCGCCAATACCTGTCATGGACTTCGTGGACGTCCCAATGCCGTGACGATGCGGAGACGGTCAAGAGGACATGTTGGAGCCAGATAAAAAGAGCGGTCTCAAAACCTCGGCGCCGCAGTCGGCATTCGGAGCATTCGGTATGATGAACATATCGGCTCTTCGAAGGTAAGGGGGATGACCATGGGACTGTTCGACTTCGCTAAGAACTCATTGGGGGATGCGCTTTCCGGTTTCGGAAGTCTGGCCCAAGAACATCTGGAGGGTATCGTGCCTGACGCGCAACAGGCCATCGACTCGGTTTCCAACGTGCTGGACGAAGCCACAGGGGTTGGCGATCAGGCCGCCGATACACTGTCCGGTTTCGAAGGTCTGGCCGAATCCGCCGAGACTTTGGGCGGTGAGACCCTTGGACAGGTATCCGAAGCCATGCCACAGGCCGGTGAGGCATTGGACCAGTTCGTGTCCGATGCCGGATTGACACTCAACGGCACCGCGGACAACTTGGCCGAACAGCTTGGAGGACTCGAGAATCTCGGTGGTCTCGGCGATATCGCCAATCATCTTTTCGGCGATCGGTGAAACACACTCTAAAGCAAAACCAGGTGCAGTCAAACAGTACGCCTATTCGAACGGTTCCTTTGGGAATTATTTTCGCCCAGCAGCTCCCCTTCTGCGTTTCCGCAGTCCGGTATTTCCGTTTCGTTTTCAATGCTTCCCTTAGCTTGATAAAACGTATTGTTATTGAATCGCCTTTACGATTTGCCTGAGTGAAGCATAATCAACAAAATCTACTGTTTTGTTATAGGTTTCCATCAGATCCTTATCATCTTTTGTAA
>DKCF01000107.1:0-303 GCA_002451435.1 Bifidobacterium sp. UBA6881 | reverse complement strand
TGTGCATGAAATTCAATTTGCCGTAATCAATTCCGCCTCTCAGATGAAAAATCAAAGAGTTTTTATAAATATCATCACCGAGTTGTTTTTCAAGAGACACCTTAATCTTATCGGTATTTTCTTTATTACTTACATCCGCGATCCCCACAGTAACCACAATCGTTTTGATATTGCTCTTTTTCAATAGACTGAATGTGTTTTTCAGCCCTTTGACACCTCCCGCATACAAACCACCCAAATAAATTATCTGCTCATAATCATTGATATCCGCTACGTTTTCATAACTGACGCAAGGAATTCCCG
>DKCF01000051.1 GCA_002451435.1 Bifidobacterium sp. UBA6881 | reverse complement strand
GCGGTTATGACGCGGCTATGACGTCAAGGACCACCACGGGAATCTCAGCGCAGCACGCCTTCGATCAGCGTGGTGATGAGGTCGGTGTAGTTCACGCCGGTGGCCTCCCATGCCTTGGGATACATGGAGATCGGGGTGAATCCCGGCATGGTGTTGATCTCGTTGACCATCACCTCGCCGTCCTTGGTCACGAAGGTGTCCACGCGGCTCAGTCCGGCGCCGTCGACCGCGACGAACGCCTTCTTGGCGGTCTCGCGCACGCGGTTCAGCGTCTCTTCGGGCAGGCTGGCGGGCACTTCCACGTGGCTGGCGGCGGAGTCCATGTACTTGCTGTCGAAGTCGTAGAACTGGTCGTCGCCCTCGGCGCGCTTGTCGAGCACGATCTCGCCCGGCCAGCTGGCCTGCGGTTCCTCGCCGGCCTTGGGGCACAGCACCGCGCATTCGATCTCGCGCGCGTCGATGCCCTGCTCCACCAGCACGCGCCAATCGTGGTGCGATGCCTCGAACACGGCCGCGGCGAGTTCCGCGGCGTCGCCTTCACGCTCCACCTTGGTCACGCCGAAGCTGGATCCCGCGCGGGACGGCTTCACGAACAGCGGGTACTGCAGTCCGGCCTTCTGGACCTCGGCGAGGATCGTCTCGCCGTTGGCCGCGAATTCGGATGCCGCATCGTATTCGCGAGCATCCAGCGTGACGCCGGGAGCGACCGGAATGCCGGCGGCGGCGAGCAGCACCTTCGTGTAGTGCTTGTCCATGCATGCCGCGGAAGCAAGCACGCCGCAGCCGACGTACGGCACGTCCATCATTTCGAACAGGCCCTGGATGGTGCCATCCTCGCCGAATGGCCCGTGCAGCACCGGAAGCACCGCGTCCACATGGCCGAGCGAGGTCAGCGTGCCGTCGGATTCGCGGGCGAAGAAACCATCCTGGCCGAGTGCCACATCCAGCACCACGTCCTTGGCGCCGTCGGTTTTCTTCACGACGGGCAGTCCCTCGTCCATATTCCAGCCGCGCGGATCCTCGCCGTCGACGATCCACTGGCCGTCCTTCGTGATGCCCACGGGAATCGGCTCGAATATATCGGTATCCAACGCGCGCAGCACACCGGCCGTGGAAATGCAGGAGATCGAATGTTCATCGGCCTTGCCGCCGTACATCACCACAATGCGCTTCTTAGCCATGTTCAGCCCTTTGTCCTTAGTCTCGCGCCGGGCAGACCTCCCGGCGACTCCACAAAACATGCCTTAGCATACTAGCAAACCGCTACACACCGGTATTCCCGAAGCACGCTGGTTCATGGTCCGCAAACCATGCATCCCACGTATCGCGGGACATTCGCGCACGGCCGTTCAGCGCGTATCGCTTATTCCTCGCTGATGCCTTCGTCGAAAAGCTCGGACAGCATCTGCGCGCAGGAGATGCCGTCGGTGAGCACATGGCTCATGGCAGTGGCGAGCGGCGTCGGCACGCCATACTGCTTGCCAAGCGCGACCACCGCGTCGGTGGTCGGCACGCCTTCGGCGACGCCGTTGCTTGCCTTGGTGGCCTCCTCGACGCTCAGCCCCTTGCCGAGGTTGGCGCCGAACGTGTAGTTGCGGCTCAATGGGGAACCGCAGGTGGCGATCAGGTCGCCCACGCCGGCCAGTCCCGCGAAGGTCTTCGGGTCGGCGCCCGCGGCCGCGCCCAACGCGGTCAGTTCGGCCAGGCCGCGGGTCTCGATCATGGCGGCGGTGTTCTCGCCGTAGCCGGCGCCGCGCGCCATGCCGACGGCCAAGGCGACCACGTTCTTCAGCGATCCGCACATCTCCAGGCCAATCACGTCACGGGTCACGAAGGGGCGGAAGTAGTCGGTGGTGCAGGCGGCCGCGATTGTGCGCGCGTTGTCGATGTCGGCGCAGCCCACGACGGTGGCCGCGGGCTGGCGGTCCGCGATCTGCTTGCTGAGATTCGGTCCGGAAATCGCGGCGAACCGATCATCCGGCAATGCCAGCGTTTCCTTGACGACCTCGTCCATGCGCTTGCCCGTGGTGCGTTCGATGCCCTTCATCAGCGACGCCACCAGCGCGTGGTCGGGAATGAGCCCTTTGAATTCCGCCAACGCCACCCGCGCGAACTGCGCCGCGATGGCGACGACCACGATGTCGGCATCCGCCACGGCCTCGGCGCGGTCACCCGTCGCGGTCATGTTGTCCGGCAGCTTCTTCACGCTGGGCAGGCGCACGCCGTTGTAATGGTGGTCGCGGATTCCCTCGACGATCTCCGGTTCGATGGCCCACATGGTCACGTCATTGCCCGCGTCGGCAAGCACCCGTCCGAAAGCCGTTCCCCAAGCACCTGCGCCCAACACCGTTACATTCGCCATATTCGCTCCTTGGATTGTTGCGGACTCGCATTCAAAGTATCCGCCCTCATGCTACCGCCGACCACGCACACTCAGATTACTGCGGTGCGCGTGCGCGTCCGTCTATGCGGCCTGCATGCGCGGCCTACGCTTCCTTCACCCGGCTCATGGTGCGGTAATCCCAATATCCGTCGGGGGCCTGCTCGCCGCGGATCTCCGCCATGATCTCGGTCATGCGCACGCGGATGCGGCGCGTCAGCTCGTCGGCGAGCGCCGCCGGCACTTCCCCGTTCCAGGAGTCGGAGCCTTCGAGCAGATCGGCGTAGTCGAGCGCGGCATCGAAGCACATGACCACGTTCTTGCGCGGCCATGGCCACCAATGGTTGATGCTCGCCGCGCCCCAGGTCACGGCGCAGTACAGCGGAATCTGATACCCCAGACGCCGTGACGCCTCAAGCGCGATCACGCCGACGCCGTTCTTCATGCTCATCGGCCATTTCTGCGGGTCGCGTGTCACCGTGCCTTCCGGCCATACGGTCAGCGGGCGGCCGGAGGTCAGAATCTCGATCGACGTCTCCTCGATGGCCTTGGCCTTGCCCGAGCGACGCTGCACCGGCTGCATGCCGACCAGCTGGAACCATTTGCCGATCAACGGCCATTTGGCCATCTCCGCCTTGGCCATGTACCGTGGCCTGCGCCCCTGATGGAACATCGAGACCATCGGCACGAACACGTCGTACATCGTCACGTGGGTCGCGGCGGTGATGAACGGACCGGTTTCCGGCACGCGTTCCAGTCCCCATGCGCGCACTTTGCTGTGCCCCCGCATGACGAGGTCGCAGCCCGTCAGCAGGCGTCGCGTCGCCTTCGGATTCTGCGCTTCGATTTCCGCGGTGTTGGCCTTGCGCGGTCCGGTCGGGAAATCATGGGTGGGATCGACCAGATGATGCTTCGCCGCGAGCTTCGCCACTTGCGCGTCGCTCAGCGGTTTCACGGCGGAACGTGGCGACGGTTTTCCTTTGGATGCCATGGTTTCCATTGTGCCACCGCCCGGCGATACGGAACCCAGGCGGTGGAAGGTCCGATGCGGGACAGGCGATCGGCTTATTTCTTCTTTCTGCCTCATCCTGCATTTTTCTGCATCATTTTACCGTCAAATGATGCAGAAAACCATGCCGATGAGGGAGCAGGCCGCGTGACCCGAATGGAGCGTTCCCGACATAGCCAACCACGGCATAACAAAA
>DKCF01000079.1 GCA_002451435.1 Bifidobacterium sp. UBA6881 | reverse complement strand
GCAGGCGACGTGCCCACGACGTTGCAGAACAAGAAGCTCATCTCGCTCGACCTGGGATCCATGGTGGCCGGTTCGAAATACCGTGGTGAATTCGAGGAACGCCTCAAGAGCGTGCTGCAGGAGATCAAGCAGGCGGACGGCCGGATCATCACCTTCATCGACGAGATCCACACCATCGTCGGCGCGGGCGCGGCCGAAGGCTCCATGGACGCCGGCAACATGCTCAAGCCGATGCTGGCCCGTGGCGAACTGCGCCTGATCGGCGCGACCACGCTGGACGAATACCGCGAGAACATCGAAAAGGATCCGGCGCTCGAACGTCGTTTCCAGCAGGTGTTCGTCGGCGAGCCGAGCGTCGAAGACACCATCGCCATCCTGCGCGGCATCGCGCCGAAATACGAGGCGCACCACAAGGTGACGATCGGCGACGACGCGCTGGTCGCGGCCGCGACCCTGTCGAACCGCTACATCTCCGGCCGCCAGCTGCCCGACAAAGCCATCGACCTGGTCGACGAGGCCGCAGCGCATCTGCGCATGGAACTCGACTCCTCGCCTGAGGAAATCGACGAATTGCAACGCCAGGTCGACCGCCTGAAGATGGAGAAGTCATACCTGCTCGGCAACCCGAAGAACGACAAGGAGGCAAGCGCCGCCGAAACCGGACTGGACGACAGCGCCAAGGAACGCCTCGACGACCTGAACAAGGAAATCGCCGACAAAAGCGAAAAGCTCAACGGGCTGAAGGCACGCTGGGACGCCGAAAAGAACGGCCACAACCGCATCGGCGACCTGCGCAAGAAGCTCGACGAGCTGCGCACCCAGGCAGAACGCTACGAACGCGAAGGCGACCTTGCGAAATCCTCGGCGATCAACTACGGCGAAATCCCCGCCATCCAAAAGGAAATCGCCCAAGCCGAAAAGAACGAAGAGGAAGCCAAGAACGGCGGGGCGGACGCCAACGACACCGCGGTGCCGATGGTCCCCGACCGCGTGGACGCCGACTCCGTCGCAGAAATCGTCTCCGACTGGACCGGAATCCCCGTCGGACGCCTCATGCAGGGCGAAAACGAAAAGCTGCTGCACATGGAAGACCAGCTCGGCAAGCGCGTCATCGGCCAAAAGGAAGCCATCAAGGCGGTCTCCGACGCCGTGCGGCGCTCGCGTGCCGGCATTTCCGACCCGAACCGTCCGACCGGATCGTTCCTGTTCCTCGGGCCCACCGGCGTGGGCAAGACCGAACTGGCCAAGGCGCTCGCCGACTTCCTGTTCGACGACGAGAAAGCCATGGTGCGCATCGACATGAGCGAATACATGGAGAAGGCCTCCGTATCCCGCCTGATCGGAGCCGCGCCGGGCTACGTCGGATACGAGGAAGGCGGACAGCTCACCGAGGCCGTGCGTCGTCGTCCGTACTCGGTCGTGCTGTTCGATGAGGTCGAGAAGGCGAACCCGGAAGTCTTCGACGTGCTGCTGCAGGTGCTTGATGACGGCCGTCTGACCGATGGCCAGGGCAGGACCGTGGACTTCAAGAACACGATCCTCATCATGACGTCGAACCTGGGCTCCCAGTTCCTTGTGGACCAGAGCATGGACGCGGACGCCAAGAAGAAGGCCGTGATGGATGCGGTGCACATGCAGTTCAAGCCCGAATTCATCAACCGTCTGGACGAGATCGTCATGTTCCACCCGCTGACCCGCGACGAGCTGGGCGGCATCGTGAACATCCAGGTCTCGCAGGTCGCCGCACGCCTCACCGACCGTCGCATCAAGCTCGACGTCACCGATTCGGCACGCGATTGGCTGGCCGATACCGGTTACGATCCGGCCTACGGCGCACGTCCGCTGCGTCGTCTGGTGCAGACCGAGGTCGGTGACCAGCTGGCCCGCATGCTGCTCGCCGGCGAAGTGCACGACGGCGACACCGTGCTCGTCGACCAGACCGGCGGCGATCATCTGGAACTGTCGTCCTGGGCGCCGGGCCAGCTCGACGACGACTTCGACGATGACGATGTGACCGTGAACGTCGAAGGCGATTCACCCTCGCGGGACTGACGCGGTAGCCAGATTCCCGGGCTTCCGCTTGGATTTCCGGGGGATCTCAAGAATCCCCGGAAATCCTTAGCGATCGTCGGAGGTGCGGTCGCAAGCCTGCAGGACGAGGCCGGCCACGGCCAGCACGGTGGCGCTGATCAATATGGCGACCGACAGTTTGGGCTGCAAGCCGAACGCCATCCACAGCGCGAACGTCCACACGGCGACGACCATCGTCACCGCGGTGGTGACGCGCAGCACATGCGCATGGACGGTCCGCCTGATTGCGGCGCGGAGGATGCGTTCCTCCGCGCCTTTGCCGTCGTCGGCGGTCATATCGGCCGTGCCGCTTGCCGCGGCCATGCCGGTCGCGCCGCCTGCGTCGTTCGCGTGGTTTATGACGTTCGCGTCGTCCGCATTGCCGGCATTGTCCGATTCGGAAATCCTTCCATCGAACAGGATGACCACCACATGCCGCCGAATCAGCGTGATCGCCAGCGACAACGCGGTGACGATGCCGATGAACGCGAAATACGGCGCATGGAGGTTTTCCGAAAAGATCGAGGAAATCACGCAGAGCAGCAGATTGCACGCGTACACGATCCACATGCCGAGCGACATCAGCGAATCCGCGTTCGGCATGCGTCTTTTCAGCGCCGCGAGACCGAGACGGTGGATGGGCGCCGCGCAGTAGAACATGACCGGCGTGATGACGATGGCATGCAGCCAGGGATTGGCGAGCCAACCGGGGACGGCCGCCCCGCCAAGCAGCAGCGCGCTTACGGTGAACGCGGGGATGGTGAGCGCTGCCGCGATGACGAGGCGTTTGCCGACGTAACGACTCTCCACGCGATCGACAATCGCCGTTTCCGGAGCCGATTCCATCTCCGAGGCCGACGTTCCGGCGGCACCGATGCCGTCGCCGTGCGAAGCGTTGCCGTTGCGGATTTCCCCGGACTCCCCACTGTTTTCGGCGTTTGCGGATGCTGCGTCATGGGATGTCGTGCTTCCGCTGCCCGTGGCATCGACGGCAATTTCGCCGGCGCCGGAGCGAGCCCGTTCGACATCGGCCTCGGTATCGGCGCCAAGCAGCACCTTGAGGATGCCCCACGTCGCGATGGCGGCGATGACGATGGCCACCGCGGCCATGAACAGATCGAATCCCATGATTCCCGAATTCCTTTGCATCTCTCGTTTCCGGATGATTTCCGGTGATGTGCTTACAGCATAATGCAGGTGGCGCGGGAGAGACACGGAGCCATGGATGTTGTGGACCGCGCGGGCACCAAGGTTGTGGGTCTTCACGGTGGTGGGCGGGCGTGGGCCGTATGGTTGCAGATCTCTATGACCGCGGACCTTGGCTACGGCCACCTGCGCATGGACGCTCCCGCGGATTGTCTGGACCATACGGTTGAATCGAACGTATGTTCGATAATCCTGTGGTCGTGGTGATGATATTGGCCGCGGTGGCCGTGCTCGGCGCCGTGGCCGGCTTCTTCGCGGGACGTTCCAAGGGCCAGGAAATGGCCCGCGACGCAAAGGTGTCCGATCTGAACGAGGCGAGGGCGCAGATCGAGGCGAACCGCCAGGACATCGGCGACCTGACCACTTCATTGGCCCGAAGCCGGGCTCAGAACGAAGGTCTCGCCCAGCAGCTGACCTATGTGAAATCGCAGCTTGCGCAGGCTCAGCAGGCAGAGCGGATGCGCGTTGAGCGGGAGCGCGAACGCGCGGCCGAGGAGTCGGAACGCAGGCGGGATGAAGAGGAACGCAAACTGCAGGAGCAGGGCAAGGTGCTGTCCGCCTTGGCTCCGGTGCAGAAGAACCTCGACGCCTTGCAGGAGAAGGTCTCCCAGATCGAAGAAGGACGCAAACGGGAGATGGGCGCGCTCGGCGAGCAATTGAAGGGGCTTGGCGAGCAGCAGGCGCGGCTTGACAAGGAGACCAGTTCGCTGTCGGCCGCCTTGCGCAACAACAAAGTGCGTGGCGCGTGGGGCGAGGCGCAGCTGCGCAACATCGTCGAATCCGCGGGGCTGCTCGAACACGTCGACTTCGACACCCAGGTGGTCGTCACCGATTCGGAAGGCCGCACGCAGCGCCCCGACATGATCATCCACATGCCCGGTGGAAAAACCATCCCCATCGATTCGAAGGCTCCGTACGCCGACTACCAGCGTGCCTGCGAGATTCCCGACACCGCGTCGCCCGAGGAGCTGGAGCGCAAGGACGAGCTGCTGCGTGCCCACGCCAAGGCGGTGCGCGAACATGTGAAGACCTTGGGCAACAAGGCGTATTGGAACGCGTTCCCGGACGCCCCCGATTTCGTGATCGCGTTCATCCCCAACGAATCGCTGCTGCAAGCGGCGTTGGAGACCGATCCGACATTGATGGACGACGCGTTCGCCCAGAAAGTGGCGCTGACGTCGCCGATCACGCTATGGGCGGTGCTCAAATCCGTCGCATACGCATGGCAGCAGCAAAGCCTGACCGATGACGCGAAAATGCTGTTCGACCTTTCGCGCGAATTGTACGAACGGTTCGCGGTATTGGGGGAACGCGCCACCAAGCTCGGCAACTCCATCACCAAAACGGTCAGCGCCTATAACGCGTTTGCGGCGTCATTGGAATCCCGTGTGCTGGTCACCGCGCGCAAGCTGCAGCGCGTGGACCAAAGCAAGGTCATCGAATCCGTGAACATGATCGCGCCCGAAAAGGCGGACATCCGCGAACTCACCGCGCCGGAGACCAGCGAGGAATAGCGTGGTTTGCGACGCCGGCGATGCTCGATGAACGTTGATGAAGAACCAATGCGCGTTGCCGGCAAAAATGGCGAAGTGGCTCCCGCAATGACGAGCCGGAAGGA
>DKCF01000020.1:50156-61256 GCA_002451435.1 Bifidobacterium sp. UBA6881 | reverse complement strand
GCGTGGCACGAGCCACTCATGACGATGGGATTGGTGGTTATTCGCAGGCCACGCCGTCATGGTCGCGGTCGAGCGCGGAACGGTATCCCGGTTGGCCTTGGTACAGCGGAGCCGCGCCGGCGGCCCTCACCGCGGTGCAGTTCTGGTAGTAGACGCTGGAACCGCTCTGCTGTTGGGGGGTGGTGGTCTGCTGTTGGGTTTGCTGCTGGGCCTGTTCCTGCGTTTGCTGCTGGGTCTCCTGCTGGGATTGCTGGGATGATTCCTGCTGCGCGCTCTGGTCATCGGCCGTGGACCCGTCGGCGGAGGCCGAAGCGGACGCGTTGGTACCGGTGTAGTTCGGAATGGTCTGCGTCGGGCATGCCGACAGCACATTGCTCATCGCGTTCTTCTCGGATTGCGTGACCCACAGCGAGTACTTGTGCTTCACGCCGATCTGACGCGCCACGTACTCGCAGCGGAAGCTTTTGTTCGACGGCAGCCATGTGGCGGCGTCGCCGTCGGACTTCTGCTGGTTGGCAGGGCCGTCCACGGCGAGCAGATTGTACGGATCGTTCGCCAGCTCGGTGCGCGTCGTCTTGCTGAGCTTCTGCGCGCCCGTCTGCCAGGCGTTGCTCAACGCCACGACATGGTCGATCTGCACCGCGGTGGACGTCTTGTTGCCGCGCTTGAAATTGATGGTCTTGCCGGTGTAGGGGTCGTTCAGCGTTCCGGATTTCACCACGCAGTCGTGGGTGAGGACCTTGTGTTTCACATCGGTCAGATCACGGTTGAGGATGTCGTTGCGGGTGTCGCAGCCGTTGTGGTCCACATCCTTCCACGCCACGCCGAACTGGGTGCGCTTGTAGCCGGTCTTGGGCGCGCGGCCCTTCACCGCGAGCGTCTCGAGCACCTGCGACGCCGACTCGCCGGCGCCGGTGTTGTCCGTCGCGTCGGCCGCCGAAGCGGTGGACGACAGCATGCCCGCCATAAGGCCGAACGACAGCAGGACCGCTCCGACAGCGGCGGCCGGACGGAACTTGGCAGAACTGTGATGCATGGGAACTCCTTCTCCTCATGGTCTCTTCGCATAACCTCGGTACCACGATACCCCAGCGAAGGAATCGTCGTTTCCGGTCATGGCGTATTCCGCGATGGCGCATAAGTGGAAGCCCGGTTGCGCGGCCGTGCACGCGGCATACAATGTGACAACGTACGAATCGAACAAGGGGAATGATCCATGACAGACAACACCAAGGCCATCAAGCCCGAACTGCTCGCCCAATACGCGAAGGACTTCAACGCGGACCGCGCCAACCTCGTGGCCGCCAACGCGGCGGTGTCCGCGGGCGTGCTCGAGGCGGCCACCGACTACAAGGGGCAGCGCGCCCTGCCCCGCGACTTCTCCATCGAACTCAAGCAGGGCTCCATCACCAACCAGCGCCATTCCGGCCGCTGCTGGATGTTCGCGTCCCTCAACACACTGCGCTACGAGCTCATGCACAAGTGGGGCCTCGACGACTTCGAATTCTCCGAAACCTACCTGTTCTTCTGGGACACGATGGAAAAGTCCAACACGTACCTGGAGAACGTGCTCTCCACGCTCGACGAGCCGACCGACGGCAGGCTCTTCCAGGAGATCAACTACGGTCCGGCCGACGACGGCGGCTGGTGGCAGATGTTCGCCGACCTGGTGAACAAGTACGGCCTCGTGCCCAAGAGCGCGTACCCCGAATCCGCGAACTCCAAGAACTCCGACGCCTTCAAGCAGTACCTCAACACCAAGCTGCGCGAATTCGCCGCCGAACTGCGCGACCGCCACGCGAACGGCGCATCCGTGGACGACCTGCGCGCGCTCAAGGACCAGGACATGTCCACCGTGTACCGCATCTGCGCCATCTCACTCGGCGAACCCCCGGCGAAATTCGACTTCCTGGCACGCGTGAGCAACGACGACAAGAAGAACGACGAAACCAAGGACGGCAAGAAAGCCGAGAACGACAAGCCGAAAACCGGCAAGGACGAGCGCAAGCAGATCCGCGAATACGGCATCACGCCCGTGGAATTCTACAAGAAATACGTGCCGGTCGACGTCAACGATCTGGCCACACTGTGCAACGTGCCGATGAAGGACCGCCCGTTCAACAAGCGCTACCGCATCCGCTACACCGCGAACGTCGCCGAAGCCGGAGACATGGAATTCATCAACGTGCCGCTCGACGTGTTCAAGAAGGCCGCCGTCGACCAGATCAGCGCCGGACACCCCATCTGGTTCGCCTGCGACTGCACCCAGTTCTCCCTGCGCACCGCAGGCTACTTCGACTGCGACAGCGTCCGCGTCGACCAGCTCTTCGGCACCGACTTCACCTTCGACAAGGCCCAAGGCCTCGAATACGGCGACAGCCCAAGCAACCACGCCATGACGCTCACCGGCGTGAACCTCGACGAAAACGGCAAACCCAACCGTTGGAAGGTCGAAAACAGCTGGGGCAAGGACAACGGCGCGGACGGCTACTACGTCGCGTCCGACGCATGGTTCGACCGTTTCGTGACCGAAATCATCATCCGCAAGGAATACCTAGACGACGCCACACGCGCGCTGCTCGCCACCGAACCCGTGGAACTCGACCCCTGGCAGCCCCTCACCAAGCGCAGCCGCTGAAACCGCCGCTTCCGACACATCAACGAAGGCCACGACCGACTCCGGCCGCGGCCTTCGCCGTTCACGCGCCCTGATACAGTGGCGCACAGGTCACAGAAGAACAAACGTACGAACGAATGGAGTTCAGGTGGCGAACGATCTGGCATGGCTTTCCGACGAACTACGCGGCGAATGCAGCCAGCCGGTGCTGCAGCGCGCTCGCGGGATTGCGAACCAGTGGCGTGTCAAAATGAACGATCTGTACTGCCTGAACGATCCCGAATCCAGCCGCATCACCCTGCGCGCGACGGTGCGCGGAACCACTTCGCCGTCAAGCCGATACGAGGTGCAGGCCACGCTCGATATGGAGGACGAGCTGTTCCTGGCGCGGTACTGCTCCTGCCCGGCGTTCGGAAGCTCGCAGCGGGGCTATGGCACTGGGCGGCTGTCCGGCTACCGCAACAGGCCCGGATACCGCAGCTTCGACGATGGCGCGGACGACGACTACGACGATTACGACTACGTGGACGACTACGACGACTTCGGCTCCGGCGTGGACTTCGGCCATGCGACGTTCGGCCATGCGGAAGCCGACGGATCTTCAGCCGACACCTCCATGGGCGGACGGTACACGGGCATGTGCAAGCATGTCGCCGCGTTGCTGCTGCTGTTCCTCGACCAGCCGGAACGGTTCCACGGATTCCAACGGGGCGGCGCCACGCCACGCGACCTGGCGGACTACATGCGTTCCATCGACGCGCGGAACGACAACGCCGGCGAAGGCGCTCAGCTGAGGATGCTCAAACGCATCGCCAACGCGAAGACGCGTCTCGCAGACGAGCAACGGGGCGCGGCGGGAGGCGGCGCATCGCGGCCGAAACGGGCGTCGGCCGGACCGGTGACGGTCACGCCCGGCAGCGTGCGCCTCGAACCCACTCTGGCCAGAACCCGGGATGCGTGGAGCCTCTCATTGCGCATCGCCTGCGGCGGCGTGGGCTACGTGCTCAAAGGCATCTCGAAATTCGTATCCGACATGCGGAGCGGCGCATACGAGGCCTACGGGCGGAAACTCGCCTTCACCCATACGCCGGACATGCTCGACCCGTTCTCCGCGAAACTGCTCGGATTCCTGGAACAGGTGATCTCCACACGCAGAATCGCCCAGATGCAGACGGGCGTCTACTATGCGCCCGAACCGCGCGTCGACCGCGAACTCATGCTCGCGGACGGAGAGGTATGCGACCTGCTCGACATGTACCACGCGGTGACGCAGGAGGACTACCGCGACAAGGAGCTCAAGGCGCGTGGGTTCCTCGCCGCCGGCGACGTCCACGGCCTGCAAAGGATCGTCATCGACGACATCGTCCGAGAACGGCAGGCCGCGCCCAGCCGCATCCACTTCGTCGATGACGGGCCCGCGGACATCGACGTCGACATCATCGAGGGGGATCCGGAATTCCGCCTCTCCGCCGAATACGTGCGGGAAGGAAACGCCTCCGGCGTGCGCGTCACCGCGAACCGCACCATCAACGCCATCATCACCGGCCGACGGAACCTCTACATCCTCAGCGCCGAACATATCGCTGACCCGGACGATTCGCAGGAGGTCGCCATCGACGGATTCTTCCGCTGCACGGACGGCCTGCGACCGGCCCTGCACGCGTTGAGGGAACTCTGCGACGGCGATCCGGACGGCGTGTTCATCTCCGAAAACGATTGGCCCATGTTCGCACGCACCATCGTGCCGCAACTGAACAAAGCCGGCATCGGCCTCGACATCCCCCAGGAAGTCGCCGAACAGGCCGGTTCCGAATGCCGGATCGAATACTACCTCGACCGCGACCTGCACGGCATCACCTGCGAGGCCGTGGCGCGCTATGGCGACTTCCTCTTCCAGCTCGTGCCGACATCCAAGGAACTGCGCGGAACGATCAACCCCGATCCGCGTTCGAAGGCCGCGCAGGTCAAACGGGATGTGGCGCGCGAATCCTTCGCGGTGCAGGTGGCGCGGCAGCTGTTCCCGACATGGAGCTCCATCGACGTGGCGCGCATCCGCGAGGAGGACGAGCAGTCGATCCTGCTGATGCTCACCGACGGCGTGGATATCCTCCGTTCGGTCGGCAGCGTGTTCTCCACCGCCGCGTTCGACGGCATGATGCAGCCGGGAACGCCTACGGTGAAAGTCGGATTGTCCGTCGATTCCAATCTCGTCGAGATCTCGCCAATCGCCGACGAGGTGCCGATGAACGAAGTCGGCGCGTTGCTGGAATCCTATCGCAGAAAACGCCGTTACCACCGGTTGAAGAACGGGACCTTCGTCGATCTGAGGAACGCCGATCTCAGCGAGCTCGACCATGTCGCCGCGGACCTTGATCTGGACGAGCGGCAGCTTGATTCCGGCACCATCACCGTACCCGGATACCAGGCGTTCCTGCTCGACGCGCAGGTGAGGGACGACGGCAAAAGCGACAGTTTCGACGCATACGTCAACGACGTCAAAATCATCGATCCGAAACGCTACAGCGTGCCCGACAACCTCAAAACCGTGCTGCGCCCATACCAGGTGGAGGGCTTCCAATGGCTTTCCACGCTCTGGGACAAGGGATTCGGCGGCATCCTCGCCGACGAGATGGGCCTGGGCAAATCCGTGCAGCTGCTCGCCCTCATCGAAGCGCGGCGGGGGAGCGGACCGGCCCTCATCGTCTGCCCCGCCTCCCTGGTGTACAATTGGGCCGCCGAATGCGAGAAATTCGCGGGAGACCTCACGGTCGAGGTCATCGCCGGCACCAAAGCCCAACGACGCAAGTCCATCGCCGGCATCGCCGTGCGGAACCGACCACAGGACGATTCGTCGACGCCTGCGCCCGACGTGGTCATCACCTCATACGATCTGCTGCGGCGCGATGTCGACGACTACGCCGACTGCCGATTCGCGTTGATGGCGCTTGACGAGGCGCAATACATCAAAAACCACGCCACGAAAGTGGCGAAGGCCGTCAAACGGATCACGGCCGAACACCGTTTCGCATTGACCGGAACGCCGATTGAAAACCGATTGAGCGAACTGTGGAGCATCTTCGATTTCCTCATGCCGGGACTGCTCGGCACCTACACGAAGTTCCGCGAGAAATACGAACAACCGATCATGGCGCCCGGTCCGGAACATTCCGTCATGGCGGACAAGCTGCAGGCGCTGGTCGGCCTGTTCATCAAACGCAGACTCAAAAAGGACGTGCTCACCGACCTGCCCGAGAAGATCGAGAACGTGCTCACCGTCCGGCTGGAAGGCGAGCAGCGCAAACTGTACGCCGCGCACGAGCAGCGCCTGCGCGCCACGCTCACCAAAACGAAGGACGCCGACTTCAACACCAAGAAGATCCGCATCCTCGCCGAATTCACGCTGCTGCGCGAGATCTGCTGCGACCCGCGGCTGGTGTACGCGGACGCGAAAAACGCCTCGGCGAAACTCGACGCCATCGTTCAGCTCGTCGACACATGCATGGACGAGGGCAAGAAGGTGCTCGTGTTCTCGCAGTTCACCTCGTTCCTGGAACTCATCGGCACGCGCCTGGCCGAACGGGACGTGGCGTTCTACACCATCACCGGCGAGACGCCGAAAAAACGCCGCGTCGAGCTCGTCGACGAATTCAACGGCGACGACGTCCCCGTGTTCCTCATCTCCCTCAAGGCCGGCAACACCGGTCTGAATCTGGTGGGGGCCTCCGTGGTCATCCACGCCGACCCATGGTGGAACGCCGCGGCGCAGAACCAGGCCACCGACCGCGCGCACCGCATCGGCCAGACGCAGGACGTGAACGTGTACCAGATCGTCGCCAAAGACACCATCGAGGAACGCATCCTCAACATGCAGGAAAAAAAGAACGAATTGGCGAGGCAATTCACCGACGGCGCGGCCTCCGGCGGCGTCGGCACGCTCAGCAAGGACGACCTGCTCGCGCTGCTGTCATGACGGCGGAACGGCGGGCGCGTATCGGACACGGCGCAGGCCGATATGCGCCCGGCATATCCAACGACCCGGCCGGTGCCACGCTCACATCGCCGGACGTGGCCGTTCGCGCCCGCCGTGCCCCACGACCGTGAAAATGGAACACGGCTTGCATGTATCCGTTGATGCGCGTATATATGGTCAGGCAAGTTTCAGGGAAGGTGAAATTCCTTACTGGCGGTAACGGCGCGACCGACGTTCATAACGGTTCCACGCCGAAGCCCGCGACCCGCGAAAGCGGCTGATTCGGTGGGAATCCGAAGCCAACGGTCATAGTCCGGATGGAAGAAACGGGGCTCAACATGAGTGCATCCTCATCCAACGATATCCACAACGGCAAGCAGAACGCCACGCCTCAGCGGCAAACCGTGTCCCGACCGGACAACGCGCACTCCACGGGCGTCGCCGATTCCGGACGCTGGTCCACCAAACGCATCGCGATGTATGCGCTGTTCGTCGCTCTGGCCATGGTCGTCAGCTTCATCGAATTCCCGATCATCCCGGGCATCCAATGGCTCAAATACGATCCTTCCGGCATCGTCTGCCTGGTCGCGGGCTTCGCGTTCGGACCGGCCGCGGCGGTGATCGTCAGCGTGCTCGGCTTCGTGCCGCACCTGTTCACCAATCCGTGGGGCACGCTGATGGCGGTGCTCGTGGCGCTGGCGCTGTCCGTGCCGGCGGCGCTCGTCTACCGGAGGAGCAAGACGCGCAAGGGAGCGGTCATCGGCATCATCGTCGGCGCGGTCGTGGCTCTGGTCGCCGCGATCGTCGGCAACCTCATCGTCACGCCGTTCTACGCGCATATGACCACCGCCCAGGTCGCGGCGCTGATCGTGCCGGCCCTGCTGCCGTTCAACGTGGTGAAATTCGCCATCCACGGCGTGGTCACCTTCCTGGTCTACAAGCCGATCTCCAAACTGCTGAACCGTTGAGTCCCGTTCGTCATCGCCAATGAACATATGAACACGAAGGAACCTTCCAATAGATATCGGAAGGTTCCTTCTGCTATCTATTCCAAGGAAAGCGACATCCATGACTGCGCAGAACACCGTGATCGCATTGCGCGACGTCCGCTTCAGCTACGACTCCGGCGCCACCTGGGTGCTGGACGGCGTCGACCTGACCATCCGCAGGGGAGAGCGGATCTGCCTCGTCGGGCCGAACGGCTCCGGCAAATCCACCCTCTCGCGGGTGATCGCCGGACTGGTCGCCCCCGATTCCGGATACGTCGATCTGCTCGGCAACGTCGTGTTCGACGATTCCGGCGCGCACGCGTCCGCATACCGCGCCGCGCGTCGCGGCATCGGTGCGGTGTTCCAGCGTCCGGAGGACCAGATCGTCACCACCGTCACCGAAGACGACATCGCCTTCGGTCCGGAGAACCTCGCCGTCGACCATGACGGCATCGGCAGACGCATCGCCGCATCGCTGGAAGCCGTGGACATGGCGGATTCCCGACGGTCCGATCCGACGAGGATGAGCGGCGGCCAGCAGCAGCGCGTCGCGATCGCCGGCATGCTGGCCATGGATTCCACGGTTCTGGTTCTGGACGAGCCGACCGCCATGCTCGACCCGCAGGGGCGCGCCGAGGTGATGCGCGTGCTGGATGCGTTGCAGGCGAAGGGAACCACCATCGTCATGGTCACGCATCATAGGGATGAGTTGGCGCATGCCGACCGCGTGGTGCGGTTGGAGCATGGCCGTGCGGCGGATGTCTCGGATGACAGGGGGGTGGCGTGCGCCGGCGACGCCATGCATGCCGCGGGCGTCGCCGGCGTTGGTGGTGGAAGGGTCTTGCATATGGATGCGCGTGCGGATGCGGAGGGCGTGCGCGTGCGGGATGTCGCGGCGGATCACGCCAAGACGCGTTCCATTGCCGACGATCCCATCATCGAAGTGCGGGATGTGGCATACCGGTATCCCGACACCGAAACCGCCGTGTTCCGGCACCTCGATCTCACCGTTCGCACTGGTGAGGTCGTCGCGCTGATGGGGCGCAACGGCGCGGGCAAATCCACGTTGGCGCGCATGCTGTGCGCGTTGGCCAGACCGCAGAGCGGCGGCATCGTCGTGGACGGGATCGCGGTGGCGCGCATGCGGGACGATGGTCCGTCGCGGATGCTGAGCCGCAAGGAGCGTGAGCGGCTCCGACGTGTCGTGGGCTATGTCATGCAGCATCCGGAACGGCAGCTGTTCGCCGAAACCGTCGCGGAGGACATCGCCTATGGCCCGCGCAACCAAGGGCTGGATGCCGAGGAGGTGTCCCGGCGCGTGGACCGCGCGATGAGGCTGCTGCATATCGGGCATTTGGCGGATCGTTCGCCGTTCGATCTGTCCGGTGGCCAGCAGCGTCTGGTGGCCATAGCGGGTGTGGTCGCCTGCCATCCGAAGGTCCTCGTCATGGACGAGCCGACCGCCGGTCTTGACGAGCTGGCCGTCTCGCGCGTGCACGGGCTGATCCGTGCTCTGAAGGAGCGGGGCGTGACGGTGCTTGTCATCTCGCATTCGCGTGAGGAGGCGCAGTCGCTTGCCGACCGCATCGTCACGATGGAATCGTTGGAAGGCCGGGATGCGGACGGCTCTTCCGCCGCGGCGGATGGCGCCGGGCAGGGTGGTTCCGCGCGGGTTCGTTCGGCACATGACGGCGACATGGGGCGCGACGAGAACCGAGGCGGCACACGCGAAGGCACCGGTTCGGCACCGTCCGCATCGCGTGGCTGGGTGCAGCGGTTGGACCCTCGAGTGAAGATGCTGGCGACTCTGGTGCTGATGTTCTCCGCGTTCGCCATCGGCTCCTTCTGGCAATTGCTGCTGGCCGCGGCGTTGGCCGTCGCGATCGGATGCGCGTCTCGGATCGGCGTGCGTCGGTTGTTCCGTTCTGTGCACATGTTCCTGCTGCTGTTCGTGTTGTGTGGACTGCTCAACGTCTTCTTCGTGCGTTCCGGCAACGTGCTGGTGAATCTCGGTCCGGTCCCGATCACCGATGACGGCGTGCGCATCGCGGTGCTGTACGCCTGCCGTTTCGCGGTGGTCATCGTCATCGGCGCGATGTTCCTCGCGTCCACCACACCGACCGCCATGACGGATGCGTTCGAATCGGTGCTGAAACCGTGCTCGCGTTTCGGCGTGCACACCCAGGAGATCGCGTTGGTGATGAGTCTCGCGCTGCGCTTCCTGCCGACCTTGGGGGATGAGGCCAGAGCGATCGCCGACGCGCAGTCGGCGCGTGGCGGCAGCATAGAAACCGGTTCGTTCATACGTCGGATCAGGGCGATGGCGGCCATCGTCGTGCCGGTGTTCGCCGGAACGATCCGCCATGCCGACAATCTCAGCCTCGCCCTTGACGCGCGGTGCTACGAGGAGGGCGTGGATCGTACGCATTGGCGCGTCATGCGGATTCGGGGAAGGGACATCGTGGCATGCGTCGTCATCATGGCGTATCTGGCGGCCTTGGCCGCGTTGCCGTATATCGGAAGGTGAGGGCGCTCCAGCTCTCATATAGTGAGCACCCCCTAGACAGGCGCGGACGGCTGCCGCAAGATAATACCCGACAACCGACAGGTCATCCGCCGGCAAGCGCGCGGGTGGCGTTTTCACTGCATCTAAGGGGGTGTTCCGCGATGAAGGTCGTTCCGGTCATCGTCTCGATCAATCGAATTACCGGCCGGTCTTCGGCAGCGGAATAAGGCAGGTTGTTCATGCAGGTTCCGCCAACGAAGACGGGACCCGAAAGACTTGGACGTTCATGGAACGTCATGGCGCGATATGTGTTCACCATATGCGCATGGCGACGCCCATTCCCAGGACTCCTTGGCCATTCCCGTTCCGCCGCCGCGGCGGTATCCGCATCGGTCGGATGCAGGCTTGCCCATTGACGGAACGCGGATTTCGGATCGACGGAATCCGCGTTCCGGCGTCAACGACGTCGTGAAAAAGTACCGATCGGTGTCGCGGCGGTGCCTCATAACGGGTTTCATAACGTTTTACCGCCCTCACGGTAATCTTGAGCAGGCAATAACGATAGGAATGGAAAACACATGGCACTTACCAAAAAGCAGGTCAAGCAGCTGCGCGGCCTGGCCACCAAACTCAATCCGCTCATCCAGGTAGGCAAAAACGACCTGAGCGAGAACGCCATCAAGCAGGCGGACGAAACCATCGAGAAGCGCGAACTCATCAAATGCTCCGTGCTGGACGGTTCGGGACTGACCGCCAAGGAGGCGGGCGAGGGGCTCGCCGAAGAGCTGGGCGCGCAGCTCGTGCAGGTGATCGGCAACCGTTTCGTGCTCTACCGCCGTTCCAAGCGCGACGACGTGGAACACATCCGTCTGGTGCGCGAATAGGAGACGATGGCGGAACCGGCTCGCAACGACTGGGACCGAGCATATGGAACGCCGGTCCTGCCGGGCCGTCGCCCTATGGAATCCGATTCCGGCCGAAAACGGCCTCCGAGATTCCGCAATGTCTGGCATCGCAA
>DKCF01000020.1:0-50115 GCA_002451435.1 Bifidobacterium sp. UBA6881 | reverse complement strand
GGATGGCGGGCCGCCCTTTGCGCAATGGAAAAACAATCGGAAGTCAAGGAGTCGTCGGAATCGGGCCTCAGCGCTCCCCGTCCCATTCCGGCCTCCACGCGTACTGCATGTCGTACGCGCTCGCCCAGAACATGTACTCGTTCTCCACGCCGGTCACGAAGATGTCGACCAGCTCCTTTCTGCGTTTTTCGTCCAGGTCCGCGGCGATTTTCTCGATATGCTCGATCAGCCAGACGGAACCCTGCCAGAACTCGTCCGTTTTGTACATGTCGACCCAGCTCTTGTACGGGTTGGCGTCCAAAGTGCCCTCGAACTCGCGCGCGAGCCGGTATCCGTAATCGGCGTACACCCAAGCGCAGGGGAGCACGGCCACGAGGATGTCGGCGATGTCCCCGCCGTACGCGATGGACAGGATGTTCGACGTATATGCGCGCGCGAACGCCGACTGGCGCACGTTGTCCATCTGCTCTTCGGTGATGCCGTAACTCGACAGATACGTGCGGTGCACGGTGGTTTCGACCTTCAGCGCGCCGTTCTGCACGTCGAGCATGAACCGCATGATTTCCGGATCGTCGGTTTTCGCCAATCCCAGGGCGTGGACCTTCGCGTAATCGTTCAGATAGCGGAAATCCTGCAGAAGATAAAAGGCGAAGCGGTCGCGGTCGAGCGTTCCGGCGCCGAGTTCGCGGATGAACGGCTGCCGGTAACCCTCCTCCCACACCAGGTCCGCGGTCTTGCGCAGACGTTGCGCGAATGGCGGAAGATTGTCGCGCCGCACGCCAAGCGTCGCGTCGTATTCACGGTCGAATGGAGTCGTTGATGTCGTACCAGTCAAAGACATGCCTCCCTACGCTGGTGTTAGCCATCAGGTTCAAAGGGTTCGGACGGCCACGCCCATCTCAACCCGTCGCGCGGGTTCCCCTGCATTACATCGACCATTATGCCAAAACCGCACGCGCCACGCAAGAAACATGTCGCGAAATTGACATATCCGAACATGGAAGGCGATTCTCCGAAGGCGTTTGGAACGTTGGGGCCATACGGTTTTCATACGGTTGAGGGCGAGTGCAACAATGGAGCCCATGACTGAAAAGCAAGTTGCGAAGAAAACCATCGAGAAGCTGGCCATCGTCGTGGTGACGTACAAGCGCCAGCAGCTGCTCGCCACGCTGTTCGAATCCATCGAGAAACTGACGGTCGCGCCGTGGCGCGTCGTCGTCGTGGACAACGAGCGGTCCGACAGGACCCGCGGCATGGTCGAGGACTTCCGCGCCAAGGTCACCGCCCAGTGGGGCGAGACCGTGGCCGACAGGTCGGGCAACGAAAGCCGGGTGGTGTACGCGCCGCAGACCGCGAACCTCGGCGGCGCCGGCGGCTTCTCCGCAGGTGTGGAAAAGGCCTATGAGCTGGGCGCCGAATGGTTCTGGGTCATGGACGACGACGTGGCCGTGATGCCGGAGGCCATCGAGCGTCTGGCGAAGTGGACCGACCGCCATGACGTGATCCAGGGCAGCCGCTACGACTACGACGGCGGCCCGTTCTACTGGCAGTACGATTTCATCGTGCCGCTCGGCATCCCGAATCCGATCGCGCCTTCGGCGTTCGGTCCCGCGGGCTACCGCGTCATGGACACGCTGTGCTTCGAAGGCGGACTGTTCCGCCGCAACATCGTCGAGCAGATCGGTCTGCCCGATCCGCGCTTCTTCATCTACTGGGATGACACGATGTACGGCTACCGCGCCAGCAAGGTCACCAATCCGATCGTGGTGCCCGACGTGATCCTCCGCCGCACCCGCGAGATCGGCAACTGGGACATCGCCGGTCTGCGCCAGCTCAACTCCACCTCCGACATGAACCGTTACCACATCATGCGCAACCGCGGATACATGGCGCGCTACTTCATGACCTACGGCGATTACCGTCCATTGCTGTTCGGCCTGGGCACCCTGCTGACCGCCGCCAAGGAGGTCATCCGCCTGGTGATGGTCGACCGCGGGCATGTCGGGACCGGTCTGGTGCAGATCGTCAAGGGATGGTGGGACTCCCGCAAGCTGCTGCACGCCCCGGACTGGAGCCCGATGCCGCCGTTGAAGTGACGGCGGACTCGCCGCTTAAACGAACGTCGCACCACGTTCTGAATGCCCCATGCACGGCATGTTCGACCGGCATGGGGCATTCGTTTGCAGAAAACCATCGACGTCGGCGGAAATTCCGCGTGGCAGATTATGCAATCGTATTCACAAATCGTGTCCTGAACGCGTTTTTTGGGCATGATGCGAGTTACCATGGCGAATACCGGTTCGAAACTCCAAAACGCAACCTTGATAGGAGAGGTCAACGATGATTGAAACTGCACAGGCATTCGGCGTCGATATCGGTGGTTCCGGCATCAAAGCCGCGCCGGTGAATCTCGAAAAGGGCGAATTCGCCGAACCACGTCTGAAGATTCTCACTCCCGAGGTCTCCACCCCGCAGGCGGTCGGCGACATCGTCCGCCAGCAGCTCGAACACTTCGAAGTGCCCGAATCCGCGCCGGTCGGCATCGCCTTCCCGGCACCGATCCATGTGGGCGAGAAACTCGGATACATGGCCAACCTGGACCAGTCCTGGGTCGGCGTGGACGTCACCGAAGTGTTCTCCGAAGCCTGTGGGCGCCCCGTCACCGTGGTGAACGACGCCGACGCGGCGGGATTGGCGGAACAGCGTTTCGGCGCGGCCAAGGGGCAGGACGGCCTGGTCGTCGCCACCACGCTGGGTACTGGCATCGGCACCGCGCTGATATTCAACGGAGAGCTCATCCCGAACACCGAGCTGGGGCACCTGCAACTGCTCAAGAACAAGGGCGACGCCGAGAAGTACGCGGCGTCCTCGGTACGCGAGAAGCTCGATATGGGCTACAAGAAGTGGGCGAAGCGCCTGACCAAGTACTACTCCCTGGTGGAGTTCTACCTGGATCCGCAGCTGTTCGTCGTAGGCGGCGGCGTATCGCGCGTATCCCAGAAGTTCCTGCCGTACATCGATATCAAGACCCCGATCGTCGCGGCCCAGCTGCACAACGAGGCCGGCATCGTCGGCGCCGCATACTACGCAAGCGTGAAGCAGCGCTGACGTGCCGTCTACCCGCGAGTTTTCCAGAGGTCTCCGTACCATCGCCGAATGGTCCGGAGACCTTTCGCATATCCGTTGCGGCCGGCAGGTCGGACATGCGATCTGCCGGCGTGGTCCGTTCGGCGCGAATCGCAAGGAAAGACGCCGCGCGCCGGACGCGCGACGTGCACGATGGCGCTTCCCGTGGTGCGAGTAGTGTGGAACCATGCGTTTTTCCTCACGAGTCGACATCAGCGAACCCAATCCGATAGCAAAGGCGGAGGCCGCGGCGAAAGCGGCCGGACGGACGCTGGGAAGACTCAACGACTCCAATCCGACCCGGCACGCGCTCGCCCCGGCCGCCGTGCCCGCCGTATACACCGCCGATCCGCGCGGCCAGCGGTACGCGCGCGAGGCGTTGGCCGCGTTCCTCGACGCGCAGGAAATCGGCCATTGCACACCGGACGACCTGTATGTGCTGAGCTCCACGTCGGAGGCCTATTCGTGGCTGATCAAACTGCTGTGCGACGCGGGTGACGCCGTACTCGCACCCAAGCCGGGATACCCGCTGATCGAATCGATCGCGCGTCTCGAATGCGTCGACACGATCGAATACCAGCAGCGGTTCGACGGATCCTGGTACATCGACGTCGCCGAACTCGAAGGCATGCTGGACGGCCCGGACGGCGCGCGCATCAGGGCCTTGGTGCTCATCAACCCCAACAATCCGACCGGATCGTATGTGAAACCCTCGGAGCGGGAAGCGATTGTGAACCTGTGCGCGCGCCACGAGGTGGCCATCATCGCCGACGAGGTGTTCTACGACTACGACCTCGAGCCATTCTCCGGCAACGCGCGTCTCGCGGGGGAGCGCGGCGCTCTTACATTCGCGCTCGATGGTTTTTCGAAAATGCTCGCCGCGCCGCATGCCAAAGTCGGCTGGATTCAAGTATCGGGTCCTGATGCGGATGTGGCCGAGGCGAAGCGTCGGCTTGATGTGATCGCCGATGATTATCTGCCGCTGAGCGAGATCATCGCTAAGCGCATCCCCGCATTGCTCCAGGATGCTCCAGCGCAGACCGCACGCGTGCGCGAACGGGTGCGCGGCAATCTCGAAGCTCTGCATGCCATGTTGGACGCCGACGAGCATCATCTGGTCGATGTGCTGCGTGCCGAAGGCGGATGGAACGTGCTGCTCCGCGTGCCGGGAGTGCTTGACGAGAACGAGCTGGTGCTGCGGATGATCGACCGGCACGGCGTCTCCGGACAGCCCGGATACTTCTTCGACATGACCTCGAACGGCTATCTGGCGATCTCCCTCCTACCGGAGCCTGAGGAGTTCCGCGGCAACGTGCGCGTGGTGCTCGACACGGTCAACGAACTCATCGGCTGAACCCGATCGGCACGCTTGGATTGTCGAAGCCCGCCGAACGCATGTCCCGACCAAAACGGAATCGGCTGGGACACATCCATTCGGCGGGCTTCGGACGAATCAGGCTTTCAGCGCCTTGTATCTGGCCTGGATGAGATCGGTATAGTGGCCGACGGCCTCATGCGCGTCGCCATCGAAGACGATGCGATGCTCATCGACGACGATCACACGGTCGATCGCGTATTCCGGACGTGTGATCAGCTCCGTGTCATGCGTTGCGAAAATCACCTGCTTGCCGTAGCTGAACAGCGCCTTGGCGACCCGCGCCGAAGCGATTTCGTCCAATCCCTTGGTCGGCTCGTCCGCGACGATGACGGCGGGGGAGAAGCTCAGCGCCGCGGCGATCGCCAGCAGGTGCCTTTTCTCGCCGTCCAACGCGGAGGCCGGCTCTCGGGCCACGGATGCCAGATCGAAATGCGCGAACAGGTTGCCGATGATCGCCTGGCGTTCGCTTTCCGGAACCTTGTGCTTCTTCAACGGCTGCTCGACCGCCTCGCGGATCGACTTGGCCTGATAGTAGCTGTTCGGGATCTCCTCGCGGCGCACGCGTCCGACCATATCCTCGATGCGGCGCAGATCGCGTTTGACTGACGGGTCGTAATCCGTGTCGTCGGCCGCGATCCGCACCGTGCCGGACGTGGCCGTGAGCGCGCCGTCCAGCAGCTTCAGCAGCGTGGTCTTTCCGGAACCGTTCAGCCCGATCACCGCCACGCGTCTGTTGCTTGGCGTGATGGTGATCGTGGCGTCCCGCAATCCGACGTTGCCGTCATCGTAGACATGTCCCGCCTTGTCGAGGATGAACGTCGCCTCGGATGCCGGAACGGAACGCTTGCCGGCGAACAATGCATCAAACAATCCCATGGAACCGATTGTAGGACGCGCGCGGGTCAGGCGAAGTAGAAGCCGGAGAAATCGTAGGAGTACACGCGGTAGATGTAGCTCGAGCTGAGCGTCATCTTGTACTGCGCCAATAGCGTGCCGTCGGACGAATACTGGCCGAACAGCCCCTTCATGCCCGAATCGATGAGGATGTTGCCGTTGTAGAGCTCCTGCGCGGACGACACGTACGGCGAGTAGGGCACGTCGAAGGAGGAGACTTCCGTGTAGGTGCCGGCGTTCTCATCCACCAGGTATTTGCGGTACTGCGAGTTGGCCGTGTCGGACGAGAATTCGGTCGAGATGCCGTCGATCACGGACCAGTCGAAGTCTGGACGGGTCAGCGAGGTGCCGTAGTTGTTGTCGAACATGTACAGGTAGTACTGGCCGTCGGGCAGCGAGTCGTCGGCGACGTAGGTGATGGAATGCTGGCCGCCGGTGTCGGAGAAGTCGCCGACCTTCGTCAGGAACGAGGACGCCTCCTTGGTGCCCTTCCACACGGATCGTTCGCCGATCATGTAGTCGAGCGTCGGATTGCTTTCCAGGTCGTTCACCTTGATGATGGTGGAGGTCTCGCGGGCGGAGAACAGCGCCGAGCCGTCATCGAGCAGCTGGATGGTGTTGACGTGCAGCCAATCCCAACGGCCCTTCGCGCTCATATCCGACTCGTCGGTGCCGGCATGCGTGGTCGACGCCTTGTAGTCGGCGAACATCTCGCCGAAGTCCAACACCTTGGTGACCTTGCCGGTGGATGTGTCGAGCTTGGCGACCTGGTCCTGGACGGCGTGGTCGTCTCGGTTGAGCTCGGTGGCGAGCATCACGATGTCGCCGTTGGAATCCAACGCGTAGTCGTGGTGCAGAATGTACCTGGAGCCCAGGTCGTAGATCTTCTCCAGCTTGCCGAGACGGTTCATGCCGACCATATGCTTGGTGGACGCGGAGAACCACATCAGGCCGTTCTTGTCGAACAGAAGACGGTGCGAACGATAGTAGAGCACGGGGATCTCGCCGCGCAGCACGCCGTTCGTGTCGTAGTAGAACATGAAGTCCTGCTCGTCGGAATCGTTGCCGAGGATCGCGTACAACCCGTCGCCGAGGTTCTGACCGGACTTCGCGGAGACGGTCTGCTCGAGCTGCGTCTCCTCGTTGCCGAGCAGCGAGGCGCCCTTGCGTTCGACGGTCTTCGTGCGGGAATCGCCGTCGCTGTTCGTCAAGGTGAACGTGATTGTGTTCTTCACGTCGGGAATGAGTCCGAGCAACTGGAATTCATGGGTTTTGGCGTATTTGGACCGCTGATACGCGGTACGCGTGAAATCGGCGTATCCGTCCGCGTGCACGGTATAGGAGACGGACACCGCGTCATCGGTGGTGAAATACACGTACAGGGACGTGGTGTTGGTGCCGTAGGGGTTCTCGACGATGAGCATGTCGTCCTCGGTCGCCGCCGACGTGGATTTCTCCTGCGCGAGTTTCTCATCCGCCGCATTCTGGTATTCGGACGTGTAGATGTTCTCGATGCGCGCGTTGAGACGTTCGATCCTGTTCTGGCGGATGGCCGCGTCCACGTTGCCGTAGCTGGCGAGGCACACGCCCGCCGCGACTATCAATGCGAGCGCGGCGGCGAGCCAACGCTTGGCATGGGAATGGGCTGACAACAACGACAAGAGTTTCATGATGGAATCTCCACGGTGATTTTCATCTTAAAGCGAACACTGACGATATCAACTATTATCCGGCAACCTCGGAACGAACCGGAAAAAAACTTGGATGATACGTGATAAAAAGCTGAAATATACCTGAAAGACATGTCCATAGGACGGAACGGCGCCCGCTACAGCAGCGCGAACCACGACTGCACCTCGTGGAACAGCGGCGCGTTGTTGCGGAACATCTCGTCATCGCGTCCGAACATGAACAGCGACATCACCATGACCACGATGCCGAACACCAACAGCGCGAGGAACGCCGCACGGGCCAACCAACGCAGCCGGACGCCACGGCAATCCAACATGGTGAGCGGCGCCGGCATCGCCGCCAAAGCGAACAGCCAGCCGAAATCGGCCATATACCGCCAGCCCAGACCGGCAAGACGCGCATCCAACACGACGACCAGCAATCCCAGCAGCAGGCACCCCATCAGGGTATGCCACAGGTTCGCGTCGCCGCAAGCGCGCATGCGCCGGCGCAGGAACGGCAGCGCGAACGCGGCCGCCGCCAGCGGAACCATGGGAAGCAGACCGCCGGGCATCGCCTCCGCGAACCCCCAGGACGGCAACGGCGACGGCGACACCGCGAGGAACGGGAACGTGGAAGTGAACCGCAACGGCAGAAACAGGTAATACACGACCGTCATCACAAGATTCGACGCCGGCTGACGGTAGCTCGTCAGATCGGTGACCGTCATCTGATATGCCGAGCCGAAATCCAACGGCGAACCGAAACGGGCCGCATTATAGGCGAACAGCGGAACCACGACCACCAATGCGGGAATCACCACCGCAAGCGGCGCGCGCAGCAACCGCAACACCCCGACACGCGCGACCGTCCCAATACCGGACGTGTCCGTGCCGGCGCGGCGAGACGCCGACAGACGACGGATGATGGAACGGATCTGCGGCCAGAACATCGGGAACGCCAGCAGCGCCACCAGCACGAACGGCGGCCGGCAGCCCAGATTCGCCGCGATGCACACCGAACCGGCCGCCAGATGCGGCAGCGACAGCGCGGGCACGCCGTCATCCGACATGCAGGCGCCGGGATCCGCGGGACCCCCGGAACGGCTTTTGCGCGGCATCGACGCGCCCAGCCACAGCCACAACCCCAGCGTGCTCAGCATCAGGGACGCCGCGATCGGCACCGAATAGAAATTCGTGCGATACCACAAATACGCGCCGTTGGAAGCCAACAACACGAACGCGCACAGCATGCCGGTCGCCGCGGCCGACACCCCGGGCCGCAGACGGACCGCCAACCGGACCGTCAGCAGACATGAGAACACCAGAAAACCAAACATCAGCAACAACACGGCCGCGCCCGTCGGCAACGCCAAACCGCCATCGACCCACAACGACGTGACCAAACGGTACGGCACGAACAGCAGCACCGCCGGAACCACGCCGAAATACGAGTACCAATGTCCATGGAAAAACGCGTAATCCCAATAAATCGGCTGCACCCCGGAATGCAACAGACGCTGACGGGTCGCCACATCATACGGGTCCGAAACGCCCGACAGCGCGTCGGGCACATCAAGGTCAAGCCACAGACGGCCATGCAGCAACGACTGCGCGACATGGTCGTATTGGTCGAAATCATACGTATACATGCCATCCGAATGAAAACGCAACGGCACCGCGTTCGCCAACTGCCACACCACCCCGGCCAACGTCGCCGCAGCCGGAACGGCCAGGACCAAAGCCAGAACGATCCGCTGCCGTCGACGCGACATGTCCACGGGAACCTTCCACAGCCTCGACCCCGGACGCCACAACGCCACCAACGCGAACAACAGCAGCATCGCCACGATACGCAACGGACTCAACGAGAACGGCACCCGCACATTCGCCCGCACCGCCTCGAACGGAATCAACGAACCCTTCGGCTCGAGAATCTGCAGACGGACCGTGCGCCCGGCCACCGCCTTCACGTACAACGAGCGCGGAGACGACAACGACACCGAACTCACCCCGCACGCCCGACGATCCGCATCAGGACGAACGCGAACGGTCCACAACACGTTCTCCGACGCCGAGCGGGAACGCAACGCGCGCGACAAGACCCCATCCGAAACCGGATCGACACGCACGTAATCCGAAGAACCGTCCGCAGCCACCTGCAAATACGCCTGCGTCGGATCGGTGACCCGCAACAGGCCATCCTTCGTCCGTTCAAGACCTGGCCCCAACGTGTTATACGCGGCCGCCGAATCGCCCGACGCCGCCACCGTGCGGAAAAACGGCAGATTGCACAACACGCACTCCACCAACACCACGACAACGAAAACAGCTACAATGGCCGCGCACCTACGACGACGCGCCAACATACGTTCCTTCGAAAAAGCCACGTCATTATTCTAATAGCCGCATGTCGCATTGCATTGAAAGAATGGACACATGCCTCATCACACACCGACACCAGCACCAGCACACCACCCCGACCACCATCGGAACATGCTCGCACGCATCAGGCACGAGGCAACCAACCTGATCCGACAGGCCACCCGGACCACCGACGGCGGCCATCACAACCCCTTCGGCAAGGCGCTCGGCGCACCGGACGACATCGTCGACGAACTCACCCGCAACGCCATCCACCTCAACCCGCTCATCAAACGCCGCATCCTCGACGGACTCGACGGCGTGCCCGGACGTCTCAGACTCGGCTGGGCACAACTCCCGCAGACCAAAGGACGCGCATTCTCCATCGGACTGTTCACCGACGACAGCCACTTCGCGCAAATCGCGCTGGCCGACAGCAAGGCTCGCGTGTTCGCCGGAACCGATCCGGCGATGGACGTGCAGGAGCTCGAACCGCGTTTCGCGTTCATCAAGGAGGAGACCGTCACGATACCGGACGGACCCCGGTTCGGCCACGCCGCGAAGCGCGATCCGAAGAGGCTGCGCGCCTCGCAGGGCGGCGTGGTGGGACGCATGCCCGACGGCCGCATGATATGGCTCGCCTCATGGCTGAAGGTGGGCGACCGCTACACTTTGGAGCAGACGCGCGCCAAACTGTCCGAATCCATGCGGTACGATCTCGAATACCGGGACGCCGTCGCCGTCGCCTTCTTCACGACCTACATGCTGCCGCAGATGAACGGCCTTCTTGTGGGCTTCGGTTCGGGCAACATCTTCCGCAGACTCAACCGCGAGGCCCCCATGGGAGCGATCCGCAGATCCATCCGCGACACCATGAGCGCCCGCTCGCGCGACATGCGGGTCTCCGGGCTCGAGGAGTATTTCGCCGACCTGATGCGCGAGGCGCATGCGCTCGACACCGACCAAGGGCTCGAGGCCGTGCACGGCGCGGAGCCGCTGCGCCTGTATACGTCCAGCTATTCCGGATGCTATTTCTTCACGTGGGACTCCACGCTGCCGTTCGCGGCGTCGCTGCGCGCGCTCAACATCGAAGGGAACCTCAACCGCTTCGCGGCGGTCAGCTCGTGGCTGGAACGCAACGCGCGCATCGGTGCGCTGCCCACGGAAGACACGGTGACCCGCGCGGAGGCGGCGCAGATCGACCGCGCCCTGTTGGAGAATCCGGCGTTGATCGCGCTGAAGCCGGACGACCAGTTCGGCGCGATTCTCGACAACGACCAAGAGGAAGGCATGCAGGCGGTTAACCGCATGCTGGACTTCGCCGCCGAAACACGCCGCGGCATCGCCGAGGATGCGAAGGACTCGGCGCGGCGCGACGGGAACGGCGCCGATGGAGGTTCGGAATGGGTGTACCGCCGAACCATGGCGAAGCTGCTGCGCAGCCTGCGCCTCCCGTACCGTTTCGATGTGGATTTTCGGTGCAGCCTCAAGGACGGCAACATGGCCATCGGCTTCACCTCCGCCGGCGTGTCCATGATGCCGTCGACCCGGTACGACGCCTCCAAGCACGCCTGGGTCGAGATGAAAGGAGCCGAACGCGCACGCATGAGCGCCGACTACAACCTTCGCGTCGGCCTGATGATGGCCGCGCTGAGCTTCGGCGCGGACCCCAATATCCGCCGGGTGGCGTTGCACATCGATTCGATCGGGCTCGAAGAGGCGGTGGCCGAACAGAATTCGGCGATCAGCGAGCTGATGAGCGAGGCGCTGAACGCGTTCGAGCGCATCCGCGCGGGCGAAGTCGGCACCTCCGGATCCAAAGCCGATCCGAAAGACGGGGACTTCCACGGCGACCCATCCCAGCCGGGCGCCCCGCATTCCTCCGATTTGTCTCAGCAGACCGGGGAACCCACCGATTCGACGAAGGCCGCCGACCGCGCGAATGGAACGACCCCTGCTGATGGCGACGCGGATGGCGATTCCATCGACAGCCGGTTCGAGGACCTGATGAAGGACGTCGACCTCGACGAGATGGCGTTCGCGGTTCCGGGAGACTCCCCGGAATCCCAGGATGGCGGTTCCTCCGACGCCGGCATGATCGGCGATGATCCCGCGGACGGCCAGCTGGACGATGACGACCCCATGAGCCAGCTGCGCAGGAACCCGACCGTGCGCAATCTGGTGACGGTCACGTTCACCCGCGACGAGTTCCTCGCGCGTCTGCGCGAATACGGCCTCGCCGACCCGACCGGCACCTACCGCATGTTCGACGCCGAGATGGATGTGGACGGCATGGGCGCGTTGAAGCCCGTCGACGCCACCTTCGACCTGCGCGACAGCCGGTTCTCCCCGGCGGGAAGCCAGGAGGAACCGGAGCTTTCCGACATCGAATTCGATGAACGTGACGCGAAGCTGTTCGGTTGCGGCAACGTGTCCGGCCTGTCGATCCAACGCGTGGACCTGCTGCAACGCGCGGTGGGGGAGTTCCATCGGCTCGCCTCGGACTCCGGCACGCCATCGGTCGTCAAGGCCCAGAAGGCGATGGGCATCGTCAACGCCATCGGCGACCCGGAATTGACCGAACTCGCCCCGCAGGTGACCAGCGCACTGATCGACGGCAAGGACACTCCCGACTTCTCCTTCACCCTCGCCGACGAACTCGACGCCGAGCGGCTCAAGGCCCGCGACATGCTCTTCTCCGGGCAGATCGACCAGGCCATCGAATGCGCCGAACACGCCGTGGAGCGCGTGGACCGGCTGTACGCCGACAATCCCGGCGTGCCGAGGTACTTCAACTCCTATGCGGAGCGCGTCATCTACAACCGCATGTTCGCCACGGAGGGCGAACGCACCGTGCTGGTTCCGGACAACCTGTTCTACACGCACATGGAGCTGTCCGACATCCTGGCGCAGATCAAGGGCGTGGACGCGGCCTTGCCGCATCTCAACGCGATGGTCCGCTACGCGCCGGCCTATCCGCTGTCGCACCTCAAGCTCGCCGTGCAGCTGGCGCGTGCCGAGGATTGGGACTCCGCCCGAGCCGCATGCCTGAACGCGTTGCATGTGGCGCTCGACCGTGAGGATGCGTCGTTCGCCTACTACCGTCTCGCCTACGCGGAATGGATGTGCGACCGCTTTGACATCGCGGCCGCCGCGTACATCATGAGCGACGAGATCGCCCCGGGACGCATCGCCATGCTGGAGGACGAATTGCAGGAACTTATCTCGCGCACGAGGTCGCAATGCATTCCGGTCCCCACCAACGTTCCCGAAGCCATGCATGTGCTGGCCGAGGCCGGACTGCCGGTATGGCCGAACACCCAGGTGGCGTCCCTGGTGCGCGAGGCCGCGCGCGTCTGCGTGGACGAAGGCATGTTCGTTCCGGCGCGCACGCTGTCGGTGGCCGCCGCGCGCATGGACGACGACGGCCGCGACGGCGCCGACGTGGTGCAGACCCAGTTCCTCAGGTCGCTGAACAACTGAGGTCCGCGGGATCCACGTACGTCCAAACATACGTGGATCCTCAATGGCGCCGACGGTCCGGCAGCCGTAGGTCGCCGGGCCGGAGGGACTTTCGAATGTGCGATAATATAGCGGTTTTTGAATGACGGAAATGGAAAGTGGTGGCGATGACTCGTCAAGATGATTCCGAACAGCTGGCATGGGATTTCGACGCGCCGCACACGGATGGCGGCGAATCGGGGGCCGTCGTCGTCGGCGAGGGCGGATTGGCGGGACTGGCGCCCGGCAGCGACGCGTGGATCGCCGCATTGCAGCCGACCGACGCGGACGCGATGCGTCTCGACCGTCTCGACATCGCGGCCATGGAGGCTCCCGAGGCCGCTCGCCTGTGGGCGCGCGTCGCGGCATGGGTGGAATCCGACCAGATCGCATACTACATCGACGATGCGCCGGTCTCATCCGACGCCGCGTACGACGCGCGGCTGCGCTGCCTGCAATCGTTGGAGGCGCAATTCCCGTCATTGGATTCGCCGCAGTCTCCGACGCATCGCGTGGGCGGCACGTTCTCCAACGATTTCGCCTCCGTGCGCCACCCCTCGCGTATGATGAGCCTCGATGACGTGTTCTCCATCGAGGAGCTTCGGGAATGGTACGACGGCGTGCTGCGCGCACTCGACTGGCCCGAGTCGAAACCGCTGCCGATGACCTGCGAGGTCAAGATCGACGGTCTCGCGCTGAACCTCATCTACCGCAACGGGGTGCTCGAACAGGGGTTGACGCGCGGCGACGGCGTGACCGGCGAGGACATCACGCTCAACGTGCGCACCATCTCCACCATCCCTCAGAACCTTTCCGGACCGGACGAGGACATTCCCGAATTCGTGGAGGTCCGTGGCGAGGTGTTCATGCGTTGGGACGATTTCCACACATTGAACAACGAGAACGAGGATGCGGGACGCGCGCCGTTCGCCAATCCTCGCAATGCGGCCGCGGGCAGTCTGCGTCAGAAGGATCCGCGCGTCACGGCGACGCGCCGCCTGAGCTTCTACGCGCATGGCATCGGTTCGCTGCGTTGGGGCGCCGGCCGCGCGAACGACGGCCATGACGTGGTCAACGACCAGTCCGAGGCCTACGAGCTGTACAGGAAATGGGGCGTTCCCGTCTCCCCGCACAACCGCGAGGTCACGTCGTTCCAACAGATCCTCGACATGATCGAATATTACGGCGAGCACCGCGGCGACATCGAGCACGCGCTCGACGGCATCGTCGTGAAAGTGGACGATTTGGGACTGCAGCGTTCGCTCGGCGCCACCTCGCGCGCGCCACGCTGGGCCATCGCCTACAAGTATCCGCCGGAGGAGGTCAACACCGAACTGCTCGACATCACCGTGCAGGTGGGGCGCACCGGACGCGTGACGCCGGTGGCGGTGCTCAAACCCGTGTACGTCGCCGGGTCCACCGTATCCAGAACCACATTGCACAACCCGTTCGAGGTCGAGCGCAAAGGCGTGCTCATCGGCGACACCGTCGTGGTACGCAAGGCCGGCGACGTGATTCCGGAACTCGTGGGGCCGGTGCTGGAACGCCGCAAGGGGCGCGAAGACGAGCTGCGCAGGTTCGTCATGCCCACGCGATGCCCGTCGTGCGGCACGCGGCTCGCCCCGGCCAAGGAAGGCGACAAGGACATCCGCTGCCCCAACGTGGAATCCTGCCCGGCGCAGCTGACCGAACGCATCATCAACTTGGCGTCCCGCAAAGCGTTCGACATCGAACATCTGGGGGACCAGTCGGCGGTGGCGCTGACGAATCCGGAGGAGAACCGGCCGGATTCCGTGGAGACCTACGCGCCGAACATCACCGAAATCATCGTCAAGCCGGGGGAGGAGCCCGACCCCTACGAGCCGTTGGCGGGTCTGAGTCTTCCCGAACCGCAGACACCGGTGCTGTCGAGCGAGGCGGGATTGTTCTCGCTGTCGTCCGCGGACCTGAAGGACGTGCGCGTGTGGCGCGAGGCGCCGATCATCGAAGTCCATGAGACCGTCGGCGCCAACGGCAGGCGCAAGAAGGTGCGCAAACGCATCGGCGGTTCCGGGTTGTGGCATCAGGTCCCCGCGTTCTGGACCGCCCCCACGCCGGCGAGGAAGCGCAAAGACGAACCTGATGGAACGTCGCGGTATCCGGAATACACGGTGCCGGAGGACGCCGTGGTAATTCGTGAGGAGACCAAGACCTCCCGCACGGGTACCGTCAGTGTGCAGCCGGTGTACATCCGCCCCGCCGAGAACACCCGTAAAATGCTGGACGAAATGGACAAGGCACGCCATGCCGACCTGTGGCGCGTGCTGGTGGCGTTGTCGATTCGGCGGCTCGGCCCGCCGACCGCGCGCACCATCGCCAACGCCTTCGGCTCGCTGGAGGCCATCGAGCAGGCGGATGCGGAAAAACTGTCGCAGATCGACGGCATCGGACCGGAAATCGCCGAATCCATCGTCACATGGTTCGCCGCGGCCCGCGAGCCCGGCGATTGGCGCGGCGCGGTGCTCGACGCGTGGAAATCCGCCGGCGTGGGCGTCGCTCACGCGCGGAAAAGCGAGCTTCCACAGACTCTGGCGGGCAAAACCGTGGTGGTCACCGGGTCCCTCGAGGAATTCTCCCGCGACTCCGCCAAAGAGGCGATCGTCTCCCGCGGAGGCAAGGCCGCCGGATCGGTCAGCAGGAAAACCGACTGGGTGGTGGTCGGTGCGAACGCCGGCTCCAAAGCCGCCAAAGCCGAGGAACTGGGAATCCCCATGCTCGATGAGGACCAGTTCAGACAATTGCTCGACACCGGAACGGTCACGCCCCGCGCCGCCGCATCCAACGGAAACGATGCGGATGACGAAGACGGCGAAGACACGGAGTATGAGGAAGGAACCCTGATCTAAGGCCGGGAGCGGACGGCGCGGTCGACGGCCATCTGGCGTGCCGTGCCGACGGACGCTACTCTGATATGCGGCACAAGGAGGAAACATGACCGACGAGCGCACCATCGAAGGGCGCATCTATGAGCGACTCAGCAAAGTCATCGACCCGGAACTGGGCCGGTCCATCACCGATCTGGGCATGATAGCGTCCATCAAGGCGACGCCTGCCGATGCCGAAGGCGCATACGATGTGAACATCGACGTGGAACTGACCGTCGAAGGATGCCCGCTTTCGCAGACCATCACCAACCAGATCAACGGCGCGGTCGAATCGTATCCCGACGCGAAGCTCGTCCCGCACATCAGCGTCAGCTCCATGAGCCACGACAAACTCACCCAACTGGTGGCCGGACTCAAGGCGGAACGCCGCCGCAATCCGTTCAACAGACCGGATGTCAAAACCCGTATCTTCGCCATCGCGTCGGGCAAGGGCGGCGTGGGCAAATCCTCCGTCACCGCGAATCTCGCGGCGACGTTCGCGGCCCTCGGCTACGACACCGCGGCCATCGACGCCGACATCTACGGCTTCTCCCTGCCGCGCCTGTTCGGCGTGCACACGCAGCCGACCAATCTCAACGGCATGCTGATGCCGGTCACCGCATGGGGTGTCAAACTCATCTCCATCGGCATGTTCGCCGGCGCCGACCGCGCGATTCTCTGGCGCGGACCGCGCCTGCAGCGTTCCTTGGAACAGTTCCTTTCCGATGTGTGGTGGGGGGAGCCGGACGTGCTGCTGCTCGATCTGGCCCCCGGCACCGGAGACATGGCGATTTCCGTGGCTCAGGCCCTGCCGAACGCCGAGCTGGTGGTCGTCACCACGCCGCAGCCCTCGGCCTCCGACGTGGCGGTGCGTTCCGGTCTGGTCGCGTTGCAGGTGCCGATGAAGGTTCGCGGCGTCGTGGAGAACATGAGCTACTACGAGCACAAAGGCGAGAAGCTCAGGATCTTCGGCGAAGGCGGAGGCCAACGCGTATCCGAGCAGTTGAGCGCCGCTTTGGGCCATGACGTGCCGTTGCTGGCGCAGCTGCCGCTTGATCCGGAACTGCGCGAAACCGGCGAGGCGGGACGCCCCGCGGTGCTCAACGAGGATGGGGCGCTTCGCGCGGACGGCGTCGGCGAGACCTTCAGGAACCTGGCCGAATCGTTGATGCGCATGCCGATGTGACGGCCGCCGTCGCTCGTCACCGACCACCACAAGCGGCCATGGCTCGGTATGACGAGACGTGGCCGCACCGCGGTTCCCACGAGCGCGTCCGTATGATGGAACGTGATTATGGGAAGCTATCGCAAATCGCGCGCGGTGTGTACTATCGGAACACGGACACGGGGGCCATATGGCTGAGAGGAAGCCCACGCTTCAACCGTATGAACGTATACCGGGTAATGCCGGCGCACGGAGTCTCTCTTCTCCCGTGCCTTGAAGAGAAAGGCACATTCATGACCAATGAATCTTCCGCAGTGAAGAAGCACAACAACAAGTGGCGTGTCGTCGATATCGTCGTCGCCGCCATCATCGCCGTGGCATCCGGCGTGATCTTCTGGGGCTGGGACATCGTCTGCACGGCTCCGCTCGCCATCGTCGGAGCGGTGACCCCCGGTTTCGAGGGCCTGCTCAACGCGTTCTGGCTGTTCGCCGGTCCTTTGGCCGCCATCATCGTGCGCAGGCCGGGCGCGGCGCTGTTCGCCGAAACACTCGCCGCAGCGCTTGAGCTCACCATGGGCAACCAGTGGGGCGTCGGCGGCTCTCTGATCGTCGGCATCGTCCAGGGCCTCGGCGCCGAAATCGGATTCGCGATTTTCGCGTACAGGAAGTGGAACTGGCTGTCCACCACCATCTCCGGCGCGCTTGCCGGCGTGGGCTGCGCGCTGTATTACTGGGCGACCAACCCGGCATGGGGCGCATTGCGCGTGAGCGTCTATCTGGTGACCTCCGCCATTTCCGGCGCGGTGCTTGCCGGCGCGGTGATGTACCTGCTGCAGCGTGCCATCGCCCAGACCGGCGCGCTCGACCGCTTCGAATCCGGTCGCACGCAGACCTTGGTCTGACACGCACAGGCCGTTTCGGCCCGCAAGGTCCCGTGCCGCGCTTGCCGCGGATGTCCACGGGACCTTTTGAATATGGGTTTCGCATGATCTGCGATTCCGCATCCACCACAACCATTCACAGAGAAGAAAGAACGATCGATGACTACCGACAGTGAGAGCGCCGTTGCACCCGCGGGCGTGATCGCCCGCGATTGGGGATGGCGCCACGCCTCGCGCAAGGATTTCGCACTGCGACATGTCGATTTCGAGATTCATCCGGGCGAACGCGTGTTGCTGCTGGGCGCTTCGGGAGCGGGCAAATCCACATTGATGTCCGGCTTGGCCGGTGTGCTGGGCGGTGACGACGAAGGCGAGCAGGAAGGCGAACTGCTGGTCGGCGGCGTCGACGCGCGTCATGCGCGCGGCGCTTCCGGACTGGTGCTGCAGGACCCCGATTCGCAGACGATTCTGGAACGCGCCGGCGACGACACGGCCTTTGGATGCGAGAACCTGAACCTGCCGAAGGCCGAGATCTGGAAGCGTGCCCGAGCCGCCCTCGACATCGTCGGTCTTGACTACATGAGGTTCGGCCACTCCACCCGCCGTCTGTCGGGCGGGCAGCGCCAGCGTCTGGCATTGGCCGGCGTGCTCGCCATGCATCCCGGACTGCTGCTGCTTGACGAGCCGACCGCCAATCTTGATCCGGAAGGCGTCAAAGAGGTGCACGATGCGGTCCGCGACGTGCTGGAACGCACCCATGAGACGCTTGTGGTGGTGGAGCACCACATCGACGTGTGGCTCGATCTGGTCGACCGTGTCATCGTGCTTGGCAAGCCCGAGGCGGACACCCATGTGAGCGGCGTGCTCGCCGACGGCACGCCGCAGGAAGTGTTCGGCACGATGGGCGACGTGCTCGCCGACGGCGGCGCATGGGTGCCCGGACGCGCCATCGAGAACCATGCGCCCAAGTCCGATTCGCCGGCGAAGGACGTCGTGCTGTATGCGGACGATCTGAGCTTCGGACGGGAATCCGCGCTTGGCGAGCATGTCGATATCGCCTTCCATGCCGGTGAGATCACCGCGCTGACCGGTAGGAACGGCGCCGGAAAATCCACATTGGCGCTTACCCTGGCCGGTCTGCTCAAGCCGGTCGCGGGCCATGTGCGCATGGCCGACGGCATGGTCCCCGCGCATCGCGACAACGACGTGTTCACTTGGAAAAGCCGCGATCTGCTCGGCCGCATCGGCATGGTGTTCCAGGAGCCGGAACACCAGTTCGTGACGGCCAGCGTGCGCGACGAAGTGGCGGTGGGACCGAAATCCATGGGCAAATCGGATGATGAGGCGTACGCGATAGCGGACGAGATGCTGGAGCGCATGAACCTCAAACGGTTCGCGCCCGCCAATCCCTTCACGCTTTCCGGCGGTGAGAAAAGGCGTCTTTCCGTGGCCTCCATGCTCGCCGCGGCGCCGAAGGTGCTGGTGATGGACGAGCCGACGTTCGGCCAGGATTTCACCACATGGACGGAAATGGTGCGGTTGATCGCCGGAGCGAGGGATGCCGGCTGCTCGGTGATCATGGTGACGCACGACGAGCCGTTGATCCGCTCGTTGGGCGCACGCCGCGTGCTGGTCAGTGAGGGGGAGTGACATGGCCGAACAGATGGAAACCATCAATGTGGTGCCGCACGCGAAGCGTCACGAAGTGGCCAAAGCTGCATCGCCGTCGTGGTTCATCGCGAAAATCAATCCGGTGAGCCGGTTCATCGGCGCATTGATACTGTGCATTCCGATGTTCTTCACGCTCGACGTCGTTTCCGCATCCGTGGCCTTCGGCTTGGAGATGCTGCTGCTGTGGATCGGCGGATTGGCCCCATGGACGGTATTGCGCAAGACCTGGCCGGTGTGGATTGCCGCCGCGGGAAGCTTCATCTCCGTTTCCCTGTACGGCAAGACTTCGGGAACGGTGTTGGCCGACTTCGGTTTTATCGTGGTCTCCCAGGGGTCGGTATATCTCGCCGCCGCCACGTTTCTGCGTGTCGCGGCGATCGCCGTGCCGGGTGTGATTCTCGCGCTTGGACTCGATCCGACCGATTTGGCCGACGGATTGGTGCAGATTCTGCATCTGCCGTCGCGATTCGTCTACGGCGGTCTGGCCGGCATGCGCATGTTCACGTTGCTGCAGGATGACTGGCGCGCGCTTGGGCAGTCGCGGCGTTCCCGTGGATTAGGCGATGGCAGCGCCATCAAACGCGTGTTCTCCCAGGCGTTCAGCCTGCTGGTCGTTTCGATCCGCCGTGGCACGAAACTCGCCACGGCGATGGAGGCCCGTGGATTCGGCTCGGACGCGCCACGCAGCCAGGCGCGCGAGTCGAAGCTGCATGCGGTCGATTGGGTGTTTTACGCGATCTGCGTGGCCGTGCCGGCGATCGCGCTGTACGCCGCCTACCGTACCGGCTACTGGAATTGGGCGTTCAGCAACACCGCATCCTGACCGCTTGGGAAGCCCGGTACGGGGAATTCCTCCGACCGGACTTCGGCAATCGGATTCCATAACGTAATCGGCTGGTGCCACGAACATTCGTGGCACCAGCCGATTACGTTATATGCGGCGGGGGTGGTCATCCGCCGTCACATCGTCTTCCCCCATTATGTCTGGCTTATGTCTGGCGTCATCGCAACGCCGCGCGGCGAACGGGGAAGCTGTGTCAGGCGAGCTTGTCGAGCAGCAGCGCCTCGGTGATCACATTGCCCTTCAAGCCCGGAAGGCTGATGGACTCGTTCGGGCTGTGCGCGTTGGCCTTCGGGTCCTCCGGTCCGGTGACCAGCACCTGGGCGTGCGGGAAGATGCGCTGCAGTTCCGGAATGAACGGAATGGAACCGCCCTCACCCTTGTTGACCGGTGCCACGCCGAACGCCTCTTCCATGGCCTCCATGGCGTCCTTGGTGGCCACGGCGTTCGGATCCATGGCCCAGCCCATGCCGTTGTCGAGCTTGTCTACACTGACCTCGGCGCCGAACGGCGCATGCTCCACCAGGAACCTGGCCAGAGCGTCCTGGGCGTCTTCCGGACGCTGGTTCGGCGCGGTGCGCAGGCTCAGACGGAACGTGGTCTCGGGGGAGATCACATTGAAGGAGCCCTCCACGGGATGCGCGTCAAAGCCGATGACGGTGACGCTCGGCTTGGTCCACAGACGGGAGGCCAGCGATCCGGTGCCCGCGAGCCTGTAGGAATCGACGATGCCGGCATCCGCGCGCACGGTGGCCTCGTCCAGATCGCGCTGCAGGCCGCCGACCGGCTCCTCGCTGGCGACGCCGGGAACGTTCACGTCGCCGTTCTCGTCGTAGATGGAGGCGATCAGCATCGCGGCGAGCGTGTTGGCGTCGAGGATCGGACCGCCGTACTGGCCGGAATGCACGGGGTGGCTCAGCGCCTTGACATGCACGTCGAGAACGGTGTTGCCGCGCAACGACGTGGTCAGCGACGGAATCTCCGCGGACCAATTGCCCGAATCCGCCACGATGATCACATCGGAATCGAACTCGTCCTTGTGCTCCTCGATGAACGGGATGAAGCTCGGAGAGCCCATCTCCTCCTCGCCTTCGATGAACACCTTGATGTTGACCTTCAGCTCGTCGCCCAGCGCCTTCAGCGCGCCGGAATGAATCGCGATGCCGCCGCCGTCATCGGCGGAGCCGCGTCCGTACAAACGGTCGCCGACCTGCGTGCCGACGAAGGGATCGGTGTGCCATGCGCCGGCGTCCGGCACCGGCTGCACGTCGTGATGCGCGTACAGCAGCACGGTCGGCGCGTCTTCGGCGACGACGCGAGAGCCAATGACCTCCCAGGCGCCCGGGGTGCCGTCGGGATTGTGGGACTGCACCACCTTGGTGTCGATGCCGACCTTCCTGAGCTCGTCGGCCACGAATTCCGCGGAACGCCTCATATGGTCCGCGGTGATGCCCTTCGCGGAAATCGATTGCAATGCGATCTTCCGGTTGAGCACGTCGACGATGCGGTCGAAATCCGCGTCGACGCGCGCGCGGATCTCCTCTGTGCGTGAAGTTGCCATATCGCTCCTTGATATTGAACGAATCGAAATTGCCATGAACGATAGTCATTGTATCCGTCCGAGGGAACCCGTTCAATCGGTGGCAGACGTATGCCCGGACGCCGATGCAGCGTCGATACGTCAACTTACGCTCTATAGGCATGAGTTTGTTTAAGAAGGAAGAGCCGGCGCAAAAGCCGGTCGAAACGAAGGCGCAGGAGCCCACCTCCGGCAAGGGTCATCCGACCCCGAAGCGCAAGGCCGCCCAGGCGCAGAACCTGCGTCCGCTCGTTCCCAAGGACCGCGAGGCCAGCCGCAAGGCCGCCAAGGCCCGCCTGCGCGAACGCGAGAACGCCGAATACGAGGCCATGCAGACCGGCGACATCAACCACATGCCGAAATCCGAACGTCTGCCATGGCGTCTGTACATCCGCGATTACGTCGACGCGCGATTCAACCTTGGCGAGTTCTTCATCCCCGTGGCGTTCCTCATCCTGATCGCCTCGGTGATCGTGACCTACAAGTGGCCGGTGCTGTCCCTGCCGCTGATGATGCTCATGTACGTGTACCTGTTCGCGGTCATCATCGACATCGCGGTCATGTGGCACAAGCTCAAGAAGAAGCTCATCGAGAAGTTCGGTGAGAAGTCCGTCGCCAAGGGCATGCGGTCCGCTTCCTATGCGTGGAGCCGTTCCATCCAGATGCGCCGTTGGAGGCTGCCGAAGCCGCGCTACCCGAAGCGCGGCCACTGGCCGGAGTGATCCTCGGCCGTGATGTTTTGGAAACCGTCGGCATTCGCCGGCGGTTTTTGTTTGCCGTCCGGTTGTCACCGACCTGCCACTACCATGGGTAGTTAGTTCAGAAGGTGCCGGATTCCCGCGCGTCATGCGGCAGCGCGGAAGGCACCATGCGTGAATCAATGAGGAGCAGCATGACGGAACAGCATTTCGACATCGCCATCATCGGAGCCGGACCGGGAGGGTACTCCACGGCGCTGAGAGCGGCGGAACTCGGCAAATCGGTGGCGCTCATCGAACGTGACGCGACGGTTGGCGGCACGTGCCTCAACCGCGGCTGCATCCCGTCGAAGGCCCTGCTGACCGCCGCGCACCAAGTGGAAAGCGCGCGCATGGCAAAACGCACCGGCATCAACATCGAGATCCAAAGCATCGATTTCGGCAGACTCCGCGATTTTCGCACGTCCACCGTCGAGACCATGACCAGAGGGTTGGCCGGACTGCTGGCGCATCGCGGCGTCACCGTGTTCCACGGAGAGGCGGCCTTGCGCGACGGCCATACCGTGCAGGTCGCGCCCGCTGGGGGAGCGGCGCAGGTGACGCGTTCCGTGAAGGCGGGGGTCGAGGAGCCCGTGGACGACACGCTTGCGATCCATGCCGACGATATCGTGCTGGCGACGGGATCGCGTCCGATGCCTTTGCCGGGCAATCCGTTCTCCGGAGCGCTGATTGATTCCACGCAGGCCTTGGAACAGAACACGTTTCCATCCAATGCGGTGATCATCGGAGCGGGCGCTGTGGCGTTGGAATTCGCGTCCCTGTGGAACGCGGCGGGAAGCGACGTGACCCTGCTCATCCGCAAGGACCGCGTGCTGTCGTCGTGGGAGCGCCGCGCGTCCATGACGCTGACGCGGGAGCTGAAGCGGCGAGGGGTGAACATCGTGCCGCGCACGAAGGTCACCCATGTCGACATCGGCGTGAACCTCGGCGCGACCGTGCACTATACGCAGAACGGTTCTTCCGAGGAACGCACCGCATACGGCGAGGTGGTGCTTGCCGCGATCGGACGCCTGCCGAACACCGATGCGGACTGGTTCACGTCGAATGGCATCGTGCTCGACGAACGCGGTTATGTGGAAACCGACGAATACGGCAGGACGAATGTCCCGTCCATCTGGGCTCTGGGCGACATCACGGCGGGGCACGCGTTGGCGCACAGGGCGTTCGAGCAGGGCATCGTCATCGCCGAAAGCATCGCTGGGCTCGACCCAAAACCCGTGCTGGAGGAGACGGTGCCGCAGGTCGTGTTCTCCTTCCCGGAGGCCGCCTGCGTCGGACTCACCTTCGACGAGGCGAAATTGCGGGACGACATTGTCGATCCTAAGGAGACCGCATACCCGATGCTGTCCAACTCACGCATGCTGATGAGCGGCGAGGGCGGGTCCATGACCATCGTCAGCGGCGCGTACACGTCGGATCCCGAAACGGAACTCGTGCTGGGCGTGCATATCGTCAGCCCCATCGCCAGCGATCTGATCGCGGAAGCCGAGCAGCTGGTCGGCAACCACGTGCCACTCGCCGACGCGGCGCGTCTCATCCATCCGCATCCGACGTTCAGCGAAGCCCTCGGCGAAGGACTGCTCAAAGCGGACGGGCGTCCATTGCACACCCGGTGAGCGCAGCGGCCGATGCGCCTTCCGGCAGGGTTACTGATAGACTTGATGCCCAGTGTGTGTAAATCGCATAACCAAGTGAGGAAAATCGATGGCAGATAAAGAAGAAAAGAAGAAGAAAAAGGCGAAGAAGGACAGCACCCTCAAGCAGATCATCCAGATCTTCAAGTACACCAAGGCGGAAGACAGCGCGCTGCCTTGGCTGTGCGCCGCGGCCTTCATCGTCCCGATCGTCGTGTTCGTGGTGCTCGGCATCGTGTTCAAGTGGTCGGTGATCGGCTGGATCTTCTCGATCATCCTCGCCATCATGATCGGCATGCTGCTGTTCACGATGACGCTCACCAACCGTGCCGACAAGGTCGGTTATGCGAAGCTCGAAGGCCGTCCGGGCGCCGCCATCAGCGTGCTCGGCAACATCAGCAAGGCCGGATTCAACTTCCCGCAGGAGCCGGTGTGGGTCGATCCGAAGACCAAGGACGCCATCTGGCGCGGCACCGGATACAACGGCATCTACCTGCTGGGCGAGGGCGAATACGGCCGCGTCAAGCGTGGCATGGACCGTCAGGAACAGAGCATCAAGGGCGTCACCGCAGGCTCCGACATTCCGGTCTACCGCGTCTACGTGGGCAAGGGCAAGAACCAGACCAGTCTGAAGGACCTGCGCAAGACCATCCTCAAGTGCAAGACCTACGAGCCGACCCACCACAAGAACAAGCTGGTCGCCGCCATCCACCCGAGGACCCGTTTCGTGCTCACCAAGACCGAGCTGAGCATCCTCAACGATCGTCTGCGCACGCTGCAGATGAAAAACGGCATGAATCTGCCCAAGGGCGTCGATCCGACGCATCCGCAGCGCATCAGCCGCCGCGCGATGCGCGGACGCTGATGTCCGAAGCCGTCCGAGACGACGCGGACCTTTCCTCAAGACCCCGACCGCAATGCATGCGGCCGGGGTCTTTTGATTTCACGAACAAGGTGCCGACGAAGGCCGGTCAAAGTCGAATGTCCACAAAATGAACGCTTTTCAGACGCGATTGACGAACATTCGTAACACACAAACCCCTGTTTTATGCGAAATCGCACGCGAAATACGATATTACGAAACATTCTCGTAACCCAAGTGGCGAGTGCGCGAAATGCGCGAACCTAGACTAAGAGCCTGTAAGTTACTTATTCGAATTACCCATTCGAAAGGAGCGGTCCCGTGACTGCACTCGAAACCAAGGCTGATGCTGAGGCCCTTATCAACAAGGAAGGCATTGAATATGTCTCCGTCCGCTTCACCGATCTGATCGGTGTTCAGCAGCACTTCACCGTGCCGGCCAGCGAGTTCCTGAAGGACGCCTTCACCGACGGCATGCCGTTCGATGGCTCCTCCGTGGAAGGTTTCCAGGCCATCAACGAATCCGACATGAAGCTGGTGCCTGACGTTTCCACCGCATTCGTCGATCCGTTCCGCAAGCACAAGACCCTCGACGTGGCCTTCTCCATCGTCGACCCGCTGACCGACGAGCCGTACTCCCGCGATCCGCGTCAGGTCGCAGGCAAGGCCGAGGCCTACCTGAAGTCCACCGGCATCGCCGACACCGCCTCCTTCGCCCCTGAGGCCGAGTTCTTCATCTTCGACAAGGTGCGTTTCGAGAACAGCATGCGCCGCTCCTTCTACGAGGTGGACTCCATCGAGGCTCCGTGGAACTCCGGTGTGGACACCGAAGACGACGGCACCCCGAACATCGCGTTCAAGAACCGCGTCAAGAAGGGCTACTTCCCGGTTCCGCCGGTTGACCACAACCAGGACCTGCGTGACGACATGGTCGCCAACCTGCAGAAGGTCGGTCTGATCCTCGAGCGTTCCCACCACGAGGTGGCAGGCGCCGGCCAGCAGGAGATCAACTACCGCTTCAACACCCTGCAGCACGCAGGCGACGACCTGATGAAGTACAAGTACGTCGTCCACGAGACCGCTGCCCTCGCCGGCAAGGCCGCGACCTTCATGCCGAAGCCGATCGCAGGCGACAACGGCACCGGCATGCACTGCCACCAGTCCCTGTGGAAGGATGGCAAGCCGCTGTTCTACGACGAGAAGAACTACGGTGGTCTGTCCGACCTCGCCCGCTGGTACGTCGGCGGCCTGATCAAGCACTCTTCCTCCGTGCTGGCCTTCACCAACCCGTCCCTGAACTCCTACCACCGTCTGGTCCCGGGCTACGAAGCGCCGGTCAACCTGGTGTACTCCGCTCGTAACCGTTCCGCCGCCATCCGTATTCCGCTGGCCGGCACCTCCCCGGCTGCGAAGCGCATCGAGTTCCGCGCTCCGGATCCGTCCTGCAACCCGTTCCTCGCCTTCTCCGCTCAGCTGATGGCAGGCCTGGACGGCATCCTGAACCACATCGAGCCTCCGGCACCGGTCGACAAGGACCTCTACGAGCTGCCGCCGGAAGAGCACGAGGGCATCAAGCAGGTGCCGAGCTCTCTGGCCGAAGCCATGGACGCTCTGGAAGAGGATCACGACTTCCTCACCGCCGGCGACGTCTTCACCGAGGACCTGATCGACACTTGGATCAGCCTGAAGCGCGGCGAGATCGACCAGGCTCGTCTGGCCCCGACCCCGCTGGAGTACGAGCTGTACTTCCACATCTGATAGGCGCTTAGGCGGAAACATAGTCGGCAGTAGGTCTTGCGCATTAGCGGGATAGCCTACTGCACCTATTAGGCCATAGGAAACCCACTACATCCGTAATCGGATGTAGTGGGTTTCTTTATGTGTTCCGGTCGGCAACGCGTCAAGTCAATTCGCCTAAATTCCGCCATCAGATGCATATGACCTCGTCATCCATGGCTCCTAGACCTGTCCTTAAGCGCGTTGTTCGGCTTACGGTGGGCAAGCCGCATGCGCAGCGGAAAATTGTGGGCGGCTTCGGCGGCACGCCGGTGATTCGTGCCGCGCCCTCATGATATGTGGATGAAAGTCAACCCTGAACGCCCATAATGGAACCATGGCTGAAGAACAATCGTTTAATGAGCGCGTATATGCGGTGGTGTGCGAGATTCCGCGGGGCATGGTCGCCACGTATGGGCAGGTCTCGGAGCTGATCGGCGCGCCGCGTTGCGCGAGACTGGTGGGATTGGCGTTGCATGCCAATCCGAAGCAGGGGAGGATTCCATGCCATCGCGTGGTGTTCCGGGACGGTTCTTTGGCGCCGGGCTTCGCTTTCGGCGGCCCGAATGCTCAGCGTGCCTTGTTGGAATCCGAGGGCGTGACGTTCGTGGCGCCGAAGCCAAATGGCAATGCCGGCGATGGGGGATGGCGCGTTGATTTGGCGCTTTGCCAATGGCAGGCATAGCGCTATGCGTGACGATGCCATGGGACCGCCGGCCATTCGATAAATTTAAAGGTGTGGATGCCTCATTCAATGCTATGTGGCCAGCGGCCATTATGACCACATAGTGTTTTCGAACCCCCGATTCGCGAATGACGTTCCTATACTCGAGCCCATGTTGTTCCAAGCCGGTTCCCTGCTGCTCGTCATCATCAGCGTCTACATACTCAAACGCATCCACATCTTCAACAAACATTCCTACAAGGTCGTGCAGGGCCTCGTCTTCAATCTCACGCTGCCCTGCGCCATCGTGATGAGCTTCGCCACGAACAAGCATCCGATGAATCTGCTGTGGCTGGTCGTATTCGGACTGTTCGCCTGCATGATTCCCCTTTTCATCGTGTTCCTTGGTTCCCACGGCGACGAGCCGCGGTACCGTGCGTACCAGATGCTCAACGCCTCGGGACTGAACATCGGCGCGTTCTGCCTGCCGGTGGTGCAGACCTTCATGGGGCCGAGCGCCGGCCTGCCGGTCATCATGCTGGACATCGGCAACGCCATCATCGCCACGGCCGCCTCATTGACCATCACGCGGTCGTTGCTGCATCTGGGAAGCCCCACCAAAAACCTGCCGTTGGCGCTGAAGATCAGGAACGTGGCGCACGACTTCTATTCCTCGATCTCCTTCGACATCTACATGCTCATGCTGGTGTTCATGTTCGCCGGATTGACGGTGCCGAAATGGATCGTCACGCTGATCACGCCGTTCGCCAACGCCAATGCGTTCGCCGCCATGGCGATGATTGGCCTGATGATGGAGGTTCCCGACAACCGCAAGGACCGTTCGGAACTCGGCAAGGTGATTATGTGGCGTCTGTTCTTCGGTGTGATTATCGCGGTGGCCGCATGGTTCCTGCTGCCGCTTGACGAGCGCGTCCGGGAGATCGTGGTGCTGGCCGCGTTCGCGCCCGTGACGATCTTCTCCACGAAGTTCACCGATTCGTTGACCGGCAACGCCGAACTCGCGGGATTCTCGCTGACGGTCACCGCCGTCATCGGATTGGCCATCATGACGGTGCTGCATGCCGTGCTGCCGGTTGTCTGAACGACTGCACGGCGTTGCGCCGTAAGCCGTATTGCGGGATTCCGCGTGCGTCCGGCATTTGCCGCCAATCGTCGGGCAGGGGACGCCGCCTGTCCCGAGTGCGGATGCGCAGGTCATGCCCGGTGCGTGGCGATGATATGTTCGATGTCGTTCAGATTCGAGGCGAAGTAAATGCCGTGCTGGCGTTCCGTTGTGGAGAAGCCGGCGTCGATCATATGCCGCAGCAGCGCGCGCATGTCGTCATAGAAACCGTTGAGATTGTAGAAGATGCACGGCTGAGTCAATTGGTCGAGGCAGATCTTCGACACGACCTCGCTGATCTCCTCCAAAGTGCCGGTGCCGCCGGGGAAGGCGATGAACACGTCGCCGAGCTCGATCATGCGCGTCCGACGCTCGGTGATGTTCGGCACGATGGTCAGTTCGGTCAGCCCATGGTGCGCGACGCCCTTGTCGACGAACATCTGCGCCTCGATGCCGGTCACCTTGCCGCCATGTTCCAGCACGGTGTCGGCGATCACCGCCATCAATCCCTCGTCGGAACCTCCGTAGACGAGCCGGTGGCCGTTGTCGGCGATCCATGCGGCCAATTCGATGACCGCGTTTTTGTATACGGGGTCGTTGCCTTCATGCGCGCCGAGATACACGGTGATGTTCATCTGACTGCCTTCCGTACAAGGTTGCTGTCCGCCTCTGGTGGACGTTCATATGGGTCTTATAAAAACAAGTGGCGGCCGTCGTCGCCGACAGCCACCACTCAGTCTACTGGCAGGTCGTTCACCGTCGCGTCGGTGCCGGCCTGCGTTTCCTTCTGATCGGCGCCAGCTCGAACACCTCGTCCGAGACCTTGGCCACTTCCGGACTGTGCGTCACGATGATGACGCAACGGTCCTCGTCATGGGCCAACGCGCGGAAGATGCCCATGATGTCGTCCTGTGTGGCCATGTCGAGGTTGCCAGTCGGCTCGTCCGCCACGATGATGGACGGGTTGTAGCTCAGCGCGCGGGCGATGGCCACACGCTGCTGCTCGCCGCCCGACAGATGCAGGATGCGCTCATTCGCGTATTCTTCGGGCAGATGCACCTGCTGAAGAAGCTCGTCGACGATTTCCCTCTTCGGCCGTTCGAAGGATTTGCCGGAAGCGTCCATCGACAGGATGATGTTCTCGCTCACCGTCATGTTCGGCAGCAGATTGAAGCTTTGGAAGATCACGCCGATGTCATGGCTGCGGTAGCGGTATCGGTCCTGCTTGGCCAGATCGGCGCCGCGGTACAGCACCTTGCCTTCGGTCGGATTGGCCAACCCGGAGATTAGTGACAGCATCGTGGTCTTGCCGGCACCCGAAGGACCGGTGATGGCATGCACCCTGCCGGAGTGGAAATCGTGGCTGATGTTCTTCAGCACGCGTTTTCCGCCCTTCGTATAGGCATAGCTCACATTGTCCAAACGGAGCACGGGGGCTTTCGAAACGCCCTGCGTGGTTTCCGATGCTGGGGATTCTGCATTCATGGTCATGATGATTCCTTTCGGGAACGGTTTCAGGAGCGGTCGGCGAGGATCTGCAACGGTTCGTACCGCAGCACGAAGACGACGGCCACCAATGCGGCGACGAGCGTCAGCGCCAATCCGACCAGCAGCAGTTGGCCGACCACGGCGAGGTTCACGGTCGCGTTGATGGAGGAGACGTAGTTGGTCGCGCGGTCCATCATGCCGCCCGGAGCGCCGCCTTGCGGCTTGCCATTGGCAGTGTTCTTCGTGGTGTCGGCGCCGTTCGCGCCGCCGGAAGAAGAGGAACCGGAATCGGCGGAATCATCTGAAGTCTTGCCGCCCGACTGCTGCATGTCGCGGCCGAACTGCTCACGCTGGCTGGATTGCTGCGTCTGCTGCTGCTCGACCTGGCTGGACAGCAGCTGGTTGGAGACCGGCACGGAGGCTGCCGATCCGATTCCGGTGCCCAAGGCGAGGCCGATCATCGTGACGATGAGCAGCTCCAGCGTGAACTGCGCCGCCACCTTCACCTTGTTGACTCCGATCGCGGTGAGCACGCCGATCTCGTACTTGCGTTCGCGCACGTTCAGCAAGGTGATGACCACCAGCACCACACCGCCGACCGCCAGCACCACAATCAGCAGCGTCAGCGCGAACTTCGACAGGTTGTTCAATGGCACCAGGCTGGATTCGTAATTCTCCACGTCGGCGGAGGACACGGTGTAGTCGCTACCCAAGCCGGCCTTCTTGACATCCTTGGCGAATGTCTCGTAGTCCGCCTTGTCGGCGAACACGTAGGTGTAGTTCAGCTGAGCCGCGGAATCGGAATCCGAATCGGAATCCAATCCCAGCGATTTGAGCGTGGACACGGAAGTGTAGATCGCGTTCGCCGGATCGGAGGCGTTGGACGACATCGGTCCGCCCATCTGCTGGCTCGACTCGGTGGAGTTCTTGTAGATGCCGACGATGGTCAGCTTGTATGTGGTGTCCGAGTCATTCGGATCGGCGACGCTGACGGTGTCGCCGACGGACAGGTCGTTGAAGTCGGCGAGCGACTTGGAGATGATCGCATCGCCATCGCTGCCGGTGCCATAGCCGAACACCTTGCCGGATTTCATGGTGAAGGTGCCGTTGGAGGCGTTGGCGACGGCCTCGTCGGATGAGAAACCCACAAGGGAGAAGTCACCGCTCACCATGGCGGCTCCGCCTTGGCCACCCATATCTCCGCCGGGCATCTTGTCGCCGGGTTCGTTGCCGTCGGACTGGCCGTTCGAATCCGATGAGCCGCTTGAGCTATCCGAGCTGTTCGAATCGGAGGAGCTGGAGGAACTGGAGGAATCGGAGACCGGTTGGAAATCGTCGGTTGCCGACAATCCCGTGGTCTCCGTGTAATAGGTCGACTTCACCGCGGAAGACGATTTCGCATACTTCTGATATTTGCTCAAGGAAAGCTGTTTGTCGCTCAAAGCCGAGCGCATCGCGTCGAAATCGGGTTTGCCGTCGTCGGATTGGCCGGAGGAATCGGATTTGCTCTGTTCCCGTGACTGGCTGATGAGCTTGCTGCGGTCGAGGCTGATCTGCGCGGTGATGGTGGTGTTCTCCAGTCCGCTTTCCCTCGCGGTGGCCGCCGCCTGCCTGATGGACAGGCCGATGGTGGCCGCCGCCGCGATAATGGCGACGATCACGATGATTAGGACGTTGCGGCCCTTGTTCCTGGTGACGCTTCTCCAAGCGTTTTTGATGACGAACATATGGTTCCCCTGAATTGAATGGGCATTGCCTACGCCGCCGCATGCGGCGTTTACGACCATGGTAAAAAGCGGTTCTTTGCCGATTGCGGGGAGAACCCTTGAACGTGGCTGTGATGAATCTGTGAATTCACTGGACGGCGATGGCGGTGAGGAAACGCGATATGAAAAGAGTGGCGACGGGGCGCGAGGTGTTAGGCTAACGCGTATGCCTATTAAATCCGAAGTTATTGCGAATCCCAAGTCGGAACGCGTCCGCCGCGTGGCCGAGCTCGCGGATCGGAAGGGACGCAGGCGCTCGGGCCGCTTCATGGTGGAGGGGCCGCAGTCGGTGCGCGAGCTGCTGACATGGCATCCCGACATCGTCCAGGACCTTTATGTGGAGGTGGACTCCGCGGAACCGGACGCCACCTTCGTGACGCCCGCGGTGGCGCAGATGGCCGGCAAAGCCATGCAGTCCGGCACGTATGTGCACAAGGTCACGCATGCGGTCATGCACCATATGAGCTCGGACGCGCAGGGCGTGCTCGCCGTCGCGGGAACACGCGAATTCCTCGATACGGCCGTCGCTCCCGACGATTTCGACGACCATGCGATGGTCGCGGCGTTCTGGCAGGTACGCGATCCGGGCAACGCCGGCACCGTCATCCGATCGGCCGACGCGTCCGGCTGCGCCGCGGTGGTGTTCGTCGACGATTGCGTGGACATCTTCAATCCGAAGGTGATCCGTTCCACCGCCGGTTCGTTGTTCCACCTGCCCGTCCTCAGCATGGGCACCGAGGAGTTCTTCTCGTGGTGCGACGAGCACGGTCTGACCATCTACGCCGCCGACGTGTATGGCACCGACGCACGTCCGCCGGAATCATTGACCGATGTGGTCGCGTCGCCTGAATCGGCCATCGGCGCCAAGACGGTGCTGTTCGGCAACGAGGCGCGCGGACTGACCCGGGAGGTGCTTGAACGCGTCGACCGGATCGTATCGATTCCGATTTACGGCAAGGCGGAATCGTTGAACCTCGGCACGAGCGCGGCGGTGATGCTGCTGAGCTTGGCTATGTCGAGTCATGTTGAAAGAATGTGAAGTCGGAAAACGTTGAAATTGCGCGTTTTTCGCGTAAAACAAACGGGAAATTAGAAAGGTATCTCGTGGCAGAAGGTGCGGTATTCGACGCCCAAGCGGTAACCGATGCGGTTGCCGAGGGCATCGCGAAAATCGAAAACGCCTCCAGCATGGAGGAATTGAAAGCCATCAAGACGCAGTACGCCGGAGCGGAATCCGCGATGACGCAGGCAAGCAAGGCCATCGGTTCTTTGCCGAAGGACCAGAAGAAGGACGCGGGCAAGCTCATGGGCAAGCTGCGCGCCGACTTCGGTCGCGCGTTCGGCACCAAGGAGAAGCAGGTCAAGGCCGAAGAGGAGGCCCGCGCACTGGCCGCCGAAACCGTCGACATGACCTTGCCGGTCGAGCGTAAGCCGTTGGGCGCGCGCCATCCGCTGCCGAAGCTCATGGAGGATGTCGAGGACTTCTTCGTCTCCATGGGATGGCAGATCTCCGACGGTCCGGAAGTGGAGACCGAGTGGTACGACTTCGACGCGCTGAACTTCGGGCCGGACCATCCTGCGCGCCAGATGCAGGACACCTTCTACGTCAAGGGCAATCAGGCCAAGGACGCCGCGGGCTTCGTCGGCTCCAACATGGTGCTGCGCACCCAGACGTCCTCCGACCAGGTCCGTGGTCTGATCACCCGTGGCGTGCCGCTGTACATCGCGTGCCCCGGCCGTGTGTTCCGCACCGACGAGCTTGACGCCACCCACACTCCGGTGTTCCATCAGGTCGAGGCCCTTGCGGTCGACAAGAACCTGACCATGGCCGATCTGAAGGGTGTGCTCGACAAGCTCGCCGTGGCCATGTTCGGTCCGGAGGCCAAGACGCGTCTGCGCCCGAGCTACTTCCCGTTCACCGAACCGAGCGCCGAGCTCGATCTGTGGTTCCCCGATAAGAAGGGCGGCGCCGGCTGGCTCGAATGGGGCGGCTGCGGCATGGTCAACCCGAACGTGCTGAAGTCCGCGGGCCTCGACCCCGAGGTCTACACCGGCTTCGCGTTCGGCGTGGGCGTGGAACGCACCCTGCTGCTGCGCCACGACATCAACGACATGCACGACCTGGTCGAAGGCGACGTGCGATTCAGCGAACAGTTTGTGATGGGGGAGTGATTGACCCATGCCAATGGTTGATATTGATTGGCTCAAGGACCACGTCGAGGTTCCGGAAGGCCTTACCTACGAACAGCTTGCCAAGGATCTGGTGAAGGTCGGCCTCGAAGAGGAGGAGATCCACTCCTCCCAGGTCACCGGTCCGATCGTCGTCGGCTACGTGGTCGACGCCACCCCGGAACCGCAGAAGAACGGCAAGATCATCAACTGGTGCCACGTCGACGTCGGCGACCAGTACAACGAGACCGACGAGAACGGCAACAAGGTGCCGCGCGGCATCATCTGCGGCGCGCCGAACATGGCCGCCGGCGAGAAGGTCGTCGTGACCCTGCCGGGCGCCGTCCTGCCGGGCGACTTCAAGATCGAGCCGCGCAAGACCTACGGCCACATCTCCAACGGCATGTGCGCCTCCGAACGCGAGCTGGGCCTGGGCGACAACCACGACGGCATCATCCTGCTGCGCAAGTACGGTTTCACCCCGGAGGAGTACGAGAAGCTCCAGCCGGGCGACGATGCCATGCACCTGCTGCACTTGGACCAGCCGCTGCTGGAGATCAACATCACGCCGGACCGCGGCTACGCGTTCTCCTACCGCGGCGTGGCACGCGAATACCACCACTCCACCGGTGCCGCGTACACGGATCCGGCCATCGAACTGGGCAAGAAGGCACCGGTCACCACCGGACTCCCCGAAGGCACCAAAACCGATATCGAAGTGGTCGTCGACGACAACAATCCGATTCACGGCGTGGTCGGTTGCGACCGCTACTACGCACGCGCGGTCCGCGGCTTCGACCCGTCGAGCCACACGCCGAACTGGATGCGCCGCCGTCTGGTCCGCGCCGGCATGCGGTCCATCTCCCTGGCCGTCGACGTCACCAATTACGTGATGCTCGACCTCGGCCAGCCGATGCACGCCTATGACCTCGACAAGATCGAGGGGCCGATCGTGGTGCGTCGCGCCAACGAAGGGGAGAAGCTCACCACGCTGGATGGCAAGGAACACGATTTGAGCGTCGAGGACCTGCTGATCACCGATTCGCCGAACGGACAGCGCGGCTCCCGCGTGCTCGGCATCGCGGGCGTGATGGGCGGACTGTATGGCGAAGTCACCGCCGAGACCAAGAACATCCTGCTGGAATCCGCGCACTTCGACCCGGTGTCGATCGCACGTTCCGCACGCCGCCACAAGATCCCCTCCGAGGCGTCGCGCCGCTTCGAACGTGGCGTGGACAACCAGTTGCAGCCGGCAGCCGCGCAGATGGCCGCCGAACTCATGGTCAAGTACGGCAACGGCGAGCCGAGCGAACACCCGACCGACCTCAACACGGTCGCCGTGCGCCGCCCGATCCTGTTCAAGGCCTCCGAAGTGGCCCGTGTCGCCGGTCTCGATACCGATGTGAACACCATCAGCGACATCCTCACCGACATCGGCTGCTCCGTGGCAGGTGGCGGCAATGGTGAATTCTCCGTGATGCCGCCGAGCTGGCGTCCGGATCTGAACCAGCCATGCGACCTGGTCGAGGAAGTCGCCCGTCTCGTCGGCTACGACGAGATTCCGGTCACCGTTCCGCCCGCGCCGGTCAAGGGCAAGGTCGGTCTCACCCCGGAGCAGCTGCGCAAGCGCCAGGTGGCCGACGAGCTCGCCGAATACGGCATGGTGGAAACGCTGAGCTATCCGTTCGTAGGCCCTGCAGACTACAAGAACTTCGCATTGAACGCCGAAGAGGTCGAGAAGGTCAGCGTCGAAATCGCCAACCCGCTCGCCGGTGACCGCCCGTTCCTGCGCCGCGACATTCTGCCGACGCTGGCCCAGACCGTGCAGCGCAACCTGCGCCGCGGCGCCGAAAACGTGTCGCTGTACGAAATCGGCCACGTGTACCTGTGGAATCCGGACGCCCCCGCGATTCCGGCACTGCCGGGCGCGGTCAAGCCGACCGACGAGCAGCTCGCCGCGCTCGACGCGGGCCTGCCGGACCAGCCGATGCACGTCGCCGGCATCCTCACCGGCAACGCGGTCGATTCCGGCTGGCTGGGCGAACGCCGCGCGGTGGACTGGAGCGACGCCGTCGAATCCGTGCGCCGCATCTCCGACCGCATCGGCGCCGGCCTCACCTTGGTGCAGCCGAAGGCCGAGGACGTTCCCTCCCAGTGGCATCCTGGCCGTGCGGCCAAGGTGATGGCCGGCGATGTGTTCGTCGGCATGGTCGGCGAACTCCATCCGCATGTGAACGAGGCCTTGGGCTTCCCGGCTCATTCCGCGGCGTTCGAGCTGAATCTGACCGATCTGTTCGCCACGCTGAGCGGCAAGCCGGTGCAGGCCAAGCCGATCTCCACCTTCCCGCCGGTCAAGCAGGACCTCGCCTTCACCGTATCGACCGACGTCACCGCGGCCGATTTGGAGAAGGTCATCGCCAACGCCGCCGGCGATGCCCTGGAAGACATCAAGCTGTTCGACGTCTACACCGGCGACCAGCTGGGAGAAGGCCTGAAGTCCCTGGCGTACGCGGTCACGTTCCGCGCCAAGGACAAGACGCTGACCTCCGACGACAGCGAGGCCATCCGCAAGCGTATTGTGGATGAAGCGGCCAAGTTGGGTGCGCAGCTGCGCGCCTGACGCCGGTCCCAACAAAGAACAAAAAAGGACGATTGATGAACGAACCGGAACAGAACCAGCAAACAAAATCCGACGAACGTCGAGATGATGCCGGAGCTGCTCCGGTTCCTTCGTCTTCGGCCGATAATACGGAACGGCCGGCGCAGAAGCCGGCCTACGGGCAGTACAACCAGCCGGAATACGGCGCCATGTCCAGTCAGTACCCGGCCGGATACAATCCATACGTCTATGGGGCTCCCGAACCGGAGCCAAAGCCGCAATCCGACGACGGACAGCAGAATCCTCAGATCCGGAACGCGCAGTATGGCCAGCAGAACGGCCAACCGTACAACCGGCAGTTCCCGAATCAGCCGTATGGCCAGCCCTACGGCAACCAGCAGCCCGGAAACCAGAATCAATGGGCCGGCCAGCCGAACGCCGGTCAGTGGAACAGCGGGTATCCAAATCCCCAAAACGGAAGCCAACAGCCATACAATCCCAATTATCCGGGAGGCATCAACCTCGACGACCCCAGGCAGAATCCATGGTACGGGCACTGGGATTCCTACGCCATCATCTCCTTTATCTTCGCGCTGTTCCTGCCGGTGCCGGTATTGTCGGCGATCATGGGCGCCGTGTCGATGTGGCGCACCAAGAAACTGCACATGAAAGGCTATTGGCTGGGATTCGCCGCGGTGGTGATCAACGTGCTGTACACCATCACGGTGATCTGGCTCACCGTGCACGGCATGTCCACCACGGACCTGTACAACGAGATGATGCAGTACATGCTCGGCAACGGCGGCGGCAACGGTTCGGATTCCATCACCGCCTGAACCGGTTTCGAACGTCGGCCGATTGCATTGTGGAAACGTCGATGACCACTATCCGACACAATTCAGATGCATAGTTATGCAAAGTATTGCATAAAGTGTATGCTGAACACTGTTTTAGCGAGTCAAGGAAAGAGACGTGACATGGCCAAATACACGGTAGCCGTGGCCGGCGCCACAGGATATGCGGGCGGCGAGGCGCTTCGCATACTTGCGGCGCACCCGAATTTCGAAGTGACCTGCGTCGCCGGACATTCATCGGTGGGCGACAAGCTCGGCAAGCACATGCCGCATATTCCGCAGCTGGCGGATCTGGTCGTGGAGGACACCACACCGGAAGTGCTCAATGGGCACGACGTGATCATCCTCGCTTTGCCGCACGGCGCATCAGGCGCATTGGCGGCAAAACTCGACCCGAACGCCGTGGTCGTCGACCTCGGCGCGGACCACCGTCTTGAGGAACAGTCCGCGTGGGACGAGTTCTACGGCGGCGACTTCTACGAACATTGGACGTACGGCATGCCGGAACTCATCACCGGCACCAAGGCGGACGGCTCCTACACGCGTCAGCGCGAGGCGCTGCCCGGAACCAAGCGCATCGCCGGTCCGGGTTGCAACGTGACCGCCACGACGCTGGCGTTGCAACCCGGTGTGGCGCAGGGGTTGGTCGACCCGACCGATATCGTCGCCGACCTGGTCGTCGGCTATTCCGGCGCGGGAAAGAACCTCAAGCGCACGAATCTGCTTGCCGCCGAGGCGTTCGGCTCGGCGTTGCCGTATTCGGTGGGCGGCACGCACCGTCACATTCCGGAGATCCTGCAGAACTTCGCGCACGCCGCGGGCAAAAGCGCCGCGGCCGCCAGCGAATTCACCTTGGGATTCACCCCCATACTCGTTCCGATGGCCCGCGGCATCCTCGCCTCCGTTTCGGCGAAGCTGACCGACAAGGCATTGAGGATGACCGACGCCGAAATCCGGCAGGTATGGCTCGACGCCTACCGTGGCCAGGATTTCATGGTGGTGCTTCCGGAGGGCGTGATGCCGGCCACCGCCAACATCATCGGCTCGAACGCCGCCCACATCCAGGTCGCCGTCGACCACAAGGCCGGACGTCTCCTGGCGTTCGCGGCCATCGACAATCTCAACCGCGGCACGGCCGGCCAAGCGGTGCAGTCGCTGAATGTGGCATTGGGACTTCCTGAAGACGCAGGTTTGACAAAGATTGGAGTGGCACCGTGAGTGTAACGTTCGCACAAGGTTTTTCCGCGGCCGGAGTGACGGCCGGCATCTCTTCCGTCGAAGGCAAGAAGGATCTGGCCCTGGTCGTCAACAACGGTCCGCTTGACGCGGCCGCCGGAGTGTTCACGTCGAATCGTTTCTGCGCGGCCCCCGTGCAGTGGTCCCGTTCCGTCGTCAAGGACGGCCATCTGAAGGCCGTGATCCTCAATTCCGGCGGAGCCAACGCCTGCACCGGCAAGCCGGGATACGAACAGTCGAAGGCCACGGCCGAAAAGGTCGCCGGCTTGCTCGGTGCGAAGGCCGAGGACGTGGCGGTGTGCTCCACCGGCCTGATCGGTGAGCTGCTGCCGCTCGACAACGTGCTTTCGGGCGCCCAGAAGGCATATGACGCCCTCGCCGATGACGCCCAGGCCGGTGCGGACGCGTCCCACGCCATCATGACCACCGATACCAAGGCGAAGACCGTCGAGCTGGAAGGCTCCACCGGATTCCGCGTCGGCGGCATGGTCAAGGGCTCCGGCATGATCGCGCCCCAGCTGGCCACCATGCTGTGCGTCATCACCACCGACGCCGTCGTGAGTGCCGGCCAATTGCAGGCCGCGCTGAACGCCGGAGTCGACAAATCCTTCAACCGCATCGACGTGGACGGCTGCATGTCCACCAACGACACCGTGCTGCTGCTCGCATCGGGCGCCTCCGGTGTGGAGCCGGACCCTGACGAGTTCAACGAACTGGTGGCGAAGGCCACCGCGTCGCTGGCCCGCCAGATCATCGGCGACGGCGAGGGCGCAAGCCACGACATCCGCATCACGGTCACTGGAGCCACCACCGAGGACGCGGCCCTTGCATGCGCCCGCGCGGTCGCGGCGTCGAACCTGCTCAAGTGCGCCATCTCCGGAAACGACCCGAACTGGGGCCGAATCGTCAGCTCCCTGGGAACCGTTTCCGTTCAGGACGCCCCCTACGACTCCGAGAAGGTGACCGTGGACGTCAACGGCGTCCGCATCTGCGAGAACGGCGGCGCGGGCCGCGACCGTTCCGAAGTGGACATGACGCCGAGGGAGGTGCACATCGACATCGACCTCAACGCCGGAGATGCCGAGGCGACCGTCTGGACCGACGATCTGACCCACGAATACGTACACATTAACGCTGATTACGAAAGCTGATTGAACACCAATGACCAAAGAGCTCAAGGGACCTGGATTCCATTTCGACGTGCATACCGACCTGCGCGCCGATCAGAAGGCGGAGGTGCTGATCGAGGCATTGCCGTGGCTTGAGGAGTTCGCGGGCCAGCGCATCGTCATCAAGTATGGCGGCAACGCCATGATCGACGACCATCTCAAGGCATGCTTCGCGCAGGACATGGTGTTCCTCCGCCAGGTGGGCCTGCATCCGGTGGTCGTCCACGGCGGCGGCCCGCAGATCTCCCGCATGCTCAAGGCATTGGGCATCAAGTCGGAGTTCAAGGGCGGACTGCGCGTCACCACTCCGGAAGCCATGGACGTGGTGCGCATGGTGCTCACCGGCAAGGTCTCACGTGAGCTGGTTGGTCTGATCAACGCGCATGGTCCGTTCGCGGTCGGACTGTCCGGCGAGGACGGCGCCCTGTTCTCCGCCATGCAGCGCAAGCCGATCATCGATGGGAAGCCCACCGACATCGGCCTTGTCGGCGACGTGGTGAGCGTCGACGCCTCGGCCGTGGAGGATCTCATCAACGCGGGACGCATCCCCGTGGTGTCTTCGGTCGCTCCGAACGAGGACGACGCCACCGAGGTGCTGAACGTGAACGCCGACTCCGCAGCCGCGGCGCTTGCCTCGGCGCTCGGCGCCAGCAAGCTGGTGATCCTGACGGACGTCGACGGCCTGTATGCGGACTGGCCCGACCGTGATTCCCTCATCGGACGCATCGGCGTGGAGAACCTGCGCGACATGCTGCCCGACCTCGAAAGCGGCATGCGGCCGAAGATGGAAGCCTGCGTGAGGGCCATCGACGGCGGCGTCCCGCGTGCCCACATCATCGATGGACGCAAGCCGCACTCCATCCTGAACGAAATCTTTACCACCGCCGGCATCGGCACCATGGTCGTGCCCGAAGACGGCATTGAAATGAGGAATTCCTATTATGGCAACTGAACAGTTGGAAACGCTCGGCAACGAAGACTCCAAGTGGCTGGGGAAGTACTCCCAGGTGCATATGAACGTGTTCGGCACGCCATTGCGCGTGATGGATCACGGCAAGGGCGCGCATCTTTGGGACGTCGATGGCAATGAATACCTCGACTTCCTCGCCGGCATCGCGGTGAACGCTCTGGGCTACGCGCACCCGAAGTGGGTGAAGGCGATCAGTGAACAGGCCGCGAAGGCCGCCCACGTGAGCAACTACTTCGCCACCGAGCCGCAGATCAACCTGGCCTCCAAGCTCGTCGAACTCGCAGGGGCTCCGGAAGGCTCCCGCGTATACTTCGGCAACTCCGGAGCCGAAGGCAACGAGGCGGCCTTGAAACTCGCCAAGCTGTACGGCCGCACGCTTCCGGGCGCGTTGCCGTCCGAAGGCGGCAAGCCGGCGCGCATCATCTCCATGACCCACGGCTTCCACGGCCGCACCATGGGCGCGCTGTCCGCCACTTGGAAGCCCGCCATCCGCAAGTCGTTCGAACCGCTGGTGCCGAACTTCGAATTCGTGGAGGCCGGAAACGTCCAGGCCCTGCATGACGCCTTCGCCGAAACCGGCCAGGGCAAGCATGGCAAGGGACCGGTCGCGGCCGTCATCATGGAGCTGATCCAGGGCGAGGCAGGCGTCCGTCCTCTGGGTGCCGACTATGTGAAGAAGGCGCGTCAGCTGTGCGATGAGCACCACGCGCTGCTCATCATCGACGAGGTGCAGACCGGCATGGGCCGCACCGGTTCGTGGTTCGCGTTCCAGCGTGAGGAGCTTTCCGGCGGCGTGACCCCGGACATCGTCACGTTCGCCAAGGGCGTCGGCGGCGGATTCCCGATGGGCGGCATGATCTCCTTCGGCGCCGAGCTGTCGGCGCTGTTCACCCCGGGCTCGCACGGTTCCACGTTCGCCGGTAATCCGCTGGGCGCCTCCGCGGCTCTGGCGACGATCGGCACCATCGAGGAGGAAGGCCTCGTGGCGAACGCCGACGTGCGCGGCAGGCAGCTGCGCGACGCCATCAGCGCCTGCGGCAACAAGCTGTTCACCTCGGTGCGCGGAAGCGGTCTGCTCGACGCCATCGAACTCGCTCATCCATGCGCGCACGCCGCGATGAACTGGGCGCTGGAACACGGTCTCATCGTCAACGCGGTCGCTCCGGACGCCCTGCGTCTCGCACCGCCGCTGGTCGTCACCGAACAGGACATCGACCAGGCCGTTTCCATCCTCGCGCAGATTCCGTGCGATCTGCCCAACGACTGAGCCAACCGGATTCGAAAGGAGAGCCGAACATGGCAACACCTGAATTGCGCCACATGCTGCGTGACGACGATCTCAATCATGAAGAACAGAAGCAGGTTCTCGAACTGGCCATCAAGTTCCACAAGAACCGCTTCTACCACCAGCCGTTCGCCGGCCCCCAGGGCATCGCGGTGATTTTCGACAAGCCCAGCACCCGCACCCGTTCCAGCTTCTCCATCGGCGTCGCCGAATTGGGCGGATACCCTCTGGTCATCGACAAGTCGGGCTCCCAGCTCGGCCGCGGCGAACCCGTCGCCGACACCGCGCGCGTGCTCGACCGCATGGCCTATGGCGTGGTGTGGCGCACGTTCGGGCAGGACCGCGTCGAGGAGATGGCACGCTACTCCACGCACCCGGTGGTGAACGCGTTGACCGACGAGTTCCATCCCTGCCAGATCCTCGCCGATTTCCAGACCATCGCCGAGCATCGCGGTGGCGTCGACAACCTGAAGAACCAGACCATCGCCTATGTGGGCGACGCCGCCAACAACATGTCGAATTCGTACCTGCTCGGCGGTGCCGTGGCCGGTATGGACGTCCGCGTGGCCGGCCCCTACGGCTACCTGCCCGATCCGCAGATCGTGGCCGATGCCGAGGCCATCGCCTCCGAAACCGGCGGCTCCGTCCTCGTGACCACCGATCCGAAGGAAGCCGTCTCCGGCGCCGACTGCGTGTTCACCGACACATGGGTCTCCATGGGCGAGGAGGCCGAATACGCCATCCGATCCAAGCCGTTCTGGGATTACCAGGTGAACGCCGGCCTGATGGCCGAGGCCAAGGATGACGCGATTTTCCAGCACTGCCTGCCGGCGTATCGCGGCAAGGAAGTCACCTCCGAGGTCATCGACGGGCCGCAGTCCGTGGTCTGGGACGAAGCGGGCAACCGTCTGCACGCCCAGAAGGCCCTGCTGACCTGGCTGGCCGGCAAGGCTCGTGGAGACGAAAGTCTGCTGGTCTGATGACCGATTCAACTCCCGCGTTGCAGCGTCCTGCCACCCGGGCCGCTCGACTGAGCGCCATCGAGCAGGCGCTGCTGACGTGCGTCGTCACTTCGCAATCGCAGCTGTCGCAGATTCTCGCCGATCAGGGCATCGAAGTGACCCAGGCCACGTTGAGTCGTGACCTCGATGAGATCCACGCCACGAAAACGCGCCTGTCCGACGGCACCGTCGCGTATGCCATCGGCGTCCAACAGCCCGAGGACCATCCAACGGGCGGTTCGGACGCCAAAATGGAACAACAGATAAGCCGCATCCTTTCGGGACTGGTCACTTCCGTGGCCGCCGCGCGCAACCTCGTGGTCGTGCATACCCCGTCGGGCGCCGCGCAGTATGTCGCGAGCGTCATCGACAAGCAGACGATCGGCGGGGTGCTGGGTACCATCGCCGGCGATGATACCGTTATGGTGATCTGCGCCGACGACGACAGCGCGAAAAAACGCGCGCAATGGCTCTTGGACGTCGTGTCCAAAGGGTGAATGGCCGTATAGTGGACATTATGCGTCAGATATGCATAAATATACAAGGTATTGCATATACTGATGAATAACATTTGTTGCAAGAAAGGGAAACCATGAGCGATAAGAATCGTCTCGTCCTGGCGTACTCCGGTGGTCTTGACACCTCCGTCGCCATTTCATACCTCAAGGAGCGCACCGGCAAGGATGTCGTGGCCGTGTCCCTCGACGTTGGCCAGGGCGGCGAGAGCCTTGAGACCATCAAGCAGCGCGCTTTGGATTGCGGCGCGGTCGAGGCCTACGTGGTCGACGCCCGTGACGAGTTCGCCAACGAATACTGCATGAAGGCCTTGAAGGCCAACGCCATGTACGAGGGCGTGTACCCGCTGGTTTCCGCCATCTCCCGTCCGCTGATCTCCAAGCACCTCGTGCGCGCCGCCCACCAGTTCGGCGCCGATACCATCTCCCATGGATGCACCGGCAAGGGCAACGACCAGGTGCGTTTCGAAGTCTCCATCGCGTCCATCGATCCGACGCTGAAGGCGATCAGCCCGATCCGCGACCTGTCGCTCACCCGCGATGTCGAAATCGCGTTCGCCAAGGAGCACAAGCTGCCGATCACGCAGACCGAGAAGAGCCCGTTCTCCATCGACCAGAACGTGTGGGGCCGTGCCATCGAGACCGGTTTCCTCGAGGATCCGTGGAACGGTCCGACCAAGGATTGCTACTCGTACACCGACGATCCGGCGTTCCCGCCGGTCGAGGACGAGGTTGTCATCGAATTCAAGCAGGGCGTGCCGGTCAAGATCGACGGCCGCGACGTCACCCCACTGCAGGCGATCGAAGAGATGAACCGTCGTGCGGGTGCCCAGGGCATCGGCCGCATCGACTTGATCGAGGACCGTCTGGTCGGCATCAAGTCCCGTGAGCTGTATGAGGCTCCGGGTGCCGTGGCGCTGATCACCGCCCACCAGGAACTCGAGAACTGCTGCCTCGAGCGCGAGCAGCACCGCATCAAGCGCGACATCGACAAGCGCTGGGCCGAGCTGGTCTACGACGCGCAGTGGTTCTCCCCGGCGACGCAGTCCCTGAACGCCTTCATCGAAGACACCCAGAAGTACGTCTCCGGCGAGGTCCGCATGGTGCTGCACGGTGGACGCGCCGTGGTGACCGGCCGTCGTTCCGACACCTCGCTGTACGACTACAACCTCGCCACCTACGATTCCGGCGACAGCTTCGACCAGAAGTCCTCCAACGGCTTCATCGACATCTACGGTCTGCCGAGCCGCGTGGCCGCTGCCCGCGACATCAAGTTCGGCAAGGGCATCGAGGTCCCGGAAAACAGCGTCGAGTGAGCCGAACGCGTCACCGCGCCGGCGAATCGTTCTGACTGATGGGGGAGAGAACGCCGTTAGGACTATCCTGACTGGTATTCTCTCCCTCAGTCATGTTTGCAAGGAGATATGGAAAATGACCGAGAGCACAACCAATGGTGAGCACCTCGCCCTGTGGGGTGGCCGCTTCAAATCCGGACCGTCTCCGGAACTCGCCCGATTGAGCAAATCCACCCAGTTCGACTGGCGTCTGGCGGACGACGACATCGCGGGCTCGCGTGCGCATGCGCGTGCGCTCGGCCGCGCCGGACTGCTGACCGCCGACGAGCTGCAGCGCATGGAGGATTCCCTCGACGAACTGCAGCGCCGCGTCGATTCGGGCGCTTTCGCGCCGATCGAGGATGACGAGGACGAGGCCACCGCCCTCGAACGTGGACTGCTGGACATCGCCGGCGACGAACTCGGCGGCAAATTGCGCGCCGGCCGTTCCCGCAACGACCAGATCGCCGCGCTGATTCGCATGTGGCTGCGCCGCCACAGCCGCGTCATCGCCAAACTGCTGCTCGGCCTCGCCGCCGCGCTGATCGAGCAGGCCGAAAAAGCCGGACGCACCGTCATGCCGGGCCGCACCCACATGCAGCATGCGCAGCCGGTTCTGCTCGCGCACCAGCTCATGGCCCATGTCTGGCCGCTGCTGCGTGACGTGGAACGTCTGTCCGATTGGGACAACCGCATCGACGCCAGCCCGTATGGCTCCGGCGCGCTTGCCGGCAACACGCTCGGCCTCGACCCGGTGGCGGTGGCCCGCGAACTCGGTTTCTCCAAAGTCACCGCCAACTCCATCGACGGTACGGCAAGCCGCGACCTCGTCGCGGAATTCGCGTTCATCGCGGCCATGACCGGCGTGGACATCAGCCGTCTTTCCGAGGAAATCATCATCTGGAACACCCAGGAGTTCGCCTTCGTGCGTCTCGATGACGCGTACTCCACCGGTTCCTCCATCATGCCGCAGAAGAAGAACCCGGACATCGCCGAGCTCGCACGCGGCAAGTCCGGCCGTCTCATCGGCGACCTGACCGGTCTGCTGGCAACGCTCAAGGGCCTGCCGACCGCGTACGCCCGCGACCTGCAGGAAGACAAGGAAGCCGTCTTCGATCAGGTGGACACCCTCGAGGTGCTGCTTCCCGCCTTCACCGGCATGGTCGCTACCATGACCTTCGACAAGGAGCGTCTGGAAGCCGAGGCCCCCACCGGATTCGCGTTGGCGACCGACATTGCCGAATGGCTCGTCAAAAACGGCGTGCCGTTCCGCCACGCGCATGAGCTTTCCGGCGCATGCGTGAAAATCGCCGAAGACCGCGGACAGGAGCTATGGGATCTGACCGACGAGGATTTCATCGGCGTGTTCCAGGGCTTCCTTCCCGCGGACAAGGCTCCTGAAGTGCGCGAGGTGCTGTCCACCGAGGGCTCCGTCTCCGCGCGCAACGGCAAGGGTGGCACTTCGCCGCTCAGGGTGCGCGAACAGATCGCCGCGGCCAAGTCCTCCGTGGAGCAGCTGCGCGTCTTCGCCAACTCCATCAGCGACGGTTCCGCATACAAAAGCCCGGAATCGCTGCTCAAGTAACCGGCAGTCCGCCAATCGGAAACATAATCGAGAAATCAGGCAAAGCGGTGCATCTCACTCGAACGCAGATCCAACGCCTCGTGCAGCAACACGGCGCCGAAATCATCGGGCATCGGCATATGCGAATCGAGAGAAACTGCTACCAGCATGGTGCGGTGACCACATTCGCCCATTCCATCCGTGTGGCATGTCTGGCGGTATGGCTCGCCGACCGGCTGCATCTGTGGCATCGGGTCGACCTGCATTCGCTGGTCCGCGCCGCTTTGCTCCACGATTATTTTCTCTATGACTGGCATGATTGGGACGATGGCGCGCACCGTTTCCATGGATTCACCCACGGGGGAGCGGCCATGCGCAACGCGATGAGGGATTTCAGGCTCAATCGTGTGGAGCGTGACAGCATCGCGCACCATATGTTTCCCCTGACGCCGGTTCCTCCCAGGTATGTCGAAGGATATCTGGTCACCTTGGCCGACAAGATCAGCGCCACCAGGGAAACGTTCTCCATGGAAAGGTTCGACAGGCCGAAAAGGCCGGGCACCTCCGGCATTTCGCGCTGACGACGATTCGAAACGACGAGGATTCGGCATGATTGCCTTGGAATATCTGTTTCTCTGGTTTCTGTTCTATTCATTCATCGGTTGGATCTACGAATCGATCCTCGTTTCGGCGACCGAACGCCGCTGGGTGAACCGTGGTTTCCTCAACGGGCCGTTATGCCCGATCTACGGTTGTGGAGCGGTGCTCGCGGTCGTGCTATTGCGTGACGTGCACGATTCCATGGCGATTTTTCTCGTTTCCTCGCTCGGCGCGAGCGTGCTCGAATACGTCACGTCATGGGGCATGGAGCGGCTGTTCCACGCGCGATGGTGGGATTACAGCAACTACCGGTTCAACATCCACGGCCGCATCTGCCTGCTCGGCGCCGTGGTGTTCGGTTTCGCCGGCGTGCTCATCGTCAACGTCGTGCACCCGGCAGTCGCATACGCCACGAGCGTGATTCCGTTGCCTGCCGTGCATGCGATGTGCGCGGTGTTCGCCGTGGCCGTCATCATCGATACCATCGTCACCGTGCTCGGCATGGCCGATTTGGCCGACAACCTCGCGAAACTCGGCGACATGGTCCAGTCGTACGCCGAAAAGGCCGGCGACTCGTGGCAATGGGGCAGGGACGTGTTCTCGGAGAAGGTGCATGGTCTCTCCGAGTCCTCGCAGGAACTGTTCGCCCATGCGCAGACGGCGGTCGCCTCGGTGCTCAACAGGCAGCAGCGCCGCATGATCGCGGCGTTCCCGCATATGCGTTCCACCGAATCGGCGAAATACAGCAAGATCATCGAAACCGTGCGCGAGATGATCCGCAGAAGGAAATGACGACGACCATAGCGACATGGCTTGGCACGGTCTTCAACATAGGTGCGACTGGTGGAAGGCATGACTGACGGGCGTTTCTGCGCTGGTTGGACGAATCCCGCGTTCCCGTGATCGCGGGCGGAAACGCCAAGTCCCGCTGTCTTCGTCTTCTGCGAGACTGTAGGGTGCGTAAAACGCGGTAACGTCCACAATTCGATAGGGAGAAAACAGCTATGGCTCACGTCATCGATTTCAAGGAGGCCGGTTTCGATTCCGTCCTTGATGAACTGGAATGGCGCGGGTTGATTTCCCAGTCCACTGACAGGGATCGACTCGCCGAAGCGTTGAACGGAGAGCCCATCACCTATTATTGCGGTTTCGACCCGACCGCAGCCTCCCTGCACATCGGTAATCTGGTGCAGCTGATCAACATGCGTCACCTTCAGGCGGCGGGCCACCATCCCATCGCCTTGGTGGGCGGGGCCACCGGACTGATCGGCGATCCACGTCAATCCGGCGAACGCACGCTGAATCCGAAGGATGTCGTGGCCGGCTGGGCCGAGCGTCTGAAGAAGCAGATCGGCGGCATCCTCGAAACCGAAGGCGACAATCCGGTGCGTTTCGTGTCCAACTACGACTGGACCGCGCAGATGAGCGTCATCGACTTCCTGCGTGACGTCGGCAAGAACTTCCGCATGGGCACCATGCTCGCCAAAGACACGGTGGCGCGGCGTCTGAACTCCGAGGAAGGCATCTCCTTCACCGAGTTCAGCTACCAGGTGCTGCAGGGCAACGACTTCCTGCACCTGTTCGACGAATACCATTGCGTGATGGAGATCGGCGGTTCCGACCAGTGGGGCAACCTCACCTCCGGCCTCGACCTGATCCACAAGGTGCGTGGCGTGGACGTGAACGTGTTCACCAGCCCGATCATCACCGACGCCCAGGGCAAGAAGTTCGGCAAGTCCGAAGGCAACGCCGTCTGGCTGGACGGCACCATGCTCAGCCCCTACAAGTTCTACCAGTTCTGGTTCAACCGTCCGGACAGCGAGATGGAGAACCTGCTGAAGGCGTTCACCTTCCTGCCGAAGGCCGAAATCGAACGTCTCGTCGAGGAGAGCAAGACCAATCCGGGCGCGCGCGAGGCACAGCGCACCCTGGCTTGGGAGGTCACCAGTTTCGTGCATGGGGAAGAGGCGACGCGCCAGGCGCTGGACGCGGCCGGCGCGTTGTTCGGCCGTGGCGGAGACCTTGCCGGCATCGAGGAGTCCGTGCTGGAAGCGGCCCTCGAAGGTGTGAAGGTCGATGGCGAATTCGCCAAGGCCTCCGTCGGCGACCGCGTCGCCGAAGCCGGAATGAAGGCCGGACTGTTCAAGTCGATTTCCGAGGCCCGCAAGACCATCAAATCCGGTGGCGTGTACCTCAACAACGCACGCGTCGCGGACCAGGACCAGACCCTCACGGAAGACGACTTCCTGCACGGGCGTTTCGCGCTTATCCGTCGAGGCAAGAAGGCTCTTGGCGCGGTCGAACGCGCATGAGCGCCGAACCGACGCGATCGGTATAACCGTCAAATCACAATCATCGAGAAAAAATCTAAGGAAAACAAGGAAAAGCATGGCAGAAGAACAGCGCGGATCCCGCGGCAAGTCCTACGGAAACCATAAGTCCTACGGTTCGGGTCGTCCGGGCAACCGCGGCGGCAAGGGATTCAAGCCGCGCGGCAACGGCGGCAAGTCCTACGGACACCGTTCCGGTGGCTTCCACAACGACGACCACAAGGGCGGCTATCGCAAGGGCAACGGCGGTTTCCGCCGCGACCGCGATTTCCATCGTGATGGTGAAGGTGAAGGCCAGGAGCGTCGTTTCCACAACGGTCCGCGCAAGTTCAACCGCGACGGCCAGCGTCATGACGACCATCGCGGATACCGCGGCGGCCGCGGCAATGACAATCCGCGGTACCGTCGTGACGACCGTCGCGATGGCGATCGTCGTAATTTCCGT
>DKCF01000017.1 GCA_002451435.1 Bifidobacterium sp. UBA6881 | reverse complement strand
CCTGATCGTCCACACGGCGGAATGCCCCGCCGCCTTTTCCAAGTCTTCCAAAATCGAACGTACGAAAATCAATCCCTGCGCTCGATTTCCAAGAAAACGTCCGCAACCGCATAAGGCGCGCGTCGCGCATATACGAAAAACGGTGCCTCCCGTACAGCGTACCGGGAAGGCACCGTTTTCATATCGGAAGACGCATGTCACATGCGCGCCAGGATGTCGCGTCCGACCTCGTCGGTGGTGCGGGTGGTGGAGCCGAGCTCCTCGATGTCCGCTTCGACGGCGGCATCGATCTTGGCCGCGGCGTCGTCGAAGCCGAGGTGACGCAGCAGCATGGCGGCCGACAGGATGGCGGCGGTCGGGTTGGCCTTGTTCTGCCCGGCGATGTCCGGGGCGGAACCGTGGATCGGCTCGAACATGGACGGGTACTCGTTGGAGGCGTTGATGCAGCCCGATGCGGAGTATCCGACGCCGCCGACCACGGCACCGGCCTCGTCGGTGATGATGTCGCCGAACAGGTTGTCGGTGAGGATCACGTCGAAGCGGGACGGGTTGGACACCATGAAGATGGTGGTCGCGTCGATGTGCAGGTAGTCGTGGGTGACCTCCGGGTATTCCTCGGCCACCTTGTTGACGATGCGCTGCCACATGTCGCCCGCGTTGACGAGCACGTTCTTCTTGTGCACGAGGGTGACGTGCTTGCGGCGCTTCATCGCCAGCTGGAAGGCGTAACGCACCACGCGCTCCACGCCGTAGGCGGTGTTGATGGAGACCTCGGTGGCGACCTCGTTCGGAGTGCCGCGGCGGACGGCTCCGCCGGCGCCGCAGTACAGGCCCTCGGTGCCCTCACGCACGACGACGAAGTCGATGTCGCCCGGGTTGGCGAGCGGGGAGGTGACGCCCTTGTACAGCTTGGACGGACGCAGGTTGACGTACTGGTCGAGGTCGAAACGGAGCTTCAGCAGCAGGCCGCGTTCCAGGATGCCTGCCTTGATGCGCGGATCGCCGACGGCGCCCAGCAGAATCGCGTCGGTCTTCTTGATGCGCTCCTCTTCCTCTTCCGGAAGAATCGCGCCATCGCGCAGATACCGTTCGGCACCGAGGTCGAAGTTCTCGTAATCGAATTCGGCGACGCCTTCGGCCGCCTTCTCCAGAGCCTTCTGGGCCCATGGAGTCACTTCCTTGCCAATGCCATCGCCCGGAATGACGGCGATGGTGTACTTCTTTGCAGATTCACTCATAGCTCGTGACTCTAGTCAGAGATTCATCATGCGAACGAAAACAGCTCAGCAAATGGACACGCCGTGGCGGGTCCCCTGCCACGGCATGCCCGACGCGGTCAGTTGACGATGCCCATCACACTCAGGCACCACGCGTTCTCGTAGGAGACCTCCTCCCACTGCTTGTATCGTCCGGACGTGCCGCCATGACCCGCCTCGACCTCGATTTTCGCCACGGCGTCCACACCGGCGCGCTGCAGCCGCGCGAGCCATTTCATCGGCTCCACGTACAGCACGCGCGTATCGTTCATCGACGTGGTGATGAACACCTTCGGGAACACCTTCACGCGGTCGTCGTCCGGGGATTCCGGCGCGTTCTCATACGGCGTGTATTCCTTCATGTACCGGTACACGTCGGCGTTGTGCAAAGGATCGCCCCATTCATCCCATTCGGTGACGGTCAGCGGCAACGACGGGTCGAGAATCGAAGTCAACGCGTCCACGAACGGCACATCCGCCTCGATGCCCGCGAAGCATTCCGGAGCCATGTTCGCCACGGCACCCATCAGCAATCCACCCGCGGAACCGCCGTTCGCCACGGTGCGGGACGGTGACGCCAACCCCTCGCGTTGCAGCGCGCGGACCGCATCCACGAAATCCTCGAAGGAATGCTTCTTGTTGAGCAGATGCCCCTGCTCATACCATGCGCGGCCCATTTCGCCGCCGCCGCGGATATGCGGCACCGCATACAGCACGCCACGGTCGAGCATGCTGATGCGCGACACCGCGAACCCGGGATCGGAACTGATCTCGTACGCGCCATAGCCGGTGACGAACATCGCCGAATCGCAGGCCGGCACATCGCGCCGCCACACCAGTGAAATCGGTATGCGCTCACCGTCACGCGCGGTGGCCCATACGCGGCGTTCCATGTAATCGCGCGGATCGAATCCGCCAAGCACCGTCGCTCGTTTCAGCAGACGGTCCTCGCCGGTGGCCGGATCGATGTCGTGCAGCTCGCCCGGACGCGTGTAGCTGGCGAACGAATACCGCATGCGCGGCGCGTCATACGACGGATTGCCGCCGACGCCGATGGCGTACAGGCGCCGCGTCTCCCCGGGCATGCGATCGGCCGTGGCACCATCGGACGACGTCATGCCCTTGCGGGAGATGCCATGCACCGCCGAGCCCTTGCCCTGCGCCGCGGCGAGCGCGTCGAGCTTGCCCCATACCTCGACGCGTTCCTCGTTGATCTCGTCAACGGATTCGTCGACGTCCCAATCGCCTTCCAACGCGTGGGGAACGACTTCGGTGAAACGCCATGGCCTGCGCGCGAGGAAATCCTCGGCCGCGGCGCGTTTCGTCATCACCGCGACGTGCGGCAGTCCCTCGGCGCGGTACTGCAGCGCGACGAAATACCGGTGGATCGATATCCCCTCGATGCCCAAACCATGCGCGCCTTGGAGAATGCCGGGATTGCAATCGTTGGAATACGGCGTGCCGACCGGCATGCGGGAGGCGCCAGGCTCCACATCGTCGCCATGCTCGCACCCGTACGGCGAGCCGACGGCGACGCGCACGCCCTCGCCAAGCCGGTATGGCGGCTCATGCGAGCGCATGTCGATCACATCGATCTCGAAGTTCGGATTCAACGCGTTGTGGTACACGACCGCGAGCGGAATGTCCTCGCCGTGCTCGCCGGCACCTTCGAAGCAGGAGAAGCTCACATCGTATTCCACACCGGATTCGCGCGGAATGAACGCGCGGAACTCGCCTTCCGGCGTATCGGTGGGGAGCAGCAGCACCTCGGTGGTGGTCTTCGAACCGGTGCCGATCACGATGTTGCGCTCGTCGAAGGAAAGCCCGATGCCCACCCAGAAGCGCTCGTCCTGCTCGCGGTAGACCTCCACGTCCTCGGAGACCGGCGTGCCGACGCGGTGGCGTTTCACCGCGCATGGACGCCATGCGTCATCAAGCAGCACATAGAACACCCACCGCGCGTCCGGTGTGAAACAGGCGCCGCCGATGCCTTCGAACACGTCGGGAAGCTCCTCACCCGTCGTCAGATTGCGGATGCGGAAGTCGTAGCGCTCGTCGCCGCTGGTGTCGACGCCGTACAGCATCCACTGGCCGTCTTTGGAGATGTCCATGCCGCCGATGCGGAAGAAGTCGTGCCCCTGCGCCTCGACGTTCGTGTCGAATACGACCTGTTCGCCGTCGATCGGCTGGTCCGCCTTGATGACCGGCGGATCCCAGTCGTCCTCGCCTCGGATCGGCAGACGGCATTGCACCGCGTACTGTTCGCCCTGCTTCGTGCGGGTGAAGTACCAGTAGTCGTCCATGCGCGTCGGCACCGACATGTCGGTTTCCTGCACATGCGATTTGAATTCCTCGAACAGGGTCGTGCGCAGGCCTTTCAACGACGCCATGCGCTGTTCGCAATACCGGTTCTGCGCGGCCACATAATCCTGGACTTCCGGCGATTCCTTGTCGCGCAGCCATTCGTAATGGTCTACGAACTTGTCTCCATGGAACACACGTTCCTTGGCTACGCGTTTCGCCGCCGGGTATCCATTACGAATATCGTTCTGCCGATTTCCAAGATTCCCCCCTGAGGTCTCATCCGCCACATTGCGCATACCACGAAATTCACTCATGCACGCGATTATAGCGACCCGTCGCACCGACATGGAACCATCATGTCAACACGGAACGCCGACCGCCACATGAGTACGGGACGAAACCGCTCATGGGAACGGAGTGAATCCACTCATGAACACAGGACGGAACCATTCACAGGAACGGAACCGCCGCTGAATCAGCGGCAATGATTTTCGTCCTTCACGCCGCCATGGGCGGAACCGCCGTATTGCCCCTCGCTTAGGCGGCATCCACCCCTGTAGCGTCCACGTCGGGAGAGCCACAGCCCACAAATCTCCCCAAACAGACGCCACCAGCCCGCCAGCGACCATATCAAGAGACAATCACCGCTCGAATCTCCCCGGATGGTC
>DKCF01000018.1:10903-11161 GCA_002451435.1 Bifidobacterium sp. UBA6881 | reverse complement strand
GCTGCCGAATGGATGCGACGTATCCTGCGAGTGTTCGTCCTTGTTCGGTCGGGCGGTCTTATGACCGGACCAAATTCGTGCCCGCGCAATCAGACGATCTCGCGTCAAGTGTCTGGAGCGTGTAGACTCTGCAAGGTGAAGTAACGTCCATCCGGCCGATGCCGTGCGATCAGCGTGTGAACAGCGTCGTCCATATGCATTGATGGCAATGCCGGTCCGGAATGGTACGGGCAAAAAACGAATAACCATAAGAAGACG
>DKCF01000018.1:9296-10748 GCA_002451435.1 Bifidobacterium sp. UBA6881 | reverse complement strand
GCCGCCGCGGCTTCGGCTCCGCCGCAGATTCCCTTGGCTCCGGCGAAACGTGTGCAGGCGCGGTTCAATCCGCTTGCCGACGGCGTGATGTATCTGGTCGTGTTCGTCGGCGGTTTCGCCGGCGTGGGATGCCGCCGCGTTCTGGACAGGGTGCTGTCTCCCGTCGACGGCGTCTTCGATGCCGGCACGTTCGTCGCGAATATGATCGCATGCCTGTTGTTCGCGATGCTGGTGGAATACATGGCGAACGCCACATGGCTGAAACGGCGCGTCCGGCAGGTCGCGAGCCGGGGCGTCGGATTGGGATTCCTCGGCGGAATGTCCACGATGTCCGGCGTGATGCTGGAGACCATGGAGGGATTGTATCGTGGCCGTTGGTTGGGCGCGTTCGGATATCTCGCCATGAATTTCGCCGGGGGATTGTTCGTCTCCGCGCTTGGCGTGCTGATCATGCAGATGCTGTTGGCCCGATTCGCGCAGGGCACCGTAACGTCCGATTCCGTGGCATCGGGCATGCGGCAGGATGCTGCCGCATCGCCGCTTTCTGGTTCCGTTCCGTCGGGTACCGGTGGGATGGGTCCCGGTGAGACGGATGCCGACGGTATGGGTACCGGTGGGATGGAAGTGCGGCATGTGAAGGTGGCGGATGCGGCCCATTCGGCGGCCAAGAGCGCTCTTGAGGCCGCATTTGCCGCGCAGGTGGCCGCGCAGCAAGCCGCCCACGTCGCCGCCAATTCGCAATCCGCGGCACCAATGGCCGCCGCAAATGCGGGAGATGCGACGAATCGTCCCGATACGAATCTCCGCAATACGAACTTCCCCGATACGAATCGTTCCGATAGCGGGAATCCTTCGAATGCATCCACGGTGTCGGGCGCGACGGCCGCTGTGCCGGGCGCGACGAATACTACGCCGAACGCTTTGCCCAGCTTCGAGCCCAAGCCGGTGACCGCGGAAATCCCGGTCTCTCCCGATCCGATCACCGGGGAGGTGCGCTGATGATCTGGCTTATCTGCTTTTTCGGCGGTCTTGGCGCCATGGCCCGCTACGTGCTCGACGTGTCGATTCAGCGCAGTTGGAACCGTGCGGGGAACCGCGTCTTTCCGATGGCCACATTGGTGATCAACGGTATCGCGTCGCTGTTCGCGGGCGTCGCGATGATGTCGTTTTACGCGCAATCGGTCGATATGGATACGACCATGACGTTCGTCGTCGGTTTTCTTGGCGGATTCTCAACGTTTTCGGCCGCTTTGAACGAGGTGTTGTCGTTGATTCGCAAACGCCGTTTCGCCATGGCCCTGGGATACGGATTCGCGACTGTGGCGGTGCCCTTGGTGTGCGTCGCCGTGGGTTTCGGCATCACGGTGCTTGTCGGGCATGCGTGATGCCGGCGGACTGGCGAATTGCCGGGTATCGGACCGGTTCGATACCACGGTAGGATGGAGCCTGTCG
>DKCF01000018.1:2880-9182 GCA_002451435.1 Bifidobacterium sp. UBA6881 | reverse complement strand
ATGCGCGATGTGGCGAAGAAGGCCGGAGTGTCGCTGAGCACGGTGTCGTTGGTGGTCAACGACACGGGTTATGTGTCCGACGACATGCGTGCCCGCGTGACCAAGGCCATGCGCGCGTTGAACTACATACCGAACGAATTGGCGCGCAACCTGTACCACAATCGCACGAATCTTGTCGGCGTGATCGTGCCGACCATCCGGCATCCGTTCTTCGCCACCCTTACCGCGCAATTGCAGCATGAGCTTGCCGTACAGGGGCTGCGCACGATGCTGTGCTCCACCAGCGACGCGGAGAACGGCGAGGCCGAATACGTGGACATGCTGCGTCGGCATATGATGGACGGCCTTGTGATGGCCGCGCACACCGCGCACGCCGCCGATTATTGGACGTCGGTCCACCGTCCGATCGTCGCGTTCGACCGTGTGCTGGGCGCCGGCATTCCGTCGGTCGGTTCCGATCATGAGCAGGGCGGTCGATTGGTCGCCGATCTGCTGATCCGCTCCGGTGCCCGCCATGTGGCGATGATCGGTGGTCCACGGAACCAGTTCGACGATGCGGCCGGATTGCTCGGCAGATCGGCTGCCGGTGGGGCCGCCGATGGTTTGGCGAGCACCACATTCCCGACGGTCCGCTATTACCTGACATTGGAACGCGAATTGGCGCGTGCCGGCGTGCGGTACGAGTATGTCGAGGCCGGCGAAGTGGCGGATTTCGACGGATACCGTCGTGCGATTCGCGATGTGTTCGACCGTGCCGATGGCATCGACGCGGTGGTCAGTTCCGATGTGGGCGCCGCGATTTGCGTGCGTGAGGCGCTGGGGCGCGGCATCGCCATTCCCCGCGATATGCAGGTCGTGGCGTACGACGGCACGTATCTGAATGATTTGACCGGAATGGAGCCGACCGCCGTCGTGCAGGATTTCCGGGCGATCGCGCAGTCCATCACACATCGCATCGTTCAGGCGATCGCTGGGGAATCCAAGGGCGGCATGGCCGTTCAGCAACGGAATGCGGCGAATTCCACACAACCGGGAACGGACGTGCTGGTGCCCGTGACGTTGCGCGTCGGCGCCACTACGCGTGCTGCGCGGTAGCCGTCGCGGTTGGCGTGATTCTCGGAACGAACGAATGGCATGCGGCGAGTCATGCATCGAACCGGTTCGACACGCCCGAACGAGCATCCGAATTGGACTGACGCATGCGTTCCGCGATAGTATCGAACCGGTTTGATACACAACGTCGCGCAATGCAATGGAGCCAAAGGAGGTCCCATGAAAAACAGAGTGCAGCTCATCACCTACGCCGATCGTCTCGGTGACGGCACCATCGCTTCGATGACCGACATCCTGCGCAGCCGTTTCGCCGGAGTATACGAGGGCGTGCACATGCTGCCGTTCTTCACCCCGTTCGATGGTGCCGACGCCGGCTTCGATCCAATCGACCACACCAAAGTCGATCCGCGCCTCGGAAGCTGGAACGACGTGGCCGAACTCTCCACGACGCATGACGTCATGGTGGACGCCATCGTCAACCATATGAGCTGGGAATCCAAGCAATTCCAAGACGTGCTCGCCAAAGGCGAGGAATCCGAGTACTATCCGATGTTCCTCACCATGAGCTCCGTCTTTCCGAACGGCGCCACCGAGGAAGACCTCGCCGGCATCTACCGCCCGCGCCCGGGCCTGCCGTTCACCCACTACAAATTCGCCGGCAAGACCCGACTCGTCTGGGTCAGCTTCACCCCGCAGCAAGTGGACATCGACACCGATTCCGCCAAAGGCTGGGAATACCTCATGTCCATCTTCGACCAGATGGCGGCTTCGCACGTCAGCTACATCCGTCTCGACGCCGTTGGCTACGGCGCGAAGGAAGCCGGAACCAGCTGCTTCATGACCCCGAAAACCTTCAAGCTCATCTCGCGACTGCGCGAAGAGGGCATGAAGCGCGGTCTGGAAATCCTCATCGAGGTGCATTCCTACTACAAGAAGCAGGTCGAAATCGCATCCAAGGTCGATCGCGTGTACGACTTCGCATTGCCGCCGTTGCTGCTGCATTCACTGTTCACCGGCCACGTCGAGCCCGTCGCGCACTGGACCGGCATCCGCCCGAACAACGCCGTCACCGTGCTCGACACCCACGACGGCATCGGCGTGATCGACATCGGCTCCGACCAGCTTGACCGCTCGCTCAAAGGGCTCGTGCCGGACGAGGACGTCGACAACCTCGTCAACACCATCCACGCCAACACCCACGGCGAATCGCAGGCCGCCACCGGAGCCGCCGCATCCAACCTCGACCTCTATCAGGTCAATAGCACCTACTACTCGGCGCTTGGATGCAACGACCAGCACTACATCGCCGCCCGCGCGGTGCAGTTCTTCCTGCCCGGCGTGCCGCAGGTCTACTACGTCGGCGCGCTCGCCGGCACGAACGACATGGAGCTGCTGCGCAAGACGAACAACGGCCGCGACATCAACCGTCATTACTACTCCACCGCGGAAATCGACGAGAACCTCAAGCGCCCGGTCGTCAAAGCCCTGAACGCGCTCGCGAAGTTCCGCAACGAACTCGACGCGTTCGATGGAGAGTTCTCATACGAGACGGACGGCGACGATTCGATCAGCTTCGCCTGGCGTGGCAAGACCACTCAGGCCACGCTTGTCTTCACGCCGAAGCGTGGACTCGGCGTCGACAACACCGCGTCCGTCGCGACGCTGGAATGGAGGGACGCCGCCGGCTCGCATCGCAGCGACGACCTGATTGCCGATCCGCCGGTCGTCGCCTGAGCGACGCTTCGGCTGGGCTTTTCGGCATCCGTGCTCGCATACCTATAGTTCGCGACGGAAAGTGGGCTGTGGCGGGACGTGCTGGTACAGTGGTCGCCGTTGAAAGAATCGCTCGAATGCGCTGTCGCAGTGCGTTCGGGCGATTTTGCATATGCATGCATAGCGTGCAGGCGGCGCGTTCATCGGGTGTCGGCAACATCGCAATGATTCCGCGCCGCAATCGCCAATCGTCGTACTGATTCCAACCTGAAGTGAAGCGAAAAGAGCACAGAGAAGATGACTGAAGACCGTCATGGTACCGCGGGGACAAACACCGCCCCGCAGGACGCCGCGCAAACTCCGCAACAGCAGCAATCCCACCAATCCCCGCAGTCGGCTGATGCGCGGCACAACCAGCAGCCCATGCAACCGCGTCCGTTGCCCGGCCAGGTGTTCATCCGCCCGGGCATCGACGATCGCCCCGACTATGAGAAGACCCTGACGCCGGAAGCCAAGGCTGCGCTGAGGCGCCTTGCCGTGCAGCAGAAGCCGCGTATTCCGGAAGCCTCCAACGAGCGTCCGGAAACGCAGGCCGCGCGCATCAACGCGGGAAGCGGCGCTCCGCTGACGGCGGCCGCGCATCTCGACGCCGCCGTGCCGAATCTCGAATCGGCCTTCCTCGATCTGCGCGATCCGATGACCGCGCCGGACGGCACCAAGCCGACCAAATCGCAGGTGCGCCGCCTGACCGCGGGATTCGCGCTTGGCTCGCTGCTGTTCTCCGTGCCGATGGCCGCGCTCAACGTCGTGCTCGTGCCGCAGTTCGTAAGCCGTCTCGCCGGCGTGAACCGCGTCACCGATCTCGCGTGGATTTCCGCGGCCGGCATCGTGCTGACGTTCTTCATGAACGCCTGGGTCTCCGTCGGCTCCGACCACACCTACTGCCCGCTCGGCCGCCGCACGCCGTGGATTATCGGCGGCACCGCATTGGCCGCCATCGCCGTGGCCATCTTCTCCGCGTGCGATTATCTGCAGGTCGCTGCCGCGTTCTGGCTGATCGCGCAGATCGGCTATGCGATGGTCGCTATGGCGCTTTCCGCCGCATTCGGCGAACGTGTGCCCGACAAGTTCCGTGACCGCGCGGATTCCTGGCGCGGCAAAGGTCTTGCATTCGGACAGCTGCTCGGCATCGTGTTCGCCGTCGCGGCCACGCCCCACGCCGACGCGTCCGGATGGAACGGCACCACGCGCCTCGCCATCATATTGTGCTCGCTCTGGTTCATCGTCGCCGCGGTGGCCGCGCTGCTGGTGGCTCCACGTGAGCCTTCCAGCAGCTATCTGCCGCGCGAGAAGGTAAAGAATGGCGACTTCTTCTCGCAGTACCGCCCTCCGAAGGGCGCTCCGAAGTTCTTCGTCGCGTTCGCCGCGCGCATGTTCGCTGTCGCGGCCACTACCGGCATCGCCGTCTACCAGTGGTACCTCGTGCGGTACGGCCTGGGCGATTCCGCCAAGACCTTGGGTCTGTCCGGCGCCGCCTGGACCATCGTGGCGATGGCCCTTGCCGCGTTCGTCGGTTCGTTTGTGGCCGCGCTGCTGCTTGGCCGTATCGCGCGGCTGTTCGACGATTCGAGGATCCCCGCCGTCATCGCCTGCGTGCTGTTCATCGTGGCCGCGGCGCTGCCGTTGCTGCCGATGGACCGTACGCTGTCGCTGTCGTTGTATTCGCTGATCGCCGGTTTCGCCTACGTCGTGTACGACGGCACCAGCCAGGAACTCGGTTTGGCGACGTTGCCCGATGTGCGCTCCGTCGGCCGCTCACTCGCCGCGTTCAGCTTGACGAACACCTTCGGCGCGCTGCTGGGCGTGGTCGTCTGTGCCGTGGTGATCGTCATGACCGGCGCGTATCTGCCGATATTCGCCGTCGCCATGGTGTGCATGCTGCTCGCCGGCGTCCTGACATTGCCGCTGAAGTAGTCGATTCGATATTCCCGATGGAAGCTCCGATACTTGGAATTTCCATCGGGATTCTGTTGGAAGTTCCATGGAAGTCCTGATACTTGGATATTCCCGCTGTCCGAATATCCAAGTACCCAAATATCTGAGTACCCGAATATCCAAGTCGGCTGAACAACTATCGTGCAAAACATGCAGTTATATCGGGCACCAATATTTAGTGTGCCGGATATGCAGTTTTGACCGGTGAAATCCGGGTGTGTCCTGCATATTCGGCACAGAGGAATTTCAAGAGGCCGATGAACTGCATGATTGGCACCTTGGTGTGGGATATCGTCTATTGGATATTCTGGTTCCGAGATTCGGAGAATTGCCGAAGAAACGTTCGACATACAGAAAAAACAGCGCGTCCACATAGTGAACCCTTGGTAGAAAGGGGAGGTGCGCGCGCTTAAGTTTACGGCATAGTTCAAGCGAGAAAAGCTCGCTGGATGTAAGACTTTGCGAAAGGAGGTTCGCTACGATGAACGGAATGGTTGCACGCGTACTGCTGTCCGCACGAATTATTATTCCGCTTTCGTTGGCGGACTGATTCAAGCAATGCGGCTTCAATCCCTCGCCAACGAAGGCAGGGTTGGAGGCGCGGAACACGTCGATGGCCCTGCTCAGTGCGGGGCCATTTTTGTTGCAGCCCACAAGGCGATACGCAATGGAAACGAAGCCGGCAAGAGAGAATGAACAGCATCGTCGGTACGGCAAGTTGGGAATGTACGAACTGGGGAACCGATGATGCGAACAACTACAGGAGTAATCCACATGAGTGCAGTCGAAGCAGCCGCTGGCAAGGCGCAGGCGATGGTGCGCGATTCGGTCAAGACCGTGATCGCCGCTTCCATGGTCGGCACCGCCATCGAGTTCTACGACTTCTACGCATACGGCACCGCCGCTGCGAACTATTTCCCGAAGGTGTTCTTCGGAGACACCACCAATCCGACCGTCGCGCTGCTGGCCAGCTTGCTGACGTTCGCCATCGCGTTCATCGCCCGTCCGTTGGGCTCTCTGATTTTCGGCCACTTCGGTGACCGCATGGGCCGCAAGACCACGCTGGTGGTTTCGCTGCTCACCATGGGTATCGCGACCTTCCTCATCGGTTGCCTGCCTACTTACGACCAGTGGGGCATCGCCGCGGTCGCGGTGCTGTGTCTCTGCCGATTCATCCAGGGCATCGGCCTTGGCGGCGAATGGTCCGGTGCGGCTCTGGTCGCCACCGAGAACGCTCCGGAAAACAAGCGCGCGCTGTACGGCTCCTTCCCGGAGCTGGGCGCTCCGATCGGCTTCTTCCTGTCGAACGGCACCTACTTCCTGCTTGAGGCGTTCAACGACACCAACGCGATGACCGCTTGGGGTTGGCGTGTTCCGTTCCTGCTTTCCTCCATCCTCGTGATCGTCGGTCTCGTCGTCCGTGTTCACATGGAGGAGACTCCGGTCTTCCGTCTTGCCCAGCAGCAGAAGAAGGTTGTGAAGTCCCCGCTTACCGAGGTGTTCAAGAAGAGCTGGAAGCAGGTCATCCAGGCCACGTTCCT
>DKCF01000018.1:0-2786 GCA_002451435.1 Bifidobacterium sp. UBA6881 | reverse complement strand
TTCACCAACCAGGAGTACCTGCTCATGCTGATGGTCGCCATCTGCGTGTTCGCCGCGTTCATCGTCATCTCCTGCCTGAACGCCGACAAGTTCGGCCGCCGTCGCGTGATCATCCTCTCCTCGGTGCTGCTCGTCGTGTTCTCGCTGCTGTTCCCGTTCCTGCTCGACTCCGCCGTGGTCGGCCAGCGCAACTTCGTGGCCAACATGGTCTTCCTGTGCATCGGCTTCGTGCTGATGGGCACCGCGTTCGGTCCGATCGGCGCGTTCCTGCCTGAGCTGTTCGAGGCCAACGTCCGCTACTCCGGTTCCGGCATCGGCTACAACCTGGCCGCCATCGTCGGCGCGGCATTCGTCCCGACGATCGCCACCTGGCTGTCCCACCACTGGGGCGTGCACTCCGTCGGTCTGTACCTTGCCGTGATGGCCGTGTGCTGCCTCGTCGCAGTGCTGACCTGCAAGGAAACCAAGAACGTCGACTTCTCCAAGTAAGGGTGCACCCGAACTCGGGTCGAAAATGTTCGCTGTTGATGTACTCACTATGTGAACGCGAACATGCGGAAAACAAAAAGCGGGACTAAAACAGTTTCGCAGGAGAGCGTGAGCGGTTCTTCGGACACAATCCGGGGGGAGCATTCCTAGGAACCGCTCGCAGCTACAACAACCGAATAGAAAATAATTTTTTCCCGGGAAACGCTTCCCGGGGCATATAACAGAAAACATAAAGGAGCGCCAATCATGGCAGCAACTATCTGGTACGAAAAGGATGCCGATCTCTCCGTGTTCGACGGCAAGAAGGTCGCCGTGCTCGGTTACGGTTCTCAGGGCCACGCCCACGCGCTGAACCTGCGCGACTCCGGCGTCGACGTCGTCGTCGGCCTGCGTCCTACCTCCAAGTCCGTGGAATTCGCCAAGGAGCAGGGCCTGGAAGTCAAGTCCGTTGCTGAGGCCGTTGCCGAAGCCGATGTCATTATGGTCCTGCTGCCTGACCAGTACCAGGCCGCTGTGTACAAGAAGGACATTGAGCCGAACCTGAAGCCGGGCGCTGCTCTGGCCTTCGCTCACGGCTTCAACATCCACTACGGCTACATCAAGCCGTCCGAGGACCACCCGGTCTTCATGGTCGCCCCGAAGGGCCCGGGCCACATCGTTCGTCGTGAGTACGCCGCTGGCCGTGGCGTCCCGGTCGTCGTGGCCGTCGAGCAGGACCCGGACGGCAAGACCTGGCCGCTGTGCCTGGCTTACGCCAAGGCTCTGGGCGCTCTGCGTGCAGGCGCCATCAAGACCACCTTCAAGGAAGAGACCGAGACCGATCTGTTCGGTGAGCAGGACGTCCTCATGGGCGGCATCAACCACCTGTGCGACCTCGGCTTCGACGTGCTGACCGAGGCTGGCTACCAGCCGGAGATCGCCTACTTCGAGGTGTTCCACGAGCTGAAGATGCTGGTCGACCTGGCTAACGAAGGCGGCCTGAACAAGGCCCGTTGGTCCTGCTCCGACACCGCCCAGTACGGCGACTACACCTCCACGGTCATCACCGAGGAGACCAAGAAGCGCATGCAGTACCAGCTGAAGCGCATTCAGGACGGCTCCTTCGCCAAGGAGTTCATGGACGACCAGGCTGCTGGCGCTCCGAAGTTCAAGAAGCTGCAGGAAGAGTACAGCCACCCGCACCTGGAGACCGTTGGCCCGAAGCTGCGCGCCATGTTCTCCTGGAACAACGACGCCGCCAAGGACAAGGACGAGACCGAGTCCTTCAACGGCAAGATCGCTCGTACCCAGGTTCAGTGAGCTTGTGTGATTCCGGATTGAGTTTCGGAATCTGAGCATCGCGAAGGCCGTCACCCGACATGTTCGGGTGGCGGCCTTTTCGCGTCTGCGCGGTGTGGCGTGTATGGTGCGGCGCAGTGCGCTGGTACCGCTTCCATGCCCCGTGATTCGTCTCGGATGCGTGCCAATCCGGACGGTTTCCCGCAATTGCGCGCCCACTTCTCCGAATCCTGCTGTTTGATTCAGCCGCTATTGCACAATGATGCTTGGAATGGCGGTTTTTCGATTTTTATGGTATATTGCCGACGATTTTGCGGTATGATGGCTCACCTTTTGGACTGAATGCGGATTTATGAGGTGCTTTCGGTAGGATTGACCCCAGTTTGCAGGACAAAATCCATGCGCAAGAACACGCGAATTTATCTGTGAATGGTAGAACCCCGGACGCCGGAAGGCGTTCACCCCACTACATCGAAAAAGGAGTGCCAAACATCATGGCTGCACAAATCTGGTATGAGAACGACGGTGATCTCTCGGTCCTCGAAGGCAAGAAGGTCGCCATCATCGGTTACGGCTCCCAGGGCCACGCCCACGCGCTGAACCTGCGCGACTCCGGCGTCGACGTCGTCGTCGGCCTGCGTCCTACCTCCAAGTCCGTCGAACACGCCAAGGAGCAGGGTCTGGAAGTCAAGTCCGTTCCGGAAGCCACCGCCGAGGCCGACATCATCATGATCCTGGCTCCGGATCAGTACCAGCGCACCATCTGGGCCAACGACATCGAGCCGAACATCAAGCCGGGCGCCGCGGTCGCTTTCGCCCATGGCTTCAACATCCACTACGGCTACATCAAGCCGTCCGAGGACCACCCGGTCTTCATGGTCGCCCCGAAGGGCCCGGGCCACATCGTGCGCCGTGAATACTCCAACGGCCGTGGCGTCCCGGTCGTCGTGGCCGTGGAACAGGATCCGCGCGGCGACGCATGGGCCATCACCCTGGCCTACGCCAAGGCTCTGGGCGCT
>DKCF01000003.1:24265-24426 GCA_002451435.1 Bifidobacterium sp. UBA6881 | reverse complement strand
CCACTGGAGAAATAGCTCGCTTAGCGCCTGCTCACGCAGCCAAAACATCCACCGACTGGAAAAATCACCCGTCCAACAGACCTCCATACGACCAAATCATCCAGCCGCAGGAGGAAAACACCCGCTAAGCAATCCAGCACACGACCAAAACATCCAGCCAC
>DKCF01000003.1:23673-24171 GCA_002451435.1 Bifidobacterium sp. UBA6881 | reverse complement strand
TCAGACACCACTCACACGACCGAATCATCCACCGACTGGAAGAAAACACCCGCTCAACAGACCCCCATACGACCAAAACATCCAGCCACTGGAGAAATCAGTACGTCTAAGCACCACTCAAACAGCCAAATCATCCAGCCACTGGAGAAATCGGGCGCCAAGGAAGGCAACAGCAGAGGATTTGGGTGTAAGACGCCGTTTTCACGCCCGCAATACCAAGCTTCTCACGACAAACTGCGGATTTCCCCATACCGCGATATAGTGATGGCTTGTAATTCACGGCATGCGAACGGTATTCGCCGAATGCAAGGCCACCGGACGCCACAGTCCGCGGCAGTTCCATGCCGCCATCCCTAGGCGTAGGCGGAGAAATCCGTCGAGGCCCATCCCACGGAGGCACGGTGGGATGAACCTTTTATTACCGAACATGCTGATTCAGATCCTGCTCATCGCCGTTTCCGTATCGATGGACGCATTCGCCGTCTCCATCGGCAAGGG
>DKCF01000003.1:23085-23570 GCA_002451435.1 Bifidobacterium sp. UBA6881 | reverse complement strand
TGTTCCCGCTGCTTGGGTTCTTCGCGGCATCCACATTCAGCAAATACGTGACCGCCGTGGACCACTGGATCATTTTCGGCCTGCTCGCCCTGATCGGCGGCAACATGGTGCGTGAGGCGTTCGAAGAGGACGAGGAGAACGCCAAGGAGACCGCGGAATTCGATTGGCGTCACATGCTGCCGCTCGCCGTGGCATGCAGCATCGACGCGTTCGCGGTCGGCGTGAGCTTCGCGTTCATGACGCTCAACATCTGGATCTCGGTGATCATCATCGGCGTCACCACCGGCCTGTTCTCCGCCGCGGGGTTGTACATCGGCCGCGCGTTCGGCTCGCGCTGGCAGAAGCCCGCGCAGATCGCGGGCGGCATCGTATTGATTCTGATCGGTGTGAAAGTGCTGCTGGAGCACCTCGGATTCATCGCCTGATTGCAGGTACGGCTTCGACTCAGACAATGCGCTTGGCAACGCGCCCGGCGCTCACAGCAC
>DKCF01000003.1:15975-22989 GCA_002451435.1 Bifidobacterium sp. UBA6881 | reverse complement strand
CCCATCCACGGCTTACGTGAAGTCGGCTCCGGATCGGCGTCACGCCGCCACAGATACGAGCAGACCGCGAATCCGACCACCACCGCGGCCACCACGACCAAGGCGATGATCCGAACCATCGCGGAACCGGAATCCGACGCCGCCGCATTGTCGCCGCGATTCGCCAGCAACGTCGGCAGGAAGCACCATCCGGCGCAGGCGATCATCGCGACGCCTTCCACGACGTTGTGGGACAGCGACCGAATCAGATGCGTGCGCCGTTCGCGGGCCATCTGGCGTCCGAAGCACACCACGATCAGCACGATCAGCAGACCGCCGACGCCGGCAATCCAACCTTCCTGCATCCAGAAATCGTCATGTCCGGCAACGGTCGGAAAAATGGCGCGTCCCAGCATCATCGTCGTGGCGCACACCACCGACAGCAGACCGGCCACCACGGAGATCACATGCCCGACGGCACCATCGCGGAACGGCGAGAACACCGTCAGCAACACGATCATCGAGACGGAGGCGATGACCACGGGCGAGACGATCGCCGGATTCGACGGGTCGCCATAGGAGATGCCTGGAACCAGCGAAAGCACCGCCAATATGATGTATGCGACGACCTGCACGGCGATCACTTTGCCGAAAGATCCTTTGTCAGGTGTGATGGAAGCGGCTTCGGAGGCAGCCATCTCAACCCCTTTTCATAATATGGTCATAACGTATGCGATACCAATAAATGTAGCCGAAAGTGTCCACATCGTTCAGATAAAATCTGATGAAACGCCGATAAAACACGGCGAGAGTACAATCACAGCAACGATATCTCGAACAGGGGGAGCCGCCGTGACGGATTTGACGCTTATGACGTTCGCAAATGACCCGGCAACCGTCCTTCCTTCCCTGGCTTTGCTTTCCCACCGTGTGCGCGTGCTGCCGATGGATGCGGCGAGTCTCGTGAAAATGCCGGAAAACACCATACTTTTCCTCGATGCGCGCGATGATCTGGCCACGGCGAAAACGCTGTGCCGTCTGATCCACGCCTCCGGGCTTTCCACGCCGATCGTGCTGATTCTGACCGAAGGCGGATTCACCGTCGTCAATTCGCAGTGGGGCATCGCCGACGTGGTGGTGGCCTCCGCCTCGCCTGCCGAGGTCGAGGGACGGCTGCGACTGGTGTCGGAGCGCGGCAACAATCCGATCGGCGCGGCGTCGGGTGCCGATGAGATCGGCGTTCAGAACGAGGACGGTCTCATCCGCTCCGGCGATCTGGTGGTTGACACCAATGGCTATACGGCCAGCCTGCACGGGCATCCGATCGATTTGGCGTACAAGGAATTCGAATTGCTCAAATACCTGGTGCAGCATCCCGGGCGCGTGTTCACCCGCGCGCAGCTGCTGCAGGAGGTATGGGGCTACGACTACTACGGCGGCACGCGCACCGTCGATGTGCATATCAGGCGACTTCGCGCGAAGCTCGGCGGAGAGTACGAGCATCTCATCGGCACCGTGCGCAACGTCGGATACCGTTTCGACCCTCCGGAAGAGGAGGAGGGCGAGGCGGCAGCGAAGAACGCCGCGGCACAGGGTCCGTCCGATAAGGATTGACCTGCTTGCCGGATATGTTTGCCGGATATGTTTGACGCATCCGGCAAACAGCCGGATCAACGATTCGGACGATGCATGCCACGCGTGCGTCACGCATGGAATCACACATAGATATTAGGTAACGTATGTTCGGCGGATGGCGTCGAACACCCAAGGTGATGGTGGTCGGCAATGCCCCGCGAATCCAAGAAGGCGCGTTTGGCGCGCATGCAGCAGGAATATCGTATTCTCTGCGCCGAATTCCCCCATCCGCAGTGTGCGCTGCATTTCTCCAATCCCTTCGAGCTGCTGGTGGCGACGGTACTGAGCGCGCAGACCACCGACAAGCGCGTGAACACGGTCACGCCGGAATTGTTCGGCACCTACCCCGGACCTGCGGAACTCGCCGCGGCGAATCCCGAGGACGTCGAGGACATCATCCATCCCATCGGATTCCATCGCACCAAAACGAAGAACATCATCGGATTGTCGCATGAACTGTGCGCGCGGTTCGACGGCAAGGTTCCCGACACCATGGAAGCGCTGACGACGCTGCCGGGCGTAGGCAGAAAGACCGCGAACGTGGTGCTGGGCAACGCGTTCGGCGTGCCGGGGTTCCCCGTCGACACGCATGTGATGCGCGTGACCGGCCGTTTGCGCTGGCGCGCCGACTGGTCCACCACGTCCCCCGATCCGGTGGCGATAGAACGGCAGATCACCGCATGCTTCCCGCCCGAGGAATGGACGGACCTGTCGCATCGGCTGATTCTGCACGGCCGCGCGGTCTGCCACGCGCGCAAACCGGATTGCGTGGATTGCCCGCTCAACGACACCTGCCCGAGCGCGTTCGCCGTGTAGCGCCGCAACCGCGGCGGTGTAGCGCGTGCCAATTAGACTCGACACCATGGATGAACAAGGTCAGAACAATCCGAAAGCCCAGGCGATGAAGGCCGAGGCGACGCGCTGGCTCGTTTTCTTCGGCGTCGCCGCCGTGCTCGCCGTCGTGATGTGGCTGGGATGGTCGCTGGTGAATCTGCGCAATCCGATCACCTCGCTCAGCTCGATCACCTCCGAATCGACCATGTCCGTCGGCATCGCGGGCGACGCTCCGAAAAACCTGGATATCCGCACCGAACAGGGCGACGAAGTGGAACAGGCGCTGCTCGGCAACGTGTACGAGACGTTGGTATCGCGCAGCGACACCAACAAACTGCAGCCGGGAATCGCACGCTCCTGGCAGGCGTCCGACGACGGACTGACCTACACCTTCACGTTGCAGAGCAACATGACGTTCTCCAACGGCGACAAGCTCGACGCTTCGGATGTGGTCTGGTCCTTGCAGAACACCGTCAACAACCAATACGTGGACGCGGACCAGCTCGGCGATCTCAAGGAAATCACCAATCCGGACGAGAACACCGTCGTCATCACCTTGAACCAGCCGAATCCGCGGCTGCTCCGCGCGTTGAGCGGACGCGCCGGCATCGTGTACGACGAGCAGAACGACGCCAACTACAAGAACACCGCCGTGGGATCGGGCCCGTTCACCGTGAAAAGCTCGTCGTCCTCGCAGATCGTGCTCCAGCGCAACGACGCCTACTGGGGATCCACCAAGGCCGCATGCGGGCAGATCGTCCTTTACTACTACAGTTCCGAAAGCTCCATGGTCAATGCGCTCAAGGGCGGCAAAATCAGCATGGCGGTGCCGCTGAGCGCCTCATCCGCCGAGGCGCTGCAGAAGCAGAGCGGCATCACCGTCGACAACGGCGTGGGATTCGACAAGGTGCTGCTCGCCTTCAACAGCGCGAACGAAAGCCCGTTCTCCGACGAGCAGATCCGCAAGATGACGCGTTTCGCCATCGACGCGGCATCCATCGCGAAGGATGCGAAAGACGCCTATGCGGCACTGGGTGGTCCGATCGGTCCGCTTGAAGACGGGTATGAGGATCTCACCGGACTGTTCCCCTACGATCTGCAGCAGGCGCGGCAGCTCCGCTCCTACTTCGGCGCCAACTACATCGCAACGATTGATTTGTTGGTTCCGAAGGAGTATGAGCAGATCGGCAACACCGTGAAATCGCAAATCGAACAGCTCAACATCGGCGTCAATCTGGAGGTGCTCGACACCGCGGCCGAAGTGACCGAACGCATGAACGCCGGCACATACAACATCGCGCTCACCACGATGAGCGACGAAGGCGACGCCAGCGTCTTCACCAACGGGCAGTCCGTGTTCCATTTCGAGAACGGCGACGTGCAGCAGGCGTATGCGAACGCGTCGGCGGCCACCAACGACACCGATTACCAGGCGCGCATGCGCGATTACGCGCGCACGGTCAGCGAGAACGCGGCAAGCGATTGGCTGTACGCGCGCAAGACCTTCATCGCGGTCGAGGATGGCGTGCAGGGGTATCCGAAGAACATGACCGATCGTTTCCTGCCGCTGAGCAGACTGGAATAGACGAGCGACGCGGACGACGTCATGGGAATGGCGCGGACAAGCGTCACGGGAACAGCGCGGACAGACGTCATGGGAGCGGCCACACGTCCGAGGACCGCATGATGTGAGTTGTCACATTCGCTTTCTAGACTAACGACTATGACTGAAAGCCAAGATAACACCATCACTGCGAACCTCACGCCGCTCCCCGACCGGGTCGGCGTGGACGGTCTCGAAGACAAGTGGCGCGAGAACTGGGATGAAAGCGGAGTCTACAAGTTCCAGGGCACCCGCGACCGCAAGGCCGTCTATTCCATCGACACCCCGCCGCCCACCGTTTCCGGCCATCTGCATGTCGGCCACGTCTTCTCCTACACCCACACCGACGTCATCGCGCGATTCAAGCGCATGAACGGCTACGACGTGTTCTACCCGATGGGCTGGGACGACAACGGTCTGCCGACCGAGCGCCGCGTGCAGAACTACTATGGCGTGCGCGTCGACACCTCGCTGAAGTACGATCCCGATTTCAAGCCGCCGTTCGAGGGCACCGACGGCAAGAAGATCAGCGCCAAGGACCAGGTGCCGATCTCCCGCAAGAACTTCATCGAGCTGTGCGAAAAGCTCACCGCCCAGGACGAGAAGCAGTTCGAGGCGCTGTGGCGTTCCCTCGGCCTGTCGATCGACTGGTCCCAGACCTACCACACCATCGGCGCGCACCCGCAGCGCGTGGCCCAGAAGGCGTTCCTGCGCAATCTGGCCCGCGGCGAGGCCTACCAGAAGGACGCTCCGGGCCTGTGGGACGTGACCTTCCAGACCGCAGTGGCCCAGGCCGAGCTTGAATCCCGCGAGTACCCGGGCTTCTACCACAAGGTCGCCTTCCGTTTCGAGGACGGCACCCCGATCTACATCGAGACCACCCGTCCGGAACTGCTGGCCGCCTGCGGCGCGCTGATCGCGCACCCGGATGACGAGCGTTACAAGAAGTACTTCGGCCAGTACGTCTACTCCCCGCTGTTCCACGTGAAGGTGCCGATTCTGGCGCACAAGGCCGCGGAGATGGACAAGGGCGCCGGCATCGCCATGTGCTGTACGTTCGGTGACGTCACCGACGTCGAGTGGTGGCGTGATCTGAACCTGCCGCTGCGCTCCATCATCCAGCGCAACGGCCGCATCGTGATGGACACCCCGGATTGGATCGAATCCGAGGAAGGCAAGCGTATTTTCCAGGAGACCGCCGGCAAGACCACGTTCTCCGCACGCAAGGTGATCGTGGACGAGCTGCGCGCTTCCGGCGATCTGGACGGCGAGCCGACGCCGACCAAGCGTATGACGAACTTCTACGAGAAGGGTGACAAGCCGCTCGAGATCGTCACCTCCCGCCAGTGGTACCTGAAGAACGGCGGCACCGACGAGAAGCTGAACGCCGAGCTCATCGAGCGCGGCAAGGAACTGAACTTCCACCCCGACTTCATGCGCGTGCGTTATGAGAACTGGGTGCACGGCCTGAACGGCGACTGGCTGATTTCCCGCCAGCGCTTCTTCGGCGTTCCGTTCCCGCTGTGGTACCCGGTGAAGGAGGACGGCACTCCGGATTACGATCATCCGATCACGCCGAGCGAGGACCGTCTGCCGATCGACCCGACCGACGATGTGCCGGAAGGCTACACCGAGGACCAGCGCGACGTGCCGGGCGGCTTCACCGCCGAGCCGGACATCATGGACACTTGGGCGACCTCCTCGCTCACCCCGCAGATCGTGACCCGCTGGGACGAGCCGGGCGAGGAGAACCAGGCCATTTTCAACGCGACGTTCCCGATGGACCTGCGCCCGCAGGGCCAGGACATCATCCGCACCTGGCTGTTCTCCACCGTGGACCGCGCGCACTTGGAGAACAAGTGCCTGCCGTGGTCCAACGCCACCCTGTCCGGTTGGATCCTCGATCCGGACCACAAGAAGATGTCGAAGTCCAAGGGCAATGTGGTCGTGCCGGACAAGCCGATCAAGCAGTTCGGCGCCGACGCGGTGCGCTACTGGGCCGCCGCGGCGCGTCTGGGCCTGGACGCCACGTACGACGAGGGCCAGATGAAGATCGGCCGTCGTCTCGCCATCAAGTTGCTCAACGCCACCAAGTTCGCGCTGGCCATCGGCCGTGAGGACGAGAACCATCATGTGGCTGCTCCGGCCACCGCCAACTGGAATCCGGCCGACGTGACCGAACCGCTGGACCGCGCCGCGATGGCGCGTCTTGCCGACGTGGTTCGCGAGGCGACCGACAGCCTCAACAACTACGAGCATTCCAAGGCCTTGGAGGTCATCGAGAACTACTTCTGGCAGTTCTGCGACGACTACATCGAGCTGGTCAAGAACCGTGCCTACGGCACCGCCGACGCCACTGGCAACGTGCCGGGCGAGGCCGCCGTGAAGTCCGCGCGCACCGCGCTGGGCCTGGGCTTGGATGCGTTCGCGCGTCTGCTGGCACCGTACCTGCCGTACGCCACCGAAGAGGTGTGGAGCTGGATGCATGACGGCGAGGGCTCCGTGCACCGCGCCGCTTGGCCGAAGGCCGACGTGTATGCGGCCGCCGCCGGCGATGCCTCCGCGGATCTGCTCACCTATGCGGGCGCCGCTCTGGCCGCGCTGCGTGGCATCAAGTCGAAGGCCAAGGTCTCGATGAAGACCCCGATCCTCTCCGTGACGCTCGCGGCTTCCGACGAGGTTCGTTCCTCCGTCGAGAACGCGCTGGGCGACATCGCGGAGGCCGGCCGTGTGACCGGTCCGATCTCCTTCGCCGCCGCGGCGTCCGAAGAGGGCGAGGACGCGGTGACCGTGGCCGAAAGCGAGCTCGGCGAGCCGCCGGCCAAGAAGCCGAAGAAGAAGTGACCCGTCCGGAACGGTAAGCGTGGGGCGGTAGGTGCCTTCCAGCATCTACCGCCCCACGCTTTTTATGAAAGAGCCCGGCCGACTCCCAATGCCCTTTCAACGGCTCTTAACCGTATCGC
>DKCF01000003.1:15438-15929 GCA_002451435.1 Bifidobacterium sp. UBA6881 | reverse complement strand
TGCATCGACACTTCGACGCATCACAGCACCGGAACGGACAACACGTATTGGGTGCTTCGGGCATGCCGCCGGGCGGAATCAGCGATTCGATTCCGTAACACGGAATCCACATCCTGCTGCAATACGGCATCCAACGTTTCCGCGGCGTCGGCCAAGTCGACCGTTTCATCGATCATGTCGCTGTTGTCCAGCACGATCAACGAGCGATCGCCCGATCCGGCAAGTCCATATGCGCCGATCGGCAATGATGTTTCCGCCGAATCGACGGATTTCCCGGATTTCCCGGAATCACCGGATCGCTTCGCCGAATCAGACGTCACTCCCCCGACCTTCGCCATGTTCTTCGACGTGGTGTCGGCGGCCGCGCCGAACGATGAGCGCAATCCGCCAGCGTAGCTCATCACATCGCCCATGCTGATGGCATTGCTGTCATCGACGAGACTGGAGGAATCCGCCGTCGCATCCCGCTCACGTGCGGCCTTGGCCTGCCG
>DKCF01000003.1:12262-15335 GCA_002451435.1 Bifidobacterium sp. UBA6881 | reverse complement strand
TCACTGTGGCGCGTGCGGCTTCCATTGCGTCGTGCGGTGCGCTTCGCCGAGCCTCCATCGGCAGAGGCTCCCTTGGCTGAACCGTCATCGTCCAAGCCACCGTCAGCCGAAGACCCACCTGCGGAATCGGCGTCACCCGAACCATCATCTGCGGAATCGGCGTTCATGGAGCCATCCGCATCGGCATCGGCGCCGAACTGGTCCGCGAACCGGATGGCGATCTGATGGAACGCGCTCGCCTGGCCGGTATGTTCGCTGGCGGCGGCCAAATCGTCCATCGCCGCATCCACCTTGTTCCGCGCCGCCTTGAGCTTCTCGTTCGTTCCGATGCCGGAGCGTACATCGGCAATCGCCCGCGCTTCAACATCGCGTGCGGTGCTCGAGGAAGCACCCAGCTGACGCAATCGCGCGGTATACGCATCGGTGAAATCCATCGAATACGGAATCATCGCCGCGGAAAGCCGCGACTGGCCGGCACTGTAGTCCTTGGAACCACGTTGCCGCTCCTCGCCGGAGCGCCTGTTCAGCTCGGCGAGCAGATCGGATGTGCCGCGCTGCTCAATCGTGCGTATCACCTCATCCACCGCATCGGCGGCGCCTTCATGCCGGTACGCCGCGCTCACGTCGTTCACCGCATTGGCAAGCGTCACCACGGCATGGGCCACATCGGTGTCGCCGTTCAATTCCGACGCGGTGCCGAGGATGGCGGAAAGCTGCGTGGTATCGCCCAGCGAACCGGAAAGATGCGTGGTGTAGGAATCGACATATGCATCGATGTAGGCGTCGAACGCCTGTCGATGCGTCTCGGAACGTGCCGCGATGGTCTGCTTGGCCAGTTCCTTCTCATGGTCGCGAAGCGTTTCGAGCTGCCGTATCAGCGTCTGGTTGCGTTGCGAGCCGACGTTCGTCAATCCATCGACCAGTGTGGATGCGCGATGGGTCAGACCGGCAAGATTCCGTTTGAAACCGTTGATTGCGGCATTATTTCCGGCGACATCGTCCACGGTGCCATCCGCGACACCGCCGGCGCTTCCGGCGTCACCATCGGCAGATGCCGACACCGCGGCGATCGCCAACGCGCTCATCGTGAATTTCCGCGCCGTCACGTATGTGGTGAAGTCGATGTCATCCCCTGTTCCGCCTATCGCGGCCACCAACGTCCGCGTATTGTCGGAAGACACGATCGCACCATCGGACGAGGACACGTCGTCGCCCACACGCACCGGAATGGTGAAGGCGACCACCGGCACCAGTTCCGAGGTCGCGTCATGATTTGTGGAGGTGAGTCTCACATGGATGCCGACCACTCCGGAAGCGCCGGAAATCCGGGAAGCTGCCACATCGGGACCGTCCAGGGTGAAGTCCACATGGATCTTCCATGGCAGAGCCACCGCACCTGCGGGCACATGGCTCGACCGGGTGGCGTCTTGGGAACCGCCTGTGACGGCGTCTTGAGAAGAACCGTCGCCGTTGGAACCATCATCAGCGGTGCCATCGGCGGCACCCGAAGTCAAGTACAGCCGTCCAGGCTCATCCGTGCCGCGATAGGCGCTCATCACATCGGATTCGGACGCCTCCTGGGCATAGGCATCCGCTTGGCGGATGGCATCATGAACGTCTCGCACGCCGACCGCGCCGACCGGCACGCCGCAAAGCACGGCCATGGCGACCGCCGCCGCGAGTTCGCGGCGTCCCATGGCGCGGTTCCACCGACGTTTCCGGAACACGCGCAACTTCCGCGCACCTCGCATACCGAACCTCGCAATCGCCCTCAAAAAACCTTCGCCATACGGCACTCCAAGGTGTTCAATGTAATGCGCGGTATGCCCCAAATCGGCGCACGAATGCCGGAAAACGTTGAAAATCAGCTAAAAACAGACATATCAGGCGAAGACGTCGAGCACGCCGGGATCGCCACCGGCATCGGCGATGCGCTTATGACGGCGCTTGGCTTCGGTCACCACGAATTCGCGATACATCTCGGCGATGTCCGGATCCAATCCGGCACCGACCGCGATGCGGTGCAACCGCTCGATCTGGTAATGCTCGCGCTGGTGGTCGGCCGGAGCGAAGCCCGCACGCGCCTTCAACACCCCCACCTGCGACGTGTATTTGAATCGTTCCGCGAGCAGGGAGACGATGGCCGCATCGACGTTGTCGATGGACTGGCGCAGTGAAGCGATCTTCGCCACTTCCGATGCGACTTCGGGATTGCTCCGCGCGGTCTGGGCATCGATGACGGTTTCGGTTTCGTTGTTTTCTTCTGGCCGAGGCCAACCATGTTCGCTATCGTTCATGGATACAAGATTACCGCGTGCCAGTCACCGAAGCGGGTGACCGGTATCGAAAACGATATCCTTGTTTGACGAAATGGTGGCGCGCCTACTTGGCGAAGTAACGGTGCAGCACGATGGTGGTCTGCGTGCTCACCGGAACCGTCTGATGGATGGTGTTCAGCAACGATTCGAGTTCGCTGGTGGAGGCGGCGCGCGCGACCAGCATGAAACTCGGTGCGCCCGCCACGGAATCACAGGACATGACGCCTTCGATGTTCCGCAGTTTCTCAGGAATCTCACCCTCCAGCGAATAATCAAGCGGAGTCACCGCGATATACGCCTTCACGCCAAGACCGCGTTTCGCATCATCGATGACCGCCTTGTACCCCAAAATCACATTGCGGCGTTCCAGCTTCTGCACACGCGACTGCACCGCGGAGACGGAAAGACCGGTGGCATCGGAAAGCTGAGACAGCGTGGTTCGTCCATTCTTTTCCAACATGCCGAGAATGGTCTCGTCGATCTCATCAAGCTGCTCAACGGTCGAACGCGCCGCCGAGTCATTGCCTGCCATACATTAGCCCCTTTCCCAACAAGCGTGCCGCCTACGGCGCCATACGGCACCGTCCCCTCAGACGGCTCAAGTTGACAACCATTAGAATACCCACCCCACCACATAGAACGACGCCATTTTTCCACATCTTTTTCCGTGATTTTTCAACAAATTTTACCGATTTCTGAAAAATTTTTATATATTATTGAGTGTTCGGAATATTTATTATCTTTTGACTTATTTG
>DKCF01000003.1:4811-12153 GCA_002451435.1 Bifidobacterium sp. UBA6881 | reverse complement strand
TCTCGTTTTCCACCCACATCGCACTCCCCCTGCGAAGGGTCTCAGCGATCACCAGGCAAATACGACGGAGGGCCATGCGGCACACGCATGGCCCTCCGGCTGAATCATCCCGGTGCGACGATTCAGTTGTTGGCGTTGCTGCTCTGCTGAATCAGCGACGCCATGAAATCGCGGTTGGTCGCGGTCTTCTTCAGACGCGGCACCAGAGTCTGGTAGGCCTGCTCCGGCTCGAGACCGCCCAGCAGACGACGCAGACGATAGATGATCGGCAGCTCCTGCGGGTTGGTGATGAGCTCTTCGCGACGCGTGCCGGAGGCGTTCACGTCGATGGCCGGGAACAGACGCTTGTCGGCAAGCTCGCGGCTCAGACGCAGTTCCATGTTGCCGGTGCCCTTGAATTCCTCGAAGATCACCTCGTCCATCTTGGAACCGGTCTCGACCAGCGCGGAGGAGATGATCGTCAGGGAGCCGCCGTTCTCGATGTTGCGGGCGGCACCGAAGAACTTCTTCGGCGGGTACAGCGCCTGCGCGTCCACGCCGCCGGACAGAATGCGTCCGGACGCCGGGGCCGCGATGTTGTAGGCGCGCGCCAGACGGGTCATGGAATCGAGCAGCACGACCACATCCTGGCCAAGCTCAACCAAACGCTTGGCACGTTCGATGGCGAGCTCCGCGACGGTGGTGTGGTCGGAGGCGGGACGGTCGAAGGTGGAGGAAATGACCTCGCCCTGCACCGTGCGCTCCATATCGGTGACCTCTTCCGGACGCTCGTCCACCAGCACGACCATCAGATGGACTTCCGGGTTGTTGGTGGCGATCGCGTTGGCGATGTTCTGCAACGTGATGGTCTTGCCGGCCTTCGGCGGAGAGACGATCAGACCACGCTGGCCCTTGCCGATAGGCGCGACGATGTCGATCAGACGGCCGGTGAGCTTGTTCGGCGCGGTTTCCTGCTTGAGACGCTCCTGCGGGTACAGCGGCGTGAGCTTGCTGAACTGCGGGCGGTTCTGCGCGGCCTCGACGGTCATGCCATTGATGGAATCGATGGACTGCAGCGGCACGAACTTCTGACGCTGGTTGCGGCGTTCGCCCTCGCGCGGCGCGCGAATGGAACCGTGCACGGCATCGCCCTTGCGCAGGCCGTACTTCTTGACCTGTCCCATGGACACGTACACGTCGTTCGGTCCAGGCAGATAGCCGGACGTGCGTACGAACGCGTAGGAGTCCAGCACGTCCACGATGCCGGCCACCGGCACGAGATCCTCTTTCGGCTCTTCGCGACGCTGGTCACGGTCGTTGCGATCGTTGCGGTCATTGCGATTGTCTCGATCCGCATTGCGGCCACGGCGATCCTCGCGCTCCTCGTAATCACGGTCGCGGCCACGCATGTGACGGCCGCGGCGATCGCCACGATCGTTGTTCCTGTCGTTGCCGCGATCCCCACGGCCACGGCGACGACCGTATTCCGGCTCATCGTTTTCCTCGTGGCGTTCATCGGCATCGTCATGCTGCGCCGGAAGCGTCGCGAGAATATCGTCGAGATCGCGGACCACATCCTCATTGCCCGGCTCGTCCGTCACACGGCGATGGCGACGGGGCATGTCTTCGAAATCGTCCCTGCGACGGCGGCGACGATCCTCATGCTTCGTGGTGGTGTCATCGAAGCCGAGTTCCGCCAGCAGGTCGGAGCCTGCGTCGGAATCACGGCGACGACGGCGCTTCGGCGTCGCATCAAGGTTCCCGATCGAGTCCACGGCGATTTTGGCATCCGATTCCTTGGATTCCGGCGCCTTGTCATCGACCGTCTTGTCCGCTCCGGCCTTGGCGTCACGGGTCTTGGACTCCGCGGATTCAACGCTGCCATTCGCCGGTGCCTCGGATTCGTCCGCGGACTGCTTGGCACGGACGACGCGCTTCCTCGCGGTCTTCGCCGGCTGTTCGGACTTCTTGGTCTCCTGCGCGTTCTCCGACGAGGCCTCAGCATCTGCGGAAACCTTGGCAGGAGCGGCCTTCGGCGTGCGGACGGTGACTCCTTCGGGGGCTTGACCGCCAGAGCGAGCGGCCTGCAACGTTGCGATGAGCTCGGGCTTGCGCATCGTGGAGGTCCCACGAAGTCCCATCTGCTTGGCGAGCTCTTTGAGCTCGGGCAGTTTCATATCTTCAAGATTCGGGCTGGTTGCCACTGGTTATTGCCTTTCCTTGGCTCTCGCAGGCACGCGCCTGCAAAGCTTGAAAAAAGAGATGCGGAAAATATCCGCTCAATGAATGTCCCGTGCGGAAATCACACCTCAGGAACGTTGTTCACCTTACAACGCCGCCGAGACCAGCGCAAGCCGCCGCGGAACAACGCGATGGGCCCGCCGGCGATCGCCGGCGGGCCCATCGGTCTTCGACATGGCGCATGCGGAATGCGCCTGCCATGGGACGCATGCGTCACGCCCCGAATCCGTCCTTACTTCTGCTCGTGGTAGGACTTGTCGGTGTTCACCGACCACACGTTCTTCTTGGACGTCTTGCCGTTCTTGATGTTGCCGACGGCCTCGATGGCGGTCGCCATCGAATGGTCCATGTTGTTGTAACGGTGCTGCCCATTGCGGCCGACGCAGTAGAGATTGCCGAAGGAATCAAGGTATTCGATAAGCTCCGGCATGCGGTCGTACGTGTCGAAGTACGCCGGATACGCCTTCTTGACGCGTTCGCGATGGGAGTCAAGCACATCCTGCGGGCCATTGATCACCTGCATGCGGGTGAGCTCCTGGATGGCGAACTTCGTCGCCTCCTCGTCGGACATGTTCCAGAAGGAATCGCCTTCCTCGCAGAAGTATTCGAGGCCGATCCACACGGTGTCGTCGACGTTCTTGACCAGATACGGGCTCCAGTTGTTGAAGATCTGCAGACGGCCGACCTTGTAGCCCGGATCCTGCACGTAGATCCAGCAGTCCGGCACGATCGGCGGGTTGCCGAGGGTCGGGATGTCGGTGGTGTTCTTCAGACGCAGGTGCTTGACCAGCAGACCCACAGTGACGAAATCGCGGTACGGCAGGCCGTTGGCGATTTCCGTCATGTCCTTCGGCGCGGGCTTGTCGGACGCGTCGACGGCGTTGACGAGATCCTTGACCGGCATGGAGGAGATGAAGTCGTCGGCATGCATTTCGGTGCGGTTGCCCTCGGAATCCTCATACACCACGGAAGCGATCTTGCCGTCGGCCTGACGGATCTCAACCACGTTGGCGTCGGTGATAACCTTCACGCCGGCTGCCTCGCAGTTGGATTCGACGGTCTCCCACAACTGGCCCGGGCCATACTTCGGATACCAGAATTCCTCGATGAGCGAGGTCTCCACCTCGTCGTTGCTGCGCTTCTTCGGCAGCAGCTTCTGGACGGCGTTCTTCAGCACGCCCATGATGCTCAGGCCCTTGACGCGCTGGGATCCCCAATCGGCGGAGATCTGCGACGGATGGCGTCCCCACAGCTTCTCGGTGTAGCCCTCGAAGAACATGGAGTACAGCTTGCGACCGAAACGGTTGATGTAGAAGTTCTCCAGATTGTCTTCCGGCAGCTTGTGCACCATGGATTTCAGATAGCTGAAACCAGCGACGAGCGTCAGCTTCGGGCCCATGGCCTTCAGCGTGTTGGCGCTCAGGGAGATCGGGTAATCGAAGAAATGGTGGTTCCAGTAGATGCGGGAAACGCGGTGGCGCTTGAGCATCACCTTGTCTTCGACCTCCGGATCGGGGCCGCCCGGCTCCATATCGTGTTCGCGATGCAGCTTCTTGTCGTCATAGCTGGGGGCGCCCTGCAGCGGCAGGACCTCCTTCCACCAGTCCATGATGCGTTCGTCCTTCGAGAAGAAGCGGTGGCCACCGATGTCCATGCGGTTGCCGTCATGCTTGACGGTGCGGGAGATGCCGCCGAATTCGCGGGTCGCCTCCAGCACGGTCACGTCGTAGTTCTCGGAGCCACCGTCCTTGACGAGCTCCCAAGCGGCGGTCAAGCCAGCAGGGCCACCACCGATAATCACCACGGATTGCTTTTGCGTCACTTTGAGGTCTCCTTATAAAAACAAAATCTCAGATAGTCTACACGATGGTGAGAAAACGAACACGGCGATCTGTGTGAATGCACACAAAATCGCCCCTTGGAATATCGCAAAACCATAGCACGAACATGCGAACGCGCCTTCCCGGCCGTTGTCGCGCGCCATGGAATCAATATTCCACGAAACCGTGCGACAAGCCGGGAAGGCGCGTTGCGGGCGGGGTGTTCAGCAGCACATGCGCCACAGCCCCAAGGAAACACCGATCAACGTCAGACCGATGGCGAACACCACGATCAGCGATACCGAAACGCCGGTACGCCCCAGCGCCGCATGGTCTCCGGCGGAAGACGCAGAGGTCCGGTCATTCGTCGAACCCGACGCTTCCGAAGCCGACGCTCCGGCGCCAGCTCCGCCGGCATTGCCATTGGACGCATCACCCGTGCCCACGTTGCCATTGCCGCCGTTGGACGGCTGACCCGGCTGGGGCTTCTGCCCGTTGGCGGTGTCGATGCGCGCCGCCGCGCCAAGCGTCTGATGCCCGGAGGCGAGACAGCTCTTCAGCTCGGTGAGCTTGTACCATTTCGACCCGTCCGCCACCGGAGTGCATTCCGAACGGAACGCGATCTCATTCTCGTTGTACAGCATGCGCACAATCGGCGAATCGGCGCCCTGCTTGGCGTACACGTCCCACTGCACGTTCGCGGCCATCGGGGTCACCGTCTCGCCACGCCACGCATTGTTGTCATAGGTGTACACGTCGGTCGTGGAGTTCGCTGCCTGCTGCGTGGACCCCGGCAATCCCAGCAATGCGGCGAACGGCATCATCGTCTCGGCATGGGCGAAACGGAAAGTGGCGACCGTCTTGCCACCGTTCACACGCGCATCGATCGCGTTGAAGAAATCGTCGAGCAGCGGCTGCGCGATGGAATACGTCTGGTCCTGCCCGGCGTAGCTCGGTCCCTTTTCATAGAAATCCTCGGCGTCGAGCGCCCAGGCGAACAGCTTGGCGTCCTGCGCGTAGTCGCCTTGGAAGTACTGGTCGAAATCGAAGGCATGGCCGTCGCCGCTTTCACCGCGCATGTCCGCGGCGATGATGTACAGGTTGTACAGGTCCATGGCCGCATCGTATTCGCTGGCGATCTTCTTCTTGCCGTCACCGCAGGCGTTCGCGTCCTTGGATGGATCGGCGTTCGGAGCGCAGTTCTCGCCGCCGTTCTTCGTGCCGTCCGCGGTGTTGTACCACTTGTATTCGCCCGTGGCGAGCTTGTTCAGGAAATCGTCGGTGAAGATCTGCGACAGCACGTCGTGCGAGGCCCGCTTGACCTGCTCATTGTCCGCGATGGTGGCTTCCGCGCCTTTGATGGTCGCGTCGTTCGCCACGAAATCCTGATACGCTTCCGCGATGTCGTATGCCTTGGTCCCCGGCTGTTTCCTACTGCCGTCGGGATTGTCGGTCTTGTGGAAATACAGTGTGTCCGGGCTCTTCTGGAAGTCCTTGCCGGCGCCGTCGTCGGCCGGATCGGTCGGCATGACGACGTTGTTCGCCAGCTTGTCGCCGGACGCCTCATTGAATCCCTTCTCGAAATTCTCGCCGGATTCCGTGGCGCGCGCCTCGCCGGAGGACTGGTACGCGATCGTGCCGCCGTCGGCGGCCGCCTGGTCGAACAGCGCGCGGTTACGCTGGTATGCGCGTTCTCCGATGCCCTGATGCTGCTCGGCGCCCTGTTCCGTGAGCATGCCGTACCCATTGTCGACGTTGGCCGCGGTGATGGCGGTCAGGTTTTTGACGAATTCGTTTTTGATGGCGTCGGATTTGAATCCGCCATCCTGTTCGGCGGCTTTGGTCATGTTCATCAGCAACGCGTCGTATTTGTAGCTGGACAGTCCGCGCGAACCATGGCGGGCCATGCTCTCGGTGTATATCGGCGTGTAGCCTTCCGGCGCCGCGCTGTAGGATGCCGTCGTCTGCGCGCTCGGCGCCACGTATGGCTGTTTGCTGCTGTAATAATGACCGTCGGATTCCAGTGCCAGCGCCGCGCCGGCCGTTCCCGTGGACAGCACCGCAGCGACAGTGGCGCCTGCGATGAAGCCCACGAATCCCCTCATCATTGGTTTCGTCATGAACCGCTCTCTCGATAATCGCCCGACTCCATGCAATCATCCGGCCCGAATCGCCTGATCTGAATCATCTGGAAACCAGGGACGGCAACGCATGATGCACGGGCATCCAATGCCCAATGCCTCCGTTCTATACGAACGAAAGAAACGGAACATGCATGGAAGGTAACGGACAGACGAATTCCATCGACACCGTAGGATACATCGAAATCCACGGCCGGACGCGACGCCATGCGACGCATCGTCATGCGGTCATGCATCGAGAACACCGCAAAGCGCCTGGCTGCGGCCTATTATGCAGGCATACGGCCGACCGCTAGATGCTGTCGGGGATGTCGATATCCGTTTTCTGCACCTCTTCGACGTTCACGTCCTTGAAGGTGACGATACGGACGTTCTTGACGAATCGGCTGGAACGGTACACGTCCCACACCCATGCGTCGGTCAGACGCACGTCGAAATACACGTCCTGTCCGGCCGAGCGCACATTGAAATCGACCTTGTTCGCCAGATAAAAACGACGCTCCGTCTCCACCACATAGGTAAAGAGCTTGATAACGTCGCGATATTCCTTGTATAGGGCCAGTTCAGCGTCGGTTTCGTAATTGTCGAGATCTTCGGCGCTCATCACTTACCTTCCGTATCACGCTTGCGGCCACGTCCCAGCGTGCGCCACCAAGCTTCCTTTGACGTCTTTCGTTCGTTCGACCCGTACGGCCAGTTGTTCTCCACGTCGGCATCGCCGTTGACCGATTTGCGTTCGACGGACGGCTGCTTTCCTCCCTCGGATCCGTCGCGCGACGGCTGCGTCCGCACGGTCTTTTCGGCCGACGGGGACGACCACGCGGACCGTGGCGAACTGGCCGTGCGATTTTCTTCCACCGCGGAATGTTCGGCCTGTGCCTTGTCGCCATCCTTGGCATCGCTCTTGTCGGCGTTGATGCGGATGGCCAGCGAATGCTCACGCGCGCTCAGCGCCTCTTTGACGCCCGGATTGTCTTCGATCACATGCATGCCGAAGGCGTCCAGCGAGCGGATCGGATCGAATTCGTCGGCAAGCGTGTCCATGATGATCAGATCCTGATAACGGTTGTCCGCCGCGTTCCACAACGCGTCGCGGGAACGGCCCGACGGAACGAAGCCAAGCGACTGGTAGACGGACACGGAGCGCGTGTTCTGCTCGGG
>DKCF01000003.1:4069-4785 GCA_002451435.1 Bifidobacterium sp. UBA6881 | reverse complement strand
ACCCAGATGCGATGCATGCCGAGGCCGGCCGGTTCCGGTGCGAAACCATAGGTCATCACACGCGGCATCACGTCACGCGAATAGCCACGTCCGCGGTAATCCTTGCCAAGCACCACCTGGATGCGCGCGGAACGGGCCCATCCGTCGATGTCGATCAGGAAAATCATGCCGATCACGTTGTTGGAGGATGCGGCATCGACTGCGCCATCGCCGTCATGGTCGGATTCGGTGACGATGGACCATGCGATGGTACGGCGGGATTCCGGATCGCCCACGCCGGATTCCGACGATGACTCGCCTTTGCTCCACGCCACGGAACGACGGACCCACGCATGCACGGCGCTCCGTTCCGCGCCGCTGTCCTTGCCGGTGATGTTGGATGCGCCCAGATACGCCTCGATGACGTCCATACGATCGAGATCCTCGATCATCGCCGGACGCAGATGCACCATCTCGCCCTTGATCGGCGGAATGGCGATGCGTCCGGGCAATTCGCGCGATTGCTGATCCGTCGTCGCAGATTCAACATTCTCAGGCATGTTCCTCGTCCCCTACGTCTTCGCCGGCACGGCTCATGCCGCACACCTATTACCGAAGGTATTCTACTCGGCTGTATGTCAGCTGTGAACTTCCTCGACGTCCTCTTTCGTAAATTTTCCGCTTTTGGCGGAACCTTCATGATAAGGCAAAGCAAAGGCGCGTCGAAATCCTCGTTG
>DKCF01000003.1:1838-3990 GCA_002451435.1 Bifidobacterium sp. UBA6881 | reverse complement strand
GCGCACCGTGCAGCGTCACCACGCCGGGCGATCCGTCATGCCGGTGCATGGCGACTCGTCCGACGACCTTCGGCAACGCCCTGCGGCTCGGTACCGGCGGCGGGATCGGTACCGAGCTGTATCTCAGTACCGGACGGCACGGCCATGGCACACCGTTCGTGGCGGAATCACGGCCGTATCAGCCATCCCGCCATCGCATGGTCTACTTGATCTTGCCCATCACGATCTTGGTGACGGCCTTGGCGTCGGCCTGCCCGCGGGTGGCGCGCATGACCGCGCCGATGATGGCGCCCATCGGCTTCATGTTGCCGCTCTTGAGCTTCTCGACGATGTCCGGGTTGGCAGCAAGGGCCTCGTCCACGGTCTTCTCGAGGGCACCGTCGTCGGACACGACCTGGTAGCCGTGCTTCTTGACGACCTCGGCCGGAGTGCCTTCGCCGGCGAGCACGCCGGCGACGGTCTGCTTGGCCAGCTTGTCGTTCAGCTTGCCGGCCTTGATGAGCTTCTCGACCTCGGCGACGTCGGCCGGGGTGATCGGCAGCTCCTCAAGGGTCACGCCCTTGTTGTTGGCCTCGCGGGACAGCTCGCCAAGCCACCACTTCTTCGCACCGGACGCGGTTGCGCCGGCCTTGACGGTCTCCTCCAACAGATCCAAGGCGTCGGCGTTGAGCACGTCGCGCATTTCCAGATCGTTGAAGCCCCATTCGGACTTCAGGCGGTTGCGGCGCTCACGAGGCATTTCCGGCATCTGGGCCTTCATTTCCTCGATGTGCTCCTTGGTGATGTGCAGCATCACCAAGTCCGGATCCGGGAAGTAACGGTAATCGTCGGCATCGGACTTCACACGACCGCCGGCGGTGGCCTGCGCGGCCTCATCCCAGTGACGGGTCTCCTGCAGGATCTCGCCGCCTTCGGAAAGGATCGCGGCCTGACGGCGAATCTCGTACTGGATGGTCTTTTCGATGCCGCGGAACGAGTTCACGTTCTTGGTCTCGGAACGGGTGCCGAACGGATCGGACGGGCTGTTGCGCAGCGACACGTTCACGTCGGCGCGCATGTTGCCCTGCTCCATGCGGGCGTGGGAGATGTTCAGCGCACGCACGATGTCGCGGATGGCGCGCATGTAGGCGCCGGCGATTTCCGGAGCGCGGTCGCCCGCGCCTTCGATCGGCTTGGTGACGATTTCGATCAGCGGCACGCCGGCGCGGTTGTAGTCGACCAAGGAGTGGTCGGCGCCTTCGATGCGGCCGTCGGCGCCACCGATATGGGTGTTCTTGCCGGCGTCGTCCTCGATGTGGGCGCGCTCGATCGGCACGCGGAAGATGGTGCCGTCGTCAAGCTCCACGTCCAGGTAGCCGTTGCCGTTGGTCGGCTTGTCGTACTGCGAGATCTGGTAATCGCGCGGCATGTCCGGGTAGAAGTAGTTCTTACGGGCGAACTGGCTCCACTCGTTGATCTCGCAATGCAGGGCGAGACCGAGCTTGATCGCGTAATCGACGGCGGTCTTGTTGACCACCGGCAAGGAGCCAGGCAGACCGAGGCTCACCGGGGTGAGCTGGGTGTTCGGTTCGCCGCCGAAGGAGACTTCGGCCGGGCAGAACAGCTTGGTCTTGGTGGACAGTTCCACGTGGGTTTCCAGACCGATGACCGGGTCGAACTTCTTGACGGCATCGGCGTACTTCATCAACTTTTCAGCCATTTTGTTTTCTTTCCTCCGATGCTTCTACTTGTTCAAGCCGTCGAGCCACGGGGTCTTCAGGGACTGCCAGATCGGGCCGTTCCAGTCTTCCTCAAGGGCGGCCTCAAGTGCCGCGGCCGGCTTGTACATGGCCTCGTCGCGCTGCTGCGGGGCGAGGAACTGGAAGCCGACCGGCAGGCCATCGTCGCTCAGACCGGCCGGGATGCTCATGGCCGGAACGCCGGCGAGGTTCGCCGGGATGGTGGTGATGTCGATGGCGTACATGGCCATCGGATCCTCGGTCTTCTCGCCGAACTTGAATGCGGTGACCGGGCTGGTCGGGCCGACCAGCACGTCGACCTTCTCGAACGCCTTCTTGAAGTCCTCGATGATCAGGGTGCGCACCTTCTGCGCCGAACCGTACCAAGCATCGTAGTAACCTGCGGACAGCGCGTAGGTGCCGAGGATGATACG
>DKCF01000003.1:259-1711 GCA_002451435.1 Bifidobacterium sp. UBA6881 | reverse complement strand
GCCAGGTTGGAGCTCACCTCGGACGGCATGATGATGTAGTAGGCGCCAAGGGAGTACGGCAGATGCGGCAGGGACACCTCGGTGACCTCCGCGCCCATTTCCTCAAGCTTCTTCACGCCCTCGTTGAAACGGGCCGTGACGCCGGGCTGGAAGCCCTCGCCGCCGAGTTCCTTGATGAGACCGACCTTCAGTCCCTTCAGGTCGCGCTTCAGACCTTCACGGGCGGCCTTCACCGTCGGACGCGGGCCTTCCGGAATGGAGGTGGAATCACGCTTGTCGTGGCCGCCGATCACTTCCTGCAGCAGTGCCGCATCAAGCACGGAACGGGAGCACGGACCGATCTGGTCGAGCGAGGAGGCCATGGCGATGGCGCCGAAACGGGAGACGCCGCCATAGGTCGGCTTGACGCCGACGGTACCGGTCAGCGAGCCCGGCTGGCGAATGGAGCCGCCGGTATCGGTGCCCAGTGCGAGCGGGGCTTCGAACGCGGCCACCGCAGCCGCGGAACCACCGCCGGAACCGCCCGGCACACGCTCGGTATCCCACGGGTTGTGGGTGGTCTGGTAGGCGGAATGCTCGGTGGATGAACCCTGCGCGAATTCATCAAGGTTGGTCTTGCCCAGCAACGGCATGCCGGCGGCCTTGAGTTTCGTGATAACGGTGGCGTCGTACGGCGGCACCCAGCCTTCGAGGATCTTGGAGGCGGCGGTGGTCTCGATGCCCTTGGTGACGATCATGTCCTTGATGGCGATCGGCACGCCGGCGAGTTCCGGAAGCTGGGCCTTCTCCTCATCGGACTTGGCGTCGAAGGCGTCGGCCTGCTCGAGGGCCTGGTCGGCGGAGACCTTCAGGAAGGCCTTGACGCTCGGTTCTGCGGCTTCGATGACCTTCAGATGGGCTTCGACCAGCTCGCGGCTGGAGACTTCCTTGGCCCTGATCTTGGCCGCCATCTCGGCGGCGGAAAGCTTGACGAGTTCAGTGGTGCTCATATCACTCCTGTCCCAGAATGCGCGGTGCGACGAACATGCCGGCCTCGGAAACCGGGGCGCCTGCGGTCGCTTCTTCCTGAGTCAGCGGCGTCTCCGGGACGTCCGGACGCAGGTAGGCTTCCAGCGGAATCGGGTTCGCGGTCGGTTCCACATCATCGGTAGCGACTTCCTGAACCTTGTTGATGGATTCGGCGATGACGTTCAGATCGCCCTGCAGACGGGTGATTTCCTCATCCGTCAGTGCGATTCGGGCCAAATCGCCCAAATGCACGATTTCTTCTTTGGTGAAAGTAGGCATGCCCCTAACAGTAACGCGTCTGTGTGACGAGCGCATGGCCGGCTTCGGGTCCGCAAGGCCTAGTCACCAGCCGGCTTGTCTCGCCCACACCAACCAGCGAAAGACCCCAAATCATCCAGTCGGTGGAGGAATCCAGCCGCTTGCAAACGTCCCATACGACCAAGT
>DKCF01000003.1:0-127 GCA_002451435.1 Bifidobacterium sp. UBA6881 | reverse complement strand
AAATCAGTACGCTTGCGCCCACCTCAAACAACCAAAACACCCAGCGACTGGAGAAATCAGCACACTTATCAACATCTCGAGCAACCAAATCATCCACCAACTGGATAAATCAGTACGCAAACAAGCT
>DKCF01000031.1:17607-18514 GCA_002451435.1 Bifidobacterium sp. UBA6881 | reverse complement strand
TGGGCGATCTCATCGATGTACGCGCCCTTGTAGCCGTCGATCGGGGTTTCCTCGCCGTGCGCCGCGGCGACGAGGGACTTGGCGAAGCGGTTGATCTGCTCGCCGTGGTCGTTGAAGTAGTATTCGCGCACCACCTTGGCGCCGTTGGCCTCGAGCACGCGCGCCATGGAGTCGCCGACGGCCGCCCAGCGGGTGCCGCCGATGTGGATCGGTCCGGTCGGGTTGGCGGAGACGAATTCGAGGTTCAGCGTCTTGCCGGAAAGATGGTCGTTCCTGCCGTACTTCGCGCCCTCTGCGAGCACGGTGTCGACGACGGCCGCCGCGGAGGCGGAGTCGAGCACGATGTTGATGAAGCCGGGGCCCGCCACTTCCACGGACTTGATGCCGTCGGCGTCGCCCAGTTCGGCGGCGAACAGCTCGGCGAGGTCGCGCGGCTTCATGCCGGCCTTCTTGGCCAGCTGCATGGCCGCGTTGGACGCCCAATCGCCGTGGGCGCGGTCCTTCGGACGCATGACGGCGAATTTGGCCTGCGGGGGAATGAGATCGGTGGTGAGGGTGCCTGCCTTGCCTTCGTTCACGAGGCTGTTGGCGATGTTGAAAATTAGTTCACTAAGCGCTTCTGGACTCATTCCTCCAAGTCTACCGTGCGCGCCGACAGAATTCGCGCCGCCTACCGGCCGCGCTCCGCCTTACGCTTGCCGGGACCGGCGTCGCGCGGACCATGGTCTTCGCCGCCATGCCCGGCACCGCCGCAGCCGTCGCCTTGGCCGGCACCATGCCGTTTGCGCCAGGCCGCGGAGGCGTAGTAGCCCGCGTAGCACAGCGCCATGAACGGAATCATGTACAGCAATGTGGAGCGTTGCGCGGGATCGCAGATCACCAGAACCAGCGCGCCGACGCACATCAC
>DKCF01000031.1:10975-17514 GCA_002451435.1 Bifidobacterium sp. UBA6881 | reverse complement strand
TCGGCCAGCCACTGCCGACGGAACCGCACATGGCATACGCAGACCGACGCCCACACGACCAACGTCGCCAGTCCGGAAACCGCCACCAAGGCCAGATACACCGTCGAGGCGGCGACCACGGACGACAGCAGCGCCAGCAGCGATCCCGCCATGCTGAACAGCACGGCGAACACCGGAACGCCATGGAAATTCGTCTTCGCCAGCGCGTGGGGGATCATCCGCTCCTGGGCGAGCGACCACACCATGCGCGAGCATACGTACAATCCCGAATTCGCGGCGGACAGCACCGCCGTGAGCACGACGAAGTTCATCACGTCGCCGGCGAACGGCATGCCGATCGATTGGAACACCAGCACGAACGGGCTGGTGTCGACGCCCGACTTGTGCCATGGAATCAACGCCGCCATGACGGCGATCGAGCCGATGAAGAAAATCGCCAGACGCAGCACCGTGGTGTGCACTGCCTTGGGGATGGCCTTCGACGGATCCTTCGTCTCCCCCGCCGCGACGCCGACGACCTCCGTTCCGGAGAACGCGAACACCACGGTCAGCAATGTCGAGAAGATCGGCAGTATGCCGTTCGGCAGCCAACCATCGTTGTAGAAATTCCCGAACAGCGGCGCATGGTCGTATCCGGAGATCGGGATCGCGCCGAATATGGCGAGCAGTCCGATCACGATGAACGCGATGATGGCGAACACCTTGATGGAGGCGAACCAGAACTCCGATTCGCCGTAGAGCCGCACCGACAGGATGTTGAGCAGGAACACGACCGCGATGAACGCCGCCGACCACACCCATGTGGGCGAATGCGGGAACCACCGTTGCATGAGCAGTCCGGCCGCGGTGAATTCCGAGGCGAGCGCCACGGCCCAGTTGAGCCAGTACAGCACGGCGATGGTGAACGCCGTGCCGGGGCCGATGAAGCGCTTCGCATACAGGTGGAAGCTGCCGGCATACGGCATCGCCACGGAAAGCTCGCCGAGGCTGAGCATCACGAAGTAGACGAGTATGGAGCCGATGGCGTAGGCGACAATCGCGCCGAGTGGTCCCGCCTGGTGGATGGTGTAGCCGGAGCTCAGAAACAGACCGGTGCCGATGACGCCGCCCAGGGAGATCATCGTCAGATGGCGGGTCTCCATCTTGCGCTCGAGTCCGCCCTGCGCCTCGGCGGTCGCCTCGCCATGGTCTTCGGCTGTTGTCTGCGTTTCGGCATCTTTGGCGTTCGAATCGGCCATGCGCGGCAGCTCCTTCAATACTTGGCTGGGCACGGCTTCCGTTCGACCGGCGCCCGAAACCACCACTATACGGGAGCCTCGGAATCATCGGATTCCGGGTTCACATATCGTATGGCGCGCATCCGTTTTGAGATTGCCGTCGCATACTGTGCCGTGTATCGTTTGGTTCCTCTTCATCGAGCCCATCTTCATCGAATCCGTCATCGGATGCGATTCGATGGGCTCCGTCGGGGAACGTCATGCAAAGAAGGCCGATTATGCTCAGGCATGGTTTCCATGGAATATTCATGGCGCTGCTGGTCGTGGCGGGAATGCTGTTCGCCCATGCGGCGTGGATTCGCGCCGATGACGCGCTTGCGGATTCCGCGCCGCGTCGCCAGCACGGTCCGGTCATCATCGCGCATCGCGGCGACACCGACCATGCGCCCGAGAATTCGTTGCAATCGATTCGCGCGGCCGGCAGGGCGCATGCCGATTACGCGGAGATCGACGTGCGGCTGACCGCCGATGGCAGGCCGGTGGTGTTCCACGACCGTGCGACGGGCCGGCTATCGTGCGATGGCGTCAATCGGAGGATCAACCGGCTGACGTTCCGTCGGCTTTCCTCCATGCCGATGGATACGCGGCGGATGCCGAACGATGACTTTCATGTGCCGTCGCTGGTCCAGGCCATCAGGACCGCCGAGCGGTCGAACGATCATCTGGGCCTGCTGCTCGACATGAAGACCGATGACCGCCATGCGGCGCGTCTGGTGCGCATCGTGGATGGAACCGTCCGGCGGACGGGATTCGCCCGCCGCGCGATGTTCATGTCGACGAGCCGCCGGGCGGTGGATCTGATTTTGGCGCGGCATCCGCGTTGGAAGGTCGGCTGGTGCCTGAGCGGCCGGGCGGAGCAGGTGGATTGGCGTCAGCGCATGGACTTCGTGGTGATCCGCTCCCGTGAGGTCACCCGTCGGTTCATGCGCGGCGCGCGGGCGCACGGCGTCGCCGTGTACGTCGGCAAGGCGGATGACCGGTACGACGTGTGCCGCGCGCTGCGGTTGGGCGCGCGTGGATTGCTCAGCGACAGCATGCACGATGCGGTTCCTTCGGTGCGCGCATATCTCGACCATGATTCCACGCATGTCGAACAGGCTCCGCGCGCCGTGACACGACGGCCGGATTCCGAGGATTCCAAGCCGCGTGCGAACCGTTCCACGCCACGCACGAAGCGTTCCACGCCGTCCATGCCGCGATCCGTGCAATCGCCGCGCGACGGCGCGCAGAACCGGCAGGACCGGCAAGCCGCGTGAATCACACGAATCATGTAAATCGCGCCGAATAGCGCATATACGTGATTCGGGTCCGCACGCCGCATGGCATGCGAACCCGAATCACAGGAATTTCGGCGAACGTCGGCAGGAAGCGACCGTCCGCCCGGTAACATCGCTCAGAGCGCGGCGATGGCGTCGATCTCGACGAGCGCGCCCTTCGGGATGTTGTTGCCGCCGAACGCCACGCGGGCCGGCTTCACGGAACCGGTGAACGTCTTCGCGTACACATCATCCACCTCGTGGAAGTCATCGACGTTCTTCAGGTAGATGGTGGCGCGGCACACGTTCTCCAGGCCGCTTCCCGATGCGTCGAGGATGTTCTTGATGTTCTTCAGCGCCTGCGCGGCCTGTTCGCCGGCGCTGGCTCCGGCCAGTTCGCCGGTGGCCGGGTTGATGCCCAGCTGGCCGGAGACGAACACGAATCCGTTGGCCTTCACCGCCTGGCTGTATGCGCCGAGCGCCGCCGGAGCCTCGGAGGTCGCCACTGCTTCCAGCTTGTTGCTCATGATGCTTCTCCTTATGTACGAGGGTATTCGCGTACTCAAAGTGTACCCATGCGAATGGGGAACGGCATCGCAGGCTTCCATGAATCGATACGGGCCGGTATGAACCGCGTGGAATGAACCACACGAGCCATAGGAAACGAAGCGGGCCGCTTGGCATGAATCACATGCGAGCCACATATAAAAACCGCGCCCACCGACGGATGTCGATGGGCGCGGAGCCTCTGGTGGGCTTGATGGGGATCGAACCCACGACCTTCTGTTCCGGAGACAGACGCTCTATCCGCTGAGCTACAAACCCGTGCAGCAATCTACTTTACACGCTCGCCGCGCGGAAGCGACACGAAGTCCAAAACAACACGCAGACCGAAGCTTCCGACATCACTGTGATTTACCGGCGTATATGGCTACACTGACGCTAGGAGCAAAGTTTGGACACATCATGGACAATTTCGAGCACACACGTCGATTCTTCTGCCGCGCGCTGCCCATCGAGCTGGATGATTGGGACAGCCCGACGCTGATCATACAAAGCTACTATGTGCACGATGGCGGTTACGCGCTTCGCGTCCGGTTGAAGACACGGAACGTCCGGCTTGCCATGACTCCCGATCTTCAGCCCTTGGAGATTCTGCAACGCTATCAGGACGATTTCCGCTCCGGCTCCATCAGCGTGAAGGGCCCTTCGGTGGGCGGAACCCGATATGAGGCGAGCCGGGACATCGACGCGCGCATCGCCGCGGAGCTCATCAAGCGCGGCGGCGAGGTGACCATCAAAAACCGTTTCACCGATTGGATCGAAGAAGACGGGTGGAACATCGACGTGTTCGGAGGGGCCAATGCCCCGCTCATCATCGCCGAGGCGGAACGCATCGGTCCGGTCATCAATCTCGCCATCCCGAAATTCTGCGTCACGGAAATCACCGACCAAGCGCGGTTCAGCAACGAGGGATTGGCCGCGAACCCCTATTCCGCATGGCGCGCGGACTTCGAACGGGAACTCGAAACGGATGGACCGCGGTTCCTCGACTACTTCGGCGTCAATCGCATGGAGTGAACGGACCGCGACCGCGGAAACCGACAGGTCGGCATGCGCCAGAGAAGCCGCCAGAATTCCCATGACGCCCATATATGGCCGAAAATGACCGAAATTCCCTAAACCATGGTTACGGCATCATGACCGTGGACGCGACCGCCGAAAACGGCAATCATGCACCGGACATGGCTCTTAACGACAAAGGTGGTGCGCCTTCAGGCACACCACCTTTCATGCATCCATCGCGACATCCGGCGGCCGTGCGGCACGGAACGGCGGACGCGCGAGTCGCAGCTTGGCACGTCCTAGTACAGCAACGTGGCCAGACGGCGGCGAGCGCGCTTCAGACGTTCGTCGGTCGGCTCCGGAATCGTGAAGTACTCCAGCAGACGCTGGCGCACCGGCTCGATGTCGGCCTTGTGCCCATCCGCGACGAAATCGAGCAGACGGTCGAACGCGTCCTGGATCTGGCCGCCGATCATATCGACATCGGCGACGGCGAGCTGCGCGTTCACGTCACCCGGATTGTCGGCCGCGGCGGCACGCACCTCACGCACGTTCGCATTCGCGGAACGGGCCAGCAGCAACGCCTTCGCGTGCTCACGGGCCGCGCGTGCATCGTTCGGATCGGCCTCCAGCACTTTCGCGTAGGCTTCCGCGGCACCTGCGTAATCGCCCTGCTGGGCAAGCATATAGGCCTCCTGATGTTCCGGAGGAACCTCGTCCTGGGCGCTGGCCGCGGATGCGGAATTCGCCGCGTCGGAATCCGGATCGCCCGAATACGGGGCGGAACCGGTCACGCCGGCCTGCTGCGCCGCCGCGATCAGCTTCGGAATCACCGTATCGGTGATCTGCTGCAGTTCCTCGTCGGACGGCAGTCCCTGCAGAATCGGCATCGGACGGCCGCCGATCAATCCGAACAACGCCGGAGCGCCCTGCACCTGGAACGCCTGGGCGATTGACGGGCTGGAGGCGATGTCGATACGCGACAGCTGAATCTGGCCGTTCAGCTTGTTCACCGCTTCGCCCAGCTTGCGGGCCATGTCGAACAGGCGGTCGTCGGTGGGCACCCACAACAGCAGCAGAATCGGGAACGTGGCCGAAGTCTGCACCATCGCCTGGAACGTGCCCTCCGTCGTATCGATGACGTAGCCGCCCGCGGCCGGCGCGCCGCCGGCCTGGCCCGGCTCCGCCTTCACCTGATGCTTGAGTGCCTCCAAATCGACGGCTCCCGCCAACGAAACCCCTGGATTGAATGGCTTTTGTTCTGCCATATATGCCTCCCTGTCAACAATCAATACATTCAGCGAAGACGAGCGTCAGAGCGCCTCGACCTTCACCGGCTGCCGTTCGGAACCGACCGCGGTGATCTTCGCGCCGTGACCGGCCTGCGGAATGTACAGCGCCACCACGTTCACATACGTGGTCTTCATGGTGCTCGTGGCCGTGCCGTCACCGAACAGCGCCTTTTCCGCATCGGAGGCCGGCTGGGATTCTCGTCCCTCGCCAGCCGCACGGGTCCATTCGGAATCGATCTGCGCCACGACCAGATCGCCGCCATCGGCGGTGCGCATCACGCACATCGCGTCCTCCACCGGCGTGAACGTCTGCTGCTGCGTGCCGGCGTTCAATTCCATGGCCTTCTGCACCTGTTCGGTCAGCGCCTCGAGTTTGGTGCGCAAATCGTCATCGGCGAATTGGGAGGCGTACTTGCTGTTCGCGTTGTTCTGCAGCAGATCGGCGTAGGCCGCGACGGCTTCCTTGGGCTTCATCACGAGGCCGGAATCGTCGGCTGAGCCCTGCTGGCTGCCGGTGCTGGCGATTTCGAAGCTCGGCATCTTCACGCCGGAGAACAGTCTCGCGACGCCCCACAGTTTGTAGTTCTGGTGGGCGGAATCCTGCTTCAGCACCAACAGACGTTTGGACTGCTGGTCTTCGGTGGTCGAGGTGATGGAGAATATCGTGCGCGGCCAGCCGGAATCGGTGGAGATCACCGCCTGGGCCAGACCTGTCGGAATCGTGGTCTTCCGGTCGAGATTGTTGGTCGCCTTCGCCACGTTCAGTTCGCTGGTGCGGATGTCGAGTTCAGGGCCTTCCAGAACCGTCGAGAGATTGTCGGTGTCGCGGTTCGCGTTGAGCTGATCCAGCGTTTTGACGATATTCGTGCGGATCGTCTTCTCTTGCCGTTCCGTCAGATTCGGCACCGGCTTCTGCGATGACGCGGCGGACGGCGTGGGCAACTGCCCTTCGCATCCGCCCATGCCGATGACCAGACCCGCGGCAAGCATGGCAGCCGCGACCATATGGAAACGCTTCCCCATCATTCGGCCTCCTTCTTGCCGCTTTCGTCCGTTTCATCGGAATCGGAGGATTCCTCCGTTCCTTCGGACTCGCCGTCCGTTTCTTCAGACTCGTCATCTGTCCGTTCGGACTCATCAGCGTCGGA
>DKCF01000031.1:8295-10899 GCA_002451435.1 Bifidobacterium sp. UBA6881 | reverse complement strand
TTTCAGAGTCTTCAGGTTCCGAAGTTCCTTCCGCCGCATTGGACCCATCGGCGTTCTCGGATTCGTCGTTTCCCTCGGATGTACCGTCGTCAACATCATCCTTGGATTCGGAGGACGAGTCATCGGTGGATTCGCCAGACCGGTCGGATTCGACGGATGAATCGGATCCATCGAACACATCGGCGGCGGATGCCGATTCTTCCTTCACAGATTCAGAAGACTCACTAGAATCCTCCGGAACCTCCTGCGTCGATCCCTCCGACTCCTCGGCGACGTCTTCCGAAGTCTCCGCGACTTCCCCAGCTCCATCCACTGACGATTCCTCAATGGTTTCGGCGGCATCCTCCGAAACAGCGCCGCCCATGGCGGCATCTGACGCATCAGTATCCGACGTGTCAACGTCCGACGAAGAAGCATCCGTAGAAACGGCGGCGCCCATCGAAGCGCCCTTGCCGTTTTCAGCGGCATCCTCGGCCGCCTCTTCCCTCGCCAATCGCGCGAAGTACGCCATAAGCTCTTCCTGGGAGATCACGGAGGTCTCCTCGCCCGCGGACGGGTTCTCATCGGCGGCAGAGGAACCTGCGCCGTCACCGTCGAGCGCCTGCTGCTGGTCTGCGACCAGATTGCGCGCGGACGGGTCGATGATCGTCGGCTGCGTCGCGGTCTCTTCCGTGGCGGCCTCGGCTTCGGCGCTGTGCGCGGCATGACGGCGGCGCTTGCGCGTGGGTTCGATCGAACGCTCATTGCGAACCGCATTGGCTTCTGCGTTCCTCACCCACGCGGCAACCTCGGTATCGTCGCCCTGCGATGATCCGACACCATCCACCACCGCGAACGCACGACGGTGACGACGCTTATGCGGCGGCATCGCGAACACGGAAGCCGCGAGCACGGCGAGCACCGCGAACAGGCCGCCGACCAGGTAGAACGGCATCGCGAAGTCGGGAACCGTCTGACGGACCCAATCGAATTCGATGGAAGCGCCCTTCGTGTCGCTGAAATCAATCAACGCGACGGTGTCTTTGCCGACCTCGGTATCGGCGACCTTGAGCCGGATGGAGACGGAACCCGTGCCGCATTTCGTCTCGCGCCACATGTCGGAATCCTTGAGCTCGACCTGGCCTTCGGACGTGTCGGCCTTCCCCTGGGCCGAAGCCTTCTGCACGGCGAGCGTGCTCCAATCGGAAAGACCGGTGACGCGCATGTACTTGGAACCGGCGATCCAGCCATTGACATCGCGGCTGGAGCCGATGACGACGCATACATTGGCGGTTTTGCTGGATGATTTCGCGGTGACGGTGACCTTCTTGTCGACCAGCGGCAGCACACCGGGGTCGGTGACCACGTAGCGCGATCCGCTCACCGAAGCGGAAGCGGCGATTCGCGTATCCGGCTTCCACATGGTGGCGTTGAGCACGCCCAGCACGATGCAAGCGACGGCGAGCAGACCGAAAATAGGCGTGACGATTCCGCGCATGATCTTGGCATGGCGTGTGGGACCCGCCTTGACCTGCGGTTCTTCCTGTTCTTCTTGCGATAAAGTCATAGCGCTCCCCATTCTAGCCTGTACCCCTGCAAAAGCCTGTTAAACCCATGGAAATCAATGATTGCCGCTATGGTTAAGCCTATGCGTAAAACTATTTTCCTCAAAGCCGTGGCAACCGCATGCGCGGCGATCATGTGCTTGGGCGCTTCGGCGTGCGGCAGCGATTCCGGCACGAAATCCGACAGCAAATCGAAATCCTCATCGTCTTCCTCGTCTTCATCCTCTTCTTCGAACTCCTCCAATTCCTCCACGAAAATGAATCAGATCGCCGGCGTGACGGCGACGGGCGAACCGGGCAAGAAGCCCACCATTTCGTTCAAGACCCCGATGACCGTGGAGAACAACAGCTACGTCGTGCTGCAGAAGGGCAATGGCGCCAAAATCGAGAACGGCGACCGCGTATGCGCGCAGGGCATCGCCATCAACGTCAAGGACGGCTCCGAACTGATGAGCACCTGGGAGAAGAACACTCCCGATTGCGCCGCGGTCGTCAGCGACGACACCAGCAAGATGAACGCGGAATACTACAAGATCTTCAGCGCCCAACGAATCAACGCCACCATCGCGTTCGGCGTGAACGATTCGAATTCCTCCGGCACCTCGTATCTCATGGTGCTCACCCTCGTATCGAAGTCGAGGGATCTGGAACGCGCCACCGGCACCAAGGTGACCGACATTCCCGCGAACCTGCCGAAGGTGACGCTGGGCAAGAAGGGCAAGCCGTCCATCGACATGAACGGCCAGGGTTCCGTCGACAAGCAGATCACGCAGACGCTGATCAAGGGCGACGGCAAGCAGATCACCGATTCCATGACCGCTGTCGTGAAGTACACCGGCTGGACGACCGATGGCAAGCAGTTCGATTCCTCGTGGGACAAGAACACCACGTTCGACGCCGATGTCTCCTCGTCCGGCCAGATCATCCAAGGCTGGAAGGACGGCCTGATCGGGCAGACCGTCGGTTCGCAGGTGCTGATGATCATTCCGCCGGACAAGGGATACGGCAACAAGAAGTCCGGCTCGATTCCGGCGAACTCCACGCTGGTGTTCGTGGTCGA
>DKCF01000031.1:7598-8123 GCA_002451435.1 Bifidobacterium sp. UBA6881 | reverse complement strand
CCCAATCTACCGACGCTCAGCGCACCCCACCATCGGTAGTTTGGGAAATTCAGAAGAGCAAACGAACCGTCAGAACAGTCTGAGCGAGTCGTCCTCGACGCCTTTCATCTCCTCATAGTCGAGGATCAGGCAACGGAAGCCGCGGTCCTGCGCAAGCACACGGGCCTGCGGGGTGATGGTCTGCGCGGCGAAGATGCCATGCACCGGCGCGAGCAACGGGTCACGGTTGAGCAGCTTGCAGTAGCGCGTAAGCTGCTCCACACCGTCAATGCCGCCGTTGCGTTTGATTTCGATGGCCACGTGCTCGCCGTTCGCGTCGATGGCCATGATGTCCACCGGGCCGATGGCGGTCGGATATTCGCGGCGCACCAGCTTCGCACCCTTGCCGATGCGTTCGATCTGTTCGGCGAGGTACCGCTGCAGGTGGTCCTCCACACCATCCTTGATCAATCCGGGGTCTTCGCCCAGATCGTACGATTCGTCCGAATAGATGTGCCGCAGCGTCACTTCCAGCACATCGTTCGA
>DKCF01000031.1:7307-7512 GCA_002451435.1 Bifidobacterium sp. UBA6881 | reverse complement strand
CGGCGTGATGTCCCTGAGCGTGCACGGCGCGGCCATCCAATTGAGCGGTTTGTAGGAACCCAATTCCGAGAAGATCAGCAGGCTGTTGTCGGCTTTGATCAGCAGCACCCGCTTGGCAAGCGGCAGGGACGCGTTCAAACGACCGGAATATTCGGCAGAGCAATCAGCAACAATAATTCGCACGAGGCACTACCCTACCATGCCG
>DKCF01000031.1:0-7193 GCA_002451435.1 Bifidobacterium sp. UBA6881 | reverse complement strand
CAATAACGGAACCGAATTATTCGGCGCGCTTGACGTTGCGTCCACGCTCGACCGCAACGGTGAGCTTGTTCGAATCGAAGGAAATGAAGCCGTCGGTCACATCAAACGAGAGACGTTCGCCTTCGGGATCCACCACGACGATGGTTCCCTCCTTGATCACGGTCAGCACAGGCTCGTGGTCGGGCAGGATGCCCATTCCGCCCTCGGAGGCCGGAATGGTGACGGACTTCGCCGTGCCGTTCCACACAGGGTGGTCAGCGGCGACGATGTTCACCTGCATTGTCGATCCGGCCATCACGCACCGTATTCCTTCTGCATGTCGTGCCACTTCTTCTCGAGGTCGTCGATGCCGCCGATACCGGAGAATGCCTGCTCCGGAACGTCGTCATACACACCGTCGCAGATGCGGGTGAAGGCCTCGATGGTCTCGTCCGCCGGGACGTAGGAGCCCGGACGGCCGGTGAACTTTTCAGCGACGTAGAAGTTCTGGCCAAGGAACTGCTCGATCTTACGCGCGCGGTTCACGGTGGTCTTGTCTTCCTCGCCGAGCTCGTCGATACCGATCAGGGCGATGATGTCCTGCAGCTCCTTGTTACGCTGCAGAATCGCCTTGACGCGGTTGGCGCACTCGTAGTGGGCCTGGCCGACATAACGCGGATCAAGGATTCGCGAAGTGGAGCTCAGCGGATCCACTGCCGGGTAGATGCCCTTGGAGGCGATGTCACGAGAAAGCTCGGTAGTCGCGTCCAAGTGGGCGAAGGTCGTCGCCGGAGCCGGGTCGGTGTAATCATCGGCCGGCACGTAGATGGCCTGCAGCGAGGTGATGGAGTGGCCACGGGTCGAAGTGATTCGCTCCTGCAGCGCGCCCATCTCATCGGCCAGGTTCGGCTGGTAGCCCACTGCGGACGGCATACGGCCGAGCAGGGTGGACACCTCGGAACCGGCCTGGGTGAAGCGGAAGATGTTGTCGATGAACAGCAGCACGTCCTGGTTCTGCACGTCACGGAAGTACTCGGCCATGGTCAGTGCGGTCAGCGGGACACGCAGACGGGTACCCGGCTGCTCATCCATCTGGCCGAAGACCAGTGCGGTCTTTTCAAGCACACCGGCCTCGTCCATTTCGCCGATCAGGTCGTTGCCCTCACGGGTACGCTCGCCGACACCGGCGAACACGGACACACCGCCGTGGTTCTGGGCCACACGCTGAATCATTTCCTGAATCAGCACGGTCTTGCCGACGCCTGCGCCGCCGAACAGACCGATCTTGCCGCCCTGCACGTACGGGGTCAGCAGGTCGATGACCTTGATGCCGGTCTCGAACATCTGGGTCTTGGACTCCAGCTGGTCGAATGCCGGCGGGTTGCGGTGGATGGGCCAACGCTCGGTCACCTTGACGACCTCATCGGCCTTCTTGTTGAGGATGTTGCCGGACACGTCGAACACGTGGCCCTTGGTGACATCGCCAACCGGAACGGAGATCGGGCCGCCGGTATCGGTCACGGTGGCACCGCGCACAAGGCCGTCGGTCGGCTTCAGCGCCACGGTACGCACAGTGGAATCGCCGAGGTGCTGTTCGACCTCAAGGGTGATCTTCTGCGCGGTCTCGCCCTCTTCGTGAGCGCCGGTGTTGGTCAGCTCAACGGTAAGTGCATTGTAAATGTCGGGCAGGTGGCCCACCGGGAATTCGACGTCGATAACCGAACCCTGGATACGCGTAACGCGTCCAACGGTCGGCTCTGCAGCCGTCTCGGGAGCCGCTGTGGTCTGATTCTCAGCCATATGCGTTCCTACTCTTCCTTCTTGTTCAGCGCGTCGGCGCTGCCGATGATTTCGGTAAGTTCCTGGGTAATCGCGGCCTGTCGCGAAGCGTTGAGCTTGCGGGTCAGGTCGTCGATCAGGCTGCGGGCGTTATCTGTAGCCGTATGCATGGCGTTCTGCCGGCTTGCAGTCTCGGATGCCGCTGCGGTGAGCAGGCATTCATGGATACGGGACTGGATGTACTTCGGCAGGATGGCGTCAAGCACCTCGTCGACGCTCGGCTCGAACGCATACAGCGGAGTCGCCGCATCGGCGTCGGCTCCCGACACGGGGCCGGAGGTCTGCTGTTCCGGACGCACGAGCTCGACCGGCAGCATGCGCAGCACGCGCACCTTCTGCACCACCATGTTCACGAATTCGGTGAACACGATGTAGAGTTCGGAGACTCCACCTTGGTCCGCCGGCTTCATGTAGGCGTCCAACAATGCCTTCGAGATGGACTCTGCGACTTCCACGCCGGGCTGGTCGGTGTCACCTTCCCATGTACCGGCAATATCACGATTGCGGTACTTGTAGTACGTCACACCGCGACGACCATACACATACAGTTCCGGCTGCTTGCCTGCCGCATCGAGGCGGGACAGCAGCGATTCCGTTTCGCGGATGATCGAGGAGGTGTACGGACCCGCCATACCACGGTCGGAAGTAAGGGCGAGGACAGCCACGCGAGGGTTGTCCTCGTCCTTCTTCTTCACGATCGGATGGTCGATATGGGAATGGGCCACCAGCGCTTGCACGGCGTCGAAAATCGCATCGGTATACGGCTTCGCGTTCAAGGCCACGTCACGTGCCTTGGCGATGTGCGAAGACGCGATCATCTCCTGCGCGTTGAAGATTTTCTCCAGCGACGCGGTGGAGGCGATCCTAGATTTCAATGCGAGTTGCGAGCCCATGGATCACTTCTCTCCTGCGACGATCTTTTCCTGCTCGACCGGAGCGGCGTCCTTGGTGTCGGGCTTCTTGTCGACCAGCGGCTTGCCCGCGCTGGTGACGTAAGTCTGACGGAACGCTTCCACGGCCTTGTCGAGGGCAGCCTCGGTGTCGGCGGTGAAGTCTTCGGTCTCGCGGATGGTCTTGAGAATGTCGGTGTTGTGCTCCAGGTAGTCCAGCATGCCCTTCTCGAACGGCAGCACGTCGCTCAGCGGCAGGTCGTCCATCTTGCCGTGGGTACCGGCCCACACGGAGACGACTTCCTGTTCCATCGAGTACGGCGAGAACTGCGGCTGCTTCAGCAGCTCGGTCAGGTGCGAACCACGGTTCAGCTGAGCCTTCGAAGCCGCATCCAGATCGGAGGCGAACATGGCGAAGGATTCCAGCGAACGGTACTGGGCCAAGGAGATCTTCAGCGTGCCGGAGACCTTCTTCAGAGCCTTGGTCTGGGCTGCGCCACCGACTCGGGACACGGAGATGCCGACGTCCACGGCCGGACGCTGGTTCGCGTTGAACAGGTCGGACTGCAGGAAGATCTGGCCATCGGTGATGGAGATCACGTTGGTCGGAATGTAGGCGGACACATCGTTCGCCTTGGTCTCGACGATCGGAAGACCGGTCATCGAGCCGCCGCCGAGGTCATCGGAAACCTTGGCGCAACGTTCCAGCAGACGGGAGTGCAGATAGAACACATCGCCCGGGTACGCTTCACGTCCCGGCGGACGACGCAGCAGCAGGGAAATCGAACGGTAGGCCTCAGCCTGCTTCGACAGGTCGTCGAAGACGATGAGCACGTGCTTGCCGTGGTACATCCAGTGCTGTCCGATGGCGGAACCGGTGTACGGTGCGATGTACTTGAAGCCTGCGGAATCGGAAGCCGGGGAGGCCACGATGGTGGTGTACTCCATGGCGCCGGCTTCTTCCAGGGACTGCTTCACCGATGCGATGGTGGAGCCCTTCTGACCGACGGCCACGTAGATGCAGCGGACCTGCTTCTTCGGGTCTCCGGATTCCCAATTGCGCTTCTGGTTGATGATCGTATCGATTGCGATAGCGGTCTTACCGGTCTGGCGATCGCCAATGATGAGCTGGCGCTGGCCACGACCGATAGGGGTCATCGCGTCGATTGCCTTCAGACCGGTGGACATTGGCTCGTCAACCGGGTGACGATGCATAACGTCCGGAGCCTGGGCTTCGAGGATACGACGGCCTTCGGTCTTGATCGCGCCAAGACCGTCAATCGGGTTGCCTAGCGGGTCCACGACGCGGCCAAGGTAGCCGTCGCCGACGGGCACGGAGAGCACTTCGCCGGTACGACGCACTTCCTGGCCTTCCTCGATTCCTGCGAAGTCGCCGAGGATAACCACGCCGATCTCGCGGGCGTCAAGGTTGAACGCCAGGCCAAGCGTGCCGTCTTCGAAGGTCAGCAGCTCATTGGCCATGCAACCAGGCAGTCCCGTCACGTGCGCAATGCCGTCGCCAGCGGTCGCCACATAACCAACCTCCTGGGTTGGGTTATCCGACGGCTTGTACGACTCGACGAAATCATCGAGCGCCTTGCGTATCGTGGTGGGATCAATGGTAAGTTCTGCCATGATCACTCCTTATTGTTGTTTATAAATTCAGTCAAGTCTTGTTTCAGGCTTGTTCACCGTGCGGCGAACCGTCAGGCGGTTGCCTTCACCGTGCGCTGAAGATGCTGCAGCTGTGCGACCACCGTATTGTCGGTGACCTCGTCGCCAACCTGAACGCGCATGCCACCCAGAACGGTCGGATCGACCACGGAGTTGATATGCACCGGATGGCCGGTCTTCTTCGAATAGATGGCGGTGAGCTTGTCGATCTGCTCGCCGGTCAGCGGCTTTGCCGTGGTCACGGTGACCATCGATTCGCCCATATGACGGGAGAATTTGTTGATCAGCCACTGGATGGTCTGCAGATAACGACGATTGCGCAGATTGCAGGTCGCGTGTTCGGCCAGACGCTTCGTCACCTTGGTGAAGTCCGTGTTGCCGATCAGGCTGTTGAGCAGCTTGATGCGGGCTTCGGCGGGGACGGAATCGTCATACAGCTTGGAACGTACGACCGGAAGGTTGAGCAGTGCGGAATGCAGCTCCGCAAGCTCGACGGAGACCTGCAGAGTGGTGTTCGTGTGGTCCGCGTAGTACATCATGCCGTCAACGCCGAAGTCCTCCACGGCGTTGGCGATATCGGTCACGCGGCTCCAGCGGCGGGACACCAGGTCGGCCATGATCTCCATCGTGAGCGGATGGGCCTGGTCCCCGACGAGGGCCTTGACCACCGCGACCTTGTCTTCGACTGGGCGCGACGGGTCGGTGAGGGCACGTTCCAGCTGGACATTGTGGTCGAGCACGTTGGTGATCAGAAACAGTTCGTTCCCGATGCGCCAAGCGTCCTCGCCGCTCTCACGCAGCTTGGGGGCCAGCGAGTCACGCGAAACGCGATCCGCGATACGCGATGCTTCTCCTCGCATTGGTCACCTCCCTTTCTTGAAGGTTTCGATCACTTCTTGTCGCTGTCCAGATCGTTGATCATCTGGTCGATCATCGACGACTGCACATCATCATCGTTCAGCTTGTTGCCGAGGATCTTGCCGGCCAGTGCCGTTGCCAGCACGCCGACCTCGCCCTTCAGGCTCACCAGAGCCTGCTGCTGCTGCGATTCGATGGAACGCTGCGCGGTGGCGGTGATCTGCGCGGCATCGCTTTCGGCACGGGTGCGTGCGTCGGCGATGATGCGGGATGCCTCGGTGCGGGCGTCGTCGCGAATCTTGGATGCCTCGACGCGTGCGGTGCTCAGCTGAGCCTCGTACTTCGCCTTGGCCTCGTCAGCGTCCTTCTGGGCCTTCTCGGCCTTGGCGATGCCACCCTCGATCTTGGCGGCGCGCTCATCGAACACAGCCTGGAACTTCGGCAGGAAGAACTTGTAGAAGAACACGGCGACGATGATCAGAATGACCAACGACCAGAAAATGTCGTAGCTTTTCGGAAGGAACAGTTCCATCTCGCTAGCTGCGGTCACCATAGTGTCTTCCTCCTTTCACGTTCGTTTGCGTCTTCGGTGTTACCTTGGCTCAAGTCTTACTTGATGAAGGCGAGCACGAAGCCGAGCAGTGCCAGCACCTCGACGAATGCCAGACCCAGGAACATGAGGGTCTGCAGACGGCTGCCGAGCTCAGGCTGACGAGCGGTGCCTTCGATGGTCTTGCCGATCAGGATGCCCAGACCGATGCCAGGGCCGATGGCAGCGAGGCCGTAGCCAACGACGTTCAGGTTGCCGGCAACCTCAGCGAGGGTAACGATATCCATGATTGTTTCCTTTCTGGTTATTGCTTGACAAGAAGCAACAATTAAAAAGCCGGTGGTCAGTCGATCTCCGGATAGCTCATATTGATGTACGCGGTGGTCAGGATGGCGAAGATGTATGCCTGCAGGCAGGCGACCAGCGCCTCGAACAGGAACATGAACATGCCAGCTGCGAAGGTGATGATGCCGAACGGCATCATGATCTTGTTCACCACATCAATAAGGAAGAACTGCGTGGCCGAAAGGCACAGCGCAAGAATCAAGTGGCCCGAAACCATGTTGGCGAACAGACGGATCGTCAACGAGAACGGACGGATAATCAGCAGCTCAAGCAGCTGAATCGGGGACAGCAGAATGTAGATCGGAGCAGGCACGCCCTTCGGGAAGATCTCGTCCCTCAGGAAGTGGCCAAGGCCCTTCTCGCGGATGCCTGCAATCCAGTATTGGCAGAAGCACCACATGGCGAACACCAGCGGCAGCGTGATGGACGCGCTTGCCGCGATGTTGAAGCCCGGGATGATGCCGCACAGATTGAAGATCAGCAACGTGCAGAACACGGTGGTGATCATCGGCACGTAACGCTTGCCGCGAAGCTCGCCCATCACCTGATAGACGATGTTGTCACGGACGAATTCGATCAGCCATTCGACTGCTCCCTGCCAACGGCCCGGGATGAGCTTTGCACGGCTCGCCGTAATTCCGAGAACCAGCAACATGATGACGGTCGCGAGAATACGAACGAGGATGATGCGGTTGATGGCGAACGGCGTGCCTTGAAAAACGAACGGATCGGGAAGGAAGTCATTGATACTCGGCATTTCCGGACCATCGGCGATGGTCAGCATGCCCTCTCCCAATGCACCAATCATTCACGCCTCCTGCTCTTGTGTCAGCTGCCAGTTTAGCCCAGCAGCCAAGTCGAATGTGACGTTCTGGTTACCAACCAAAGCGTACTTCGAAGTATGCGCGACGCGACCGGAGTCACGAAACGCATTCGACTCCGAATGGCTGGATAGGATTATCAGTCTGCGTCTAGACAATATCTACACACCGCTGGCGTTTTGCTCAGTGCCGAATCACGCCGTAGCCGTCATGCAGGAAAGGCTCGAACGCGTCGGT
>DKCF01000104.1:1119-4068 GCA_002451435.1 Bifidobacterium sp. UBA6881 | reverse complement strand
CGCAGATGCGCGAAGCCCCTGCGAATCGTCTTCTCATCGTCCACATGCGCGCCAATGGTCATCAATCCCTGCAGTTCGACGCCGTCCAGCGTGCCGATCTTCTGCGCGGTGCGAATCGCATACGCCGGATCGCATCCCGACTTCGATTCCTCGCCGGATTCGTTGACCTCCAGCAGCACGCCGACGGTGATGCCGCGGGCCACGGCCCTGCGTGCGATCTTTTCGGCCAGTTCGATCGAATCCACCGATTCGATGGTGTTCACCACCGGAAGGACCTTGCCGATCTTGTTGCTCTGCAGCTGTCCGATGAGATGGAACGGAATGCGCACGGCGCCAGCGGCCCCACCGACCGTGGACAACGCATTGGCGGCGTCAGCTGTACCGGCCGCTCCAATAACGCCAGCGCCCGCACCGCCAGCGACGACGGGACCACCGGCATTATCAGTACCGGCAGCAACCAAGCCCCCAGCGACACCAGCACCGGAACCCCCAGCAACACCGCCATTCGCACCGTCCGTTCCCAAAACGAAACCACGTTCCGCACAGCGCCTCATCAGCCCTTCGGTCTTCGCCACGACTTCCTGGGGACGATTCTCCCCGATCATGCGCACGCCGGCATCGATCGCGGCCATGATCTCACCGACGTCACGGGTTTTGGTCGCGGCGAGCAGTCTGACGGAACCGGCGTCACGACCGGAGGCCGCTTCGGCCGCCGCGATGCGGTCCAGCACGCGATGCACGCCGTCCGCGATCTCCGTGGCGCGCGCGTCATCGATCACTTCATTGGCAAGATTCTTATGGTCCATATAAGCGGTCATCTCATCGCCTCTTCAATTCCGTTCGATTTCGATTCATTCCGAATTCCGGCACTGGTTCCAAAGATAGAAAGAAGCCCGTACGACAGGCCGGAAGTGAAGCGATAAAGCGGCCAAAACGCGTACGGGCTGTAATGACAAGACGGCAGGCGATCGAAGGGGGAACTTCAACCATGCCGTCTCTGCTGGATATTGTATGAGCGTTGTCACGCGCCGATAGCCATTCCCGCGCTTAGGAAATTTTTCAGCATTCGTCCAGCACCCTATCAGCTTTCACAAAACCGATGAAACGAACACAATATATGTTCGATATTCGTTATTTTTCCAATGCGCCGATACGTCGTTCAAGCTCGTCCATGCGTTCCTTCAACGCGAACATCTGGCAGGTCAGCGATTGGATCTTACCCATCTGCAATGTGACCATATGGTCGAATTCCGTGTTCGATTCCGGCTGGGCGACATCGACGCGCTTCGCGGCTTTGACGATTTCGTCGTCGTGCTTCCACCGCGCGATGTTGCGTTCGACGCGCTTATGCCCCACAATGCTTGGGCTCAGACCCGCCGAGGTGAAGATCACGCTCGGCCGCTCGCCGTTCAGATAGCGATGCATGCACATGATTTGGAAATCGCGCGCATAGGTGATGCGGTTCTCCGTCACCGCGGAAACCGCGGGCAAGGAACGGAGATATTCGATTTCCATCTGGCTGAATCGTCTTTTCGTCATATTCGTTTCACTTCCTATATGATCATTACGACCATGCACGCTTCGTGTAAACCCCAACACATGTAGTAAACCATAAATGGGGGGTCAAAAGCTGACATATAGCCGAACGCTGAAACATAATGTGACGAAAATCACCAAAAAAATCTCAAAGAATGCGGTTCCATGGGTAAAGTTGCATACGCCGTTGATTTTCGTCGCTTTTGGTTCGATGAGGTTCATTGAAGTCCAGGTCCATGAGGAGGCAAGCATGCCCGGCCGTTTTGCTCCGACGCCATCCGGACGTATGCATATCGGCAATATCTATGCGATGTTGGGCGCTTGGCTGTCCGCGCGCAGCCGCGATGACGGCATGATTCTGCGCATCGAGGACATCGACGGGCCGCGCGTCGTTCCCGGTGCCGCCGACGCGATGATGGATGACCTTCGTTGGCTTGGCTTGGATTGGGATGGCGATCCGGTTTTCCAATCCGCCCGGCATGACATGTACGAGGACGCCTTGCGCCACCTGCGCGGGCTTGACGTGTCCGACGTGTTGGATTCCCTCGGACCAGCGGATGCCGGCACTGCGTCACGACCTGGCAAACGACCGGATGCGGCGTCCCCCATCCTTGTGGATTCCTCGGCGCCGCTGGTGTATCCCTGTTTCTGCTCGCGCGCGGATATCCGGGCGGCGTCGGCGCCACAGGAGGGCGACCGGTTCATGGTGTATCCGGGCACGTGCCGACGCCTCGCCGCGACCGATCCGGCGCAAACGCGGGAACGCGTCCTGCGCGGAGATCGTCATTCGCTGCGCATCGCCATGCCGGAACCGGTTGCGGACGGCACCGATGCGGTGATTTCCTTCGAGGACGAGGTGTTCGGCATGCAGCGATTCGATTTGCCCCGCGACATCGGCGACACCATCATCCGCCGTGCCGATGGATTGTTCTCCTACCAGCTGGTCGTGGTGGTCGACGATCTGACCATGCGGGTCGATGACATCGTGCGGGGACGGGATCTGCTGCGTTCCAACGCCTTGCAGATATACATCCGGCGGGCTTTGATCGCCAGCGGCTTCGTTGACCGCCCGGCGTCCGATTCCTCGGCCTGCGATTCCGCAACGTCCGGCCAAACCGCATCCGCCGAGCATCCGCATTACGCGCATCTGCCACTCATCGACAATGCTGGCGGACGGCGTCTTGCCAAACGCGAGCGATCACTGGACATGGGCGTGCTTCGCGCGCACGGCGTCACCGCCGAACGCGTCATCGGCTATTGCGCTTGGCTGTTGGGATTGCAGGGATCGCCGTCAAAGACGGTTCCCCAGCCGATGAGCGCATCCGAGGCGCTGTCCGAATTCGATTGGGCCAAGGTCCGCGCCGACACCACCGACCGGCGTATCGACCAGCGTGCGTTCGACGAATATTTCGG
>DKCF01000104.1:0-1003 GCA_002451435.1 Bifidobacterium sp. UBA6881 | reverse complement strand
CGCGGCGGCTCCGAATATGGTAGGTCCGAACGGCAAATCGGGGCACCACAAGTGGCGGCGAGACGCGGATCACCGCCATCGCAACAGTATGTCCAAGCCACCACACGCCACCGCAAACACCGCGAGCACGGCGCTACTGAATCCACAGTTCCGAATCGAGCGGATATTCGTTCACCGAGCAGCCGTCGAGATGCATGGACTGCTCCTGCATCAGGGGCGCGGCCTGGCCCGCTCCGGCGCATGTCGTCTCATTGTCCTTGTGTCCGAGTCGATGGCCGACCTCATGGTTGATCACCATCACCCGGTACCGTGCCAGATCGCCGCCCGCCGACAGCCATGACTCCGTGCCGGAGGTCCACCGATTGTCGTTGATGATCACGTCCTGGCCCACCCTGCAGCTGTATTCCTCCGAGCAGCCGGACGAGAACGATTTCATGTATTGCGCCTCCGAAAGCACCAGGTTGAAGTCGCATGTGTTCTGATCGGTGGATTGTTCGAACACCGCGCCGGCGCGTGGCCAGCCTTTTGCATCGTTGAGGATACGGTAGGCGGCGTTCGCGAATTCCTCGGCATCGCCGACATTGCCTTTTGTGGTGACGCAGTACCGGTATCGGACCACGTCGTGCCCGCTGTTCTGTGCCACTTGTTCCGCATTGCTGAGGATCTTGGCCTTTTCCTCATCACTCAATGAGGCGGATTGCGCGTCCAACGCCTCCTCCACCGCGGTGTTCCGTCCGGTCTTCTGCTCAGTGTCCTGTTTTTGTCCGGATTGGCCCTTCGCTGCTTTCCGGGCGTTCGCGCTTGTACCATTTGAGGATCGTTGGCCGCGTGATTTCCTTGTTTTCGCATCGCCATCCGCTGTGGAATTCCGCGATTGCGCGGATGATGACGCGACGCCCGCACCGTTCGTTTTCCCCCGAATATCCAACGCATGCACACTGCAGAACGTAAGCGTCGCGACCACAAGCAACGTAACGGTTGCGAACAATGCGATGCGCCGGAT
>DKCF01000032.1:34922-35221 GCA_002451435.1 Bifidobacterium sp. UBA6881 | reverse complement strand
TGGGTGAAGGAAGGCGGTGACCTGTTCGAGACCATGAAGTTCCTGGATTCCGTCGGTTGCTCCCGGTATGTGGTCACCGACGTGGCTCGCGACGGCATGATGAGCGGCCCGAATCTCGAACTGCTGCGCGAAGTGGCGGAACGCACCGATGCCAAGGTCACCGCGTCCGGCGGCATCTCCAAGCTCGACGATCTGCGCAACATCAAGAAGCTCGCCGAACTGGGCGTGGATTCCGCGATTCTGGGCAAGTCGCTGTACGCGCGCGCCTTCACTTTGGAGGAGGCGCTCGAAGTGGCCCG
>DKCF01000032.1:27944-34816 GCA_002451435.1 Bifidobacterium sp. UBA6881 | reverse complement strand
GGTATGTTTCGGCGCGTGTTAACGACGTTCGTAACATGCGCATGGAACGATGGGGCACTATGGATAAACAGCAAGAATTTGCTTTGCGCACAGTCGAGGAACGAGACGTGCGCTTCATTCGTCTGTGGTTCACGGATGTGTTGGGAACACTGAAGTCCGTGGCCATCGCACCGGCGGAACTGGAAGCGGCGTTCGAGGAAGGGCTCGGATTCGACGGTTCCGCGGTGGAGGGCCTCACCCGTGTCTCCGAAGACGATATGATCGTCAAACCCGATCCCTCCACCTTCCAGATTCTGCCGTGGCGAGGTGGTCCGCAGGGAACGGCCCGCATGTTCTGCGACGTGCTGACCCCCGATGGCGAGCCGTCCCTGGGTGATCCGCGCCATGTGCTCAAGCAGGCCCTGGCGAAGGCCAAGGAAAAGGGCTTCACCTTCTATGTGCATCCGGAAATCGAGTTCTACCTGTTCGAAAAGCAGGACGACTGGTCCCAGACGCCGACGCCGATCGACGAAGGCGGCTATTTCGACCACGTTCCGCGCAGCCCAGGCATGGACTTCCGCCGTGCCACCGTCAATATGCTGGAACAGATGGGCATCTCGGTGGAGTATTCGCACCATGAGGCGGGTCCGGGCCAGAATGAAATCGACCTGCGGTACGCCGATGCGTTGACCACGGCCGACAACATCATGACCTTCCGTACCGTTGTCAAGGAGATCTCGCTGGAGCGCGGCATCCACGCCAGCTTCATGCCGAAGCCCCTTGCCGACGCTCCGGGATCGGGCATGCACACCCATCTGAGCCTGTTCGAGGGCGATGCCAACGCGTTCTATGAGGCAGGCCAGGAGTTCAACATGTCCGTCACCGCACGCCAATTCGCGGCGGGCATCCTGTACCATGCGGCGGAGATCTGCGCGGTCACCGACCAGTATGTCAACTCCTACAAGCGTCTGTGGGGCGGCAATGAGGCGCCGAGTTACATCTGCTGGGGCCACAACAACCGTTCCGCCCTGCTGCGCATTCCGCAGTACAAGCCGGGCAAGGGCAACTCCGCGCGCATGGAGTTCCGCGCGCTCGATCCGGTGGCCAATCCGTATCTCGCGTACTCCGTGCTGCTGGCGGCGGGCCTTGACGGCATCGACAAGCAGATGCAGCTGGGCGAGCCGACCAGCGATGACGTGTGGGAACTCACCGACGCGGAGCGCCAGGCCATGGGCATCCAGCCGCTGCCGGAATCCTTGGACGAGGCGTTGAAGATCATGGAGAAGTCCGATTTCGTCGCCGGCGTGCTCGGTGAACACGCGTTCGAGTACTTCCTGCGCAACAAGCGTCAGGAATGGGACGAATACCGCAGGCAGGTCACGCCGTTCGAACTGAAGAAGTATCTGCCGAAGCTGTGACATCCATCCGCGGCCGATGACGGGGACCCGGTGGAGTGGGAATCGCATCCACTCCACCGGGCCCTTTCCATATTCGCCGGTGCCTTGGCGCGATCGTTCGGCGATCATCGTGCCAAACAATCGCCCCGGCAAAAATCAACCGCGCGGATTGCCGAACATCGAATCATAGATGATCGAGAAATTCCGGTTGCCGTATGCCGAACACGCGTCCCCTTCGCCGGACCCCGCCGCCAAAGCGGCCTCGTTCGGCTGGTACGGCGTGTAGATGTACAGCAGCGCGGTCGCCTTGTTCTCGATGTACACATTGCTGCCGCCGCAGCTCGAATTCGGGTTGTACCGCACGTAGTTGAGCCTGCCGGCATGGTAGCCGTACTGATCCTCATGGTGCGCGTAGTACTGGTACCGCTTCGCGGCGCCGTACATCTGCCGGAAGAACCCGGCGTATTGCGGGCTGCAATCCGCGTCGTCGGGGCAGTTCAGCCCCATCGCGGATTTGAATTGGAAATCGCTCGAATCGGTGGCCGTCAGCAGGTTCTGCTCCTTCTGCAATACGGTGAGCAGCACCTTCTGGCTGATGCCGCACGCCTTTCCCGCTTTGTAGATGATCGCCGCGGCGGTTTCCTTGCCGCCGCCGTCATATGCCTGGCAATACTCGTTCGCCGGCTGCGATTGCGTGTCGAAGGTCATGGTCTTCAGACATTTCGCGCCGCTGCACCGCGCGCCCTGCTGGTCGAGAATGGCCTGCACCTGCTGCTCGCTCATCGCATTGCCGTTGAAGAACAGTCCATCGTCGATGATGTTGCCCGGATTGAAGTCGTATTGCGATTGCAGTTGGTTCTGCGCCATGCGGGCCATGCCGATTTCCACACGCCAGCTGACGAAACAGGTCAGGCCGACGATCAACGCGACCGCGGCGACCACAGCGGGCACGATTTTCGCGACGATGGCCGCGCGTTGCCTGAAACCGGCCTTGCGCCACTGCCGACGAAGATTTCCCGGCTTCAGATTCCTGAGACTGATTGATTTGCGATTGTGTGCCTTGCGTGCCATCGTGCGTCATTGTATCGCGCGAGGCATATTGTTTTTCTTGGCTTTTCAATCGATTACGACAGTCACACATTAGGGAATCATGAAGAAAGAGCGTTTTTTCAATCTGCCGGTGGTCGTTCTGATCGCATCGAGCTTCATGCTCGGCATGAGCGAGTTCATCGTGGTCGGCGTCCTGCCCGACATTGCGTCCAGCCTCAAGGTGTCGGAGGTCACGGTCGGCAATCTGGTTTCGCTGTTCGCCATCGTCTATGCGCCCGTGACGCCGCTCGGATCGGCGCTGTCCGCGAGGTTTCCCCGTTTCGTGACGCATCTGGTCCTGATCGGCGTCTTCCTCGTCGGCAACATCCTCTGCGCGTTCGCGCCGAATTATCCGGTGCTGATGGTCGCGCGAATCCTGATCGCCTTGGTCTCCGGAACATTGGTGGCGATCGCCATGACCTATGCCCCGGATGTGACGATCGACCGATACCGCACGAAGTTCATCGCATGGGTGTTTTCGGGATTCTCCATCGCGTCCGTGATCGGTGTGCCGGTCGGCACCTGGGTGGCGAACACGTTCGGATGGCGCTGGTCGTTCCATCTGATCAACGTGCTGACGGTCGTGCTCATCATCGGCATGGTCGTGGCGTTGCCCCGCAACAGCCATATCGTGAAAGTCGGCTTTCTGCCGCAGTTCCGCCTGTTCTTCGACCGTCGCATCCAGCTTGGCGTGTTCGCCGTGGTGTTCGGCGCCGCCTCGAGCTACGTGTTCTACACGTACTTGACGCCGATCATGCGCGATGAGATACATATCCCGGAACGGTATGTCAGCGTCGGTCTGGTGGTGTTCGGCGCGGCATGTCTGTGGAGCAACCTGCGCAGCGGCAAGCTCGCCGACCGGGGGCGGGGCGTCGAACCGCTCGCCCGCATCCGGCCGATCTATCTCGCGCACGCTGCGTGCATGGCGTCGTTGGTCGTCGCGCATTGGATACCCGCGTACGGTGCCGTGATATTGGTGGTGCTTGGCCTGTTCATGTATCTGCAGAATTCGTCGTCCCAAGTGCTGTACATGGATGTCGCGGCGCAGTCGCATCCAGGGTCGATGAATCTGGCGGCGTCGTTGAATTCGATGTCGTTCAACATCGGCATCGCCTTGGGCTCCGCGGTCGGCGGCATCGTGAACAACGCCGCCGGATTGATGTGGCTTGGGCCGGTCGGCGCGCTGTTCCTGTTGTGCGCGGTGGCCACGACCACGTTGCTGCGCCCGTTCGTCGCACGGGACCGTGACTACTATCGGTCCATTTCCCGTAACGGCAGATAACGCAATGGCAGATAACGGTATGGGATGGATCATGGACGATTCATCCCATACCCGGTCATAGACGTGCGAAACACCGTGCCGCGGTCCGGCCCATGCACGTCGGAAGGTCAGCCGAGCGCCTTTTTGATGCGCTGCAGGCTGATCGGTTTCGGCGTGCCCAGCTCTTGGGCCCACAGGGACACGTAGAATTCCTCCAGCATCCAGCGTACGGCGACGGCCTTCTTCATGAGCTCCTCATGACGTGGTCCCGCGGGCTCGCGTTCCGCCTTCGCCAGCGCCTTGTCGGCGAGCTGCCTGGCCTCGTCGGCCTCCCATGCCCATCGCACATCACGGTTCTTGTCGTTTTTCGCCTTGTTCAGACGCAGGAGGTCGGCATGCAGGTAACGCTCGATCGAAGCGAGCGATTCCGGCGGAGCCTTGCCGATGAATCCGGGGAACACCAGCGTGGCGATATGCTCGCGAATCGACTGCAGGACGCTGAGCAATGGCAGGTCGGCCTTGCCCGACACGGCCTTGTCGACTTCCGCGTAGCGTTTCAGAATGGCGATCACATCGCGGGCCACCGCATAGACGGTGTCTTCGAACACCTCGCGCACATCGAGCACGGCGTTGGCCAACGCCTCGTCGTCGGGCAGCTGGTCGACGTTCGGCAGCAGACGTTTGACCGCCGCCAGCTGCAGATCCTCGGTGAGTTCCTTGGTCGATTTGTATGGCGCGGATGCGAGCATCAGCGCCTCCGTGCCCAACCATCGCGACGACACGCGTTCGCTGGGCATACGCAACGCGTCCAACGCGCCGCGCCACAACATGGTGGAACGCGCCTCGGTCGTGGCGCCGGCTTTGTGCAGCAGATTCGCCTTTTCGACGAGCTTGCCCTTGCTTCCCGCGTTCTCCGCCTGCTTCCTGACCATCTGGCGCGCCGAGGCCTCGGCCTGCTGCGCGAACCTGCGTTGCAGCTCGATCAGTGATTTGCCCGTGCCCAGCGTTTTGACCGGTCCCCGCGCATGCTGGCGGCCATGCTGGTTCTTGCGCGGCGGCAACTGCTGCTCCACCGCGAAGGTCATGCGTAGATACGGCGCGAGTTTGTCCCACAATTCGCCGGTGAGCACCTCGGGATGGATTTGGGCGTCGACGATGCTGATGGCCGCCTGCGTGAACACATGGGGGAGGTCCGGCCATGCCGCCACGCCGTCGTCGTTCGCCGGTGCGAGATTCGGCTTCCCTATCGTGCCCGATCCCGGCAGGTCGGGATACCTGTCGTCGATCCAGACGCGGATTTTGCGCGCGGTGTCCGGAGCCGGCACGAACTGCACGCGCAGCGCCTTCGGCAACGATTTGATCATGCCGACGATCAGCTCGTTCAACAATCCGGGCACGTTCCAGCTGAACTGTTCGGGCGTCAGACGGGACAGCACCTTCAGGGGAACATGCACGGTCACGCCGTCCTTGGGATCGTGCGGATCGTAGATGTAGCTCAGCCGCAGGTCGATGGGGGAGCCATCGGTGCCGAGCGTATGCCAATGGTCGGGGTAGTCGTCCAACGACACCGAATCGGCATCGGCGAGACGCTCCACGGCGTTGGGGTCGAAATCCAGCAGATCCGGCTGCTCGGCGTGCTTCGTCTTCCACCATTTCGCCAAATCGGCCACGCAGGTGACGGTGTTGGGAATGACCGCGTTGTAGAAGTCGAACAGGTCCTCGTCGCCGACGGTCTGCGCCACCTGCCTGGTGCGGCTCGCGTCGTCGGCGGCGTCCTCCAGAATGTCGCGGTTCCTGGCGATGAACTCGTCATAGGAGAACCGCTGCTGGATGTCGCCCTCCACCAGTCCCTGCCGAATGAGGAAGTCACGCGCCTCCATCGGATTGATGCGGCCCCATTGCACGGTACGGTCCTGCACGATCGGCAGACCGTACAGCAGCACCTTCGCGCTCGCCACGGCCGAACCGCGGGAGCCGGACCAATGCGGATCCGCATAGGTGGTGCGGGTGAGCGAACCGGCAAGCGGCTCCGCCCACGCGGGGTCGATCTGCGCGGAGTAACGCGCCCACAGGCGGCTCGTTTCCACCAATTCGGTGCTCATCACCCATTGCGGGGTCGCTTTGGCCACCGCGGAGGCGGGGAACAGCGCGAAATGCGTGCCGCGCGCGCCCTGGTAGTCGTTCTTCGCCATCTTCTGCGCGCGTTTCATGGCCCGCGCGCGTGCCGCTCCCTTGAGCCCGGAGAAATCGGATGCCTTCGGCTCGCGCACGACCTGCATGCCCATCATCGAGAGCAGGCCGGCCAGCATCGAGGTGTGGATGCCCTGCGCGTCCCACGAGCAGCACATCGAATGCGCGGCCTGCTGGTTCAACGGCAGCTGGCGGATCTCCAACGCCGGACGGGACACCGGAATCGGATCGCCCAGCTTGAATTTGAACTCCCGGCACATCTCGCGCAGCTGCGACACCAGATCCTTCCATTGGCGCATGCGCAGCCAACTGAGATACTCGGTCTTGCAGATGCGACGCAGGGCGGAGTTGCTGGGTTCGCCATCGGCCTGGAACACACGGTCCCACAGATTCAGCGCGGTCAGGAAATCGCTGGTCGGATCGGCATACCGGTTATGGATGCGGTCGGCTTCCTCGCGATTCTCCTCCGGACGCTCGCGCGGATCCTGCAGGCTGAGGAACGCGACCACCACCAGTACGGCCGCCAGCGTGTTCGGCGTCGTGGACTTCGCGGCCTCGATGACCATCCGTCCCAATCGCACGTCGATCGGAATGCGCGCCAGCATGCGGCCGGTGCGCGTCAGCACGACCTCGCCGTGTTTGCGCGCCACGGCCTTCAATTCGGTCAGTTCGTTGAAACCATCGGAAACCGCCTTCATGTCAGGCGGATCGATGAAACCGAAATTCGTCACATCCTGCGCGGTGCGCGCCACGCCCACCGACAGCATGTGCAGCACCACCGCGCCCAGCGAGGTGCGCAGGATCTCCGGCTCGGTGAATTCCGGACGCGTCTCGAAATCCTCACGCGAATACAGACGGATCGCGATGCCGTCCGCGATACGGCCGCATCGGCCGGAACGCTGGTTCGCACTTGCCTGGCTGATCGGTTCGATGGGCAGACGCTGCACCTTCGCGGT
>DKCF01000032.1:20704-27853 GCA_002451435.1 Bifidobacterium sp. UBA6881 | reverse complement strand
GTCTCGGCCACGTTCGTGGCGATGACGATGCGCTGATGCGTATGCGATTCGAACACCTTGTGCTGTTCCTTGGAGGACAGGCGCGCGAACAGCGGCACGATCTCAATCGCGTCGGGCCTGCGCATGTCGACCGCGCGCGGGCCGTAATGACGCCGCAGGGCGTTCTCGAACTCATGGATGTCGCGTTCGCCGGACGCGAACACCAGAATGTCGCGCGGGCCGCGGTCGTGGCTGGAATGGATGACCAGTTCGGCGCAGGCGCGCGCCACCGCGGTCGGCATGTCGATGGTCGAATCATGCGCGTCCTTGGCGTTCGGCGCGGCCGACAGCGCCGCGTAATCGGCGTCACCCGGCATCGCGCCGGTCTCGAAGCCGGGCACGGACCGCATCAGCGCGGGCGCGGTGCCCAACGGCTCGTACACGACCTGCACGGGATAGGTGCGTCCGGAAACCTCGATGACCGGCACCTTCGCATGCAACGCATGCTCGAAATGCTCCTGGAACTTCACCGAATCGATCGTCGCCGAGGTGATGACCAGCTTCAGGTCGTGTCGCTTCGGCAGCAACGCGGTCAGATACCCCAGCAGGAAATCGATGTTCAGACTTCGCTCATGCGCCTCGTCGATCACGATGGTGTCGTACTGCATCAGCTTCGGATCGCGTTGGATCTGCGCCAGCAGGATGCCGTCCGTCACCACGCGCAGCCGCGTCTTCGGCGAGCTCTCGTCGGTGAACCGCACCTGATAGCCGACCTCGTCGCCCAGCCGTACGCCCATCTCCGAGGCGATGCGTTCCGCCACGGTGCGGGCCGCGAGCCTGCGCGGCTGCGTATGCACGATCTGCCGGCCATGCGAGCCGCGGCCAAGCTCCAGCAGGATCTTCGGCAGCTGCGTGGTCTTGCCGGAACCCGTCTGGCCGGAGACGATCACCACCTGGCTGGAGCGCACCGCCTCGGCGATGTCCTCGCGGGCGGCGGAAACCGGCAACTGGGAAGGATATTCGAATTTCATGCCTTGACGACCTCGATGACGCGGAAACCCTTCGAGCTTGCGTATTTGCCCACTTCATAACCTTCGCCGAGCTGCGCCGCGAGCCACGGAATCAGCGAGTCCGCCCCCAGGTTCCGCTGCACCACCAGATACGCGGCGCCACCCGCGTTCAGACGCGGCAGCCACGTCATCAGCAGCCGGTGCAGTACCTCCTTGCCGACGCGGATGGGTGGATTCGACCAGATCAGGTCGAATCCCAGATCCGCGGGAATCTCGTCGGCGGTGACGGCATGGATGTTGCGCACGCCGTTGAGCTCGGCGTTGCGGCGGGTCAGCTCCAGCGCCCGCTCGTTCACGTCAAGGGCCCAGACGCCGGCCTCCGGTGATGAGAGGCCGAGGGCCAGCGCGATCGGACCCCAACCGCAGCCCAGATCAAGGAACGCGCCGGATTCCGGCGGCTCGGGCGCTTGACGGAGCAGCACGGACGTGCCCAGGTCCACGCGTCCGCCGGAGAACACGCCGTTCGATGTCTCGACATCCACGTCATTGCCCCTCAGGGTCACATGCAGCCTCCTGCGCACATCCTTCGATTGCGGTTCCGCCGCGAAATACTGTTCAGCCTGCGCCATGCCAGCTCCTCCAAAATCGTCTTCCGCATGGCATCCGCGCGCATCTGTCCGCTGTGCGAATGCCCGATATCCATGGTCTCTGCAAAATGATGATAATAAGAGCACCATAGTTTAACCGTGAGAGGTGTCATTGAGTCAGGAAATCGATATCGAGCAGAACATGGATGCAGCCGACGTCGGAGGCGTTCTCGCTGACCAATCCGAGGTGCTGCTCGATACCAACGGCGAGGAACGCTCCCGTGAATCCCACGACGAGCAGTGGCAGGAGCGCGAATCGCGCAATGCGCTGAAGCATGTGGCCGGCTTGGGCGAGATGCAGGATGTCACCGAGGTCGAATACCGCAAGGTGCGTCTGGAACGCGTCGTGCTCGTCGGTGTGTGGTCGAGCAGGGACACCACGCAGGCGGAGGCCGAGGAATCGTTGAGGGAGCTGGCCGCGCTCGCGGAAACCGCGGGCGCCGTGGTCTGCGATGGCCTGCTGCAGCACCGCATCAAGCCGGACGCGGCGACCTACGTCGGCTCCGGCAAGGCCCGCGAGCTTGCGGGCATCGTGGCGCAGGACGAGGCGGACACCATCGTCGTCGATGACGATCTGCCGCCAAGCCAGCGTCGAGCGTTGGAGGACGCCACGAAAGTGAAGGTCGTGGACCGCACCGCGGTGATTCTCGACATCTTCGCCCAGCACGCGACGTCCCGCGAGGGCAAGGCGCAGGTCGAACTGGCGCAGCTTGAATACATGCTGCCGCGACTGCGCGGCTGGGGCGGCTCGCTGTCACGCCAGGCCGGTGGCCGCGCGGCGGGTGACGCCGGCATCGGCTCGCGCGGACCGGGCGAGACGAAAATCGAGATGGACCGCCGTGTGATTCGTAGCCGCATCGCCAAACTGCGCCGGCAGATCGCGCAGATGGCGCCGGCGCGAGAGGTGAAGCGCGGCGCGCGCCGGCGTTACGGCCTGCCCACCGTCGCGGTGGTCGGCTACACGAATGCCGGGAAATCGTCGTTGACCAACCGTTTGACGGGATCGGCCGAATTGGTGGAGAACGCGTTGTTCGCGACGCTGGACACCGCCGTGCGTCGCGCACGCGCCAAGGACGGCCGCCTGTATGCGTACGTCGACACCGTGGGTTTCGTGCGCCGTCTGCCCACGCAGCTGATCGAGGCGTTCAAATCCACGTTGGAGGAGGTTGCCGAGGCCGATCTGATCGTGCACGTGGTCGATGGCTCCCATCCGGATCCGTTCTCACAGATCGACGCCGTCGACGATGTGCTTTCGGACATCGACGGCGTGGGGGACATTCCCACGATCGTGGTGTTCAACAAGGCCGACCGCATGTCGGAGACGATGCGTGGCCGGATCGAGGCGCTGATGCCGGACGCCTATATCGTTTCGGCGTTCTCCGGCGAGGGCGTGGACGGGTTGCGCGCGCGGATCGAATCGGAACTGCCGACGCCCCACGTGCACGTGGAGGCCCTGCTGCCGTATTCCGCGGGTTCGCTGATGTCGCGCGTGCGCGAGTATGGCAAGGTGCTCGACGTCGAATACCGGGATGACGGCATGAGGCTGGAAGCCGAGGTCGACGATCGGCTGGCCGCGCAAATCGTCGAGCAGTCGATTGGCTGACATGACGGCGGCAATCGACTGCGGCGCAACGGGCTCGCATGATTGTGAGCGCTCACAGCGAGTGTGACGCAAATCACTTTTTCGCCACTTTCCGCCATGTTTCGCCATGGTGAAACGTCATGATGTGTAGATAGAGTAAAAAAGAAAATCTCAGAGAAACCCGCCATCAGCGGGACATTCTTGCTAAGGAGAGGTAAGCACATGGTGGATTCACTAATTAAGCCCACGAAGCTCGCTATCATCGGTGCCGGCGCTGTCGGTTCCACGCTCGCTTTCGCGGCCGCCCAGCGTGGCGTCGCCCGCGAGATCGTGCTCGAGGACATCGCCAAGGAACGCGTCGAGGCCGAGGTGCTCGACATGCAGCACGGCTCCAGCTTCTACCCGACCGTGTCCATCGCCGGTTCCGACGACCCGGAGATCTGCCGCGACGCCGATATGATCGTCATCACCGCGGGTCCGCGCCAGAAGCCGGGCCAGTCCCGTCTGGAGCTGGTCGGCGCCACCATCAAGATCCTCAACGCCATCATTCCTGGTCTGGTGAAGGTCGCCCCGAACGCCATCTACATGCTCATCACCAACCCGGTCGACATCGCGACCCACGTCGCACAGAAGATCTCCGGTCTTCCGGCGAACCAGGTGTTCGGCTCCGGCACCAACCTGGATTCCGCTCGTCTGCGCTTCCTGATCGGCCAGCAGACCGGCGTCAACGTCAAGAACGTGCACGCCTACATCGCCGGTGAGCACGGCGACTCCGAAGTCCCGCTGTGGTCCTCCGCCACCATCGGTGGCGTCCCGATGTGCGACTGGGCTCCGCTGCCGGGCCACGCTCCTCTGGACGCCGACGTTCGTGAGAAGATCCACCAGGAAGTCAAGAACGCCGCGTACAAGATCATCAACGGCAAGGGCGCCACCAACTACGCCATCGGCATGTCCGGCGTCGACATCGTCGAGGCCGTGCTGCGCGACTCCAACCGCATTCTGCCGGTGAGCTCCATGCTGCACGACTTCCACGGCATCTCCGACGTGTGCATGTCCGTGCCGACCCTGCTGAACCGCTCCGGCGTCAACACCGCCATCAACACCCCGGTGTCCGACGGCGAGCTGGCCGCCCTGAAGCGCTCCGCGGAGACGCTGAAGGAGACCGCAGCCCAGTTCGGCTTCTGATGCGCGGCATGGCGGCGGAACGTCGGCCGTGATGGTCGAGGCCATGCGCGTTCGGCGCGCGGGTCTTTGAACTGTTCGACGGTTCGGCACCCATATGTCGTCATGAATACGTCAGCACGATGGTGGGTCGTTGGGCTCACCACTGGAAACCCCAGCCTTCGGGCTGGGGTTTCCGCGTTTCACGGCAAATGAAAATGGTATTGAGAAGCGATTTCAGTTCGCTTTCCCAATGCTACGGATTACGGATATGACGGAATGGAAATCGCATGGCGCATGATCATGGAAACATGCATAGGACGGTTGATGGGAACGCGGGGCACCAGCGCCGGCTGATGCTTTCGCTCGCCCTCACCTCGACGGTGTTCATGGCGGAAGTGGTCAGCGCGGTGCTGACGGATTCACTGGCCCTGCTCGTAGATGCGGGGCATATGCTCACCGATATGTCGGTATTGATCGCCTCCACCGTTACCGCGATATTGATGCGACGCAAACCGAACAGCAAGCGCACTTGGGGTTGGGCCAGACTCGAAGTGCTTACCGCGGCGGTCGGCGCGTTGGTGCTGCTGCTCGTCGGCGTATATGCGCTGGTCGAGGCCGGCATGCGCTTGTTCGGAGGTTCCGCCGATGGAATCCACGATGTTCGTCTGCTGTTGTTCATGGGCGTTATCGGCCTCGCCGCCAATGTGGGCTCCATATTCATCCTCGCCTCGCAGAGCGAGGACAACATGAACATGAAGGCCGCGTTTCTGGAAGTGATGAACGACGCGCTGGGCTCTGTCGCCGTCATCGTATCCGCAATCGTGTTGATCAGCACGGGTTGGACCGGCTTCGACGCCGTGGCCGGTGGTGTCATCGCGCTGATGATGATTCCGCGCGCGCTCGTTCTTCTGCGCAACGCGGTTCGCGTGCTCTTGGAGGAGACACCGAAAGGATTGGACCTCGATGAGGTGCGCGCGCACCTCGAACGTGTGCCGCATGTCGTGGCGGCGCACGATTTGCATGCCAGCACGGTAGCGACGGGCATGCCGATATTTATGGCCCACGTGGTCGTGGAGCGGGGGCTGAGCATGGATGACGCCGCGGAGATTCTTTCCCAACTGCAGGATTGCCTGCGCGAGCATTTCACCGTCTCCGTGCCGCATACCACATTCCAGCTCGAACCGGAAGGATACAGTTCGGCGAGCAAAGCCGAAATGCATTCATGACACGCCCGCACCGGATATTCGTCGGGTATGGCTCAGATCTTGCGAAGCACGGTGACGACTTTGCCCATGATCTGCGCATGGGTTCCGTCGATGGGGGAGTAGGCGGGATTGTGGGGCATCAGCCAGATATGCCCATGGTCTTTGCGGAAGGTTTTCACCGTCGCCTCGTCATCCAGCAGCGCGGCGACGATGTCGCCGTTTTCCGCGTTGCTCTGCTCGCGCACCACGACGAAATCGCCGTCGCAGATGGCGGCGTCGACCATCGAATCGCCATGGACCTCAAGCATGAAGAGTTTTCCGGTGCCGGTGAGCCTTTCCGGAAGACGCATCACGTCATCGATGTGCTGTTCCGCGGTGATGGGAGCGCCGGCCGCGATACGGCCGACAAGCGGAACGTCATGCGACGCCATGATGGATTCGCTGGATTCGTCCGGTGTCGGGAACGGGATGATGTCGGCCGCCGGAGTATTGGAACGATTGGCGCCCTCGTCGACCCCGACCACTTCGATGGCACGCCCCTTGTTGGCGTTCATTCTGATGAAGCCCTTTTCCTCAAGCACTTGGAGTTGGTGCTTCACCGAGGAAGGGCTTTTCAGCCCCGATGCCTCGCCTATTTCCCTGAAGGAAGGAACGAAACCGCGTTCCGCGAGATGCGTGGTGATGGCGTTCAGCACTTTGCGCTGACGGTCGGTCAACGTGCTTTCGTCCGGGCGCGCCGCGTTCTTGCCGGAAGGGAAAGGGATGGTGCTCACGGTGGGCTCCTTTCTGATATGCCTTTCAGCATAACGTGGAACGGCAAGAAAATCAAACATCTGTTCGATACATATGGTCGGGGTATCGAACAGATGTGCCATAACGGGACCGCGACCGGTTATCGGAAAGGTCCCAATCCATGAGATTGCAATGGAAAAAACAGTCAAAGCCACTATAATTCAATGGTTTGGTCTATTCTTGACACCATGCATTGCCCGTTTTGTCAGAATCCAGATACGAAGGTGGTCGATACCCGCATCAGCGAGGATGGCCATTCCATCCGCCGTAGGCGTGAATGTCCGAAATGCTCCAAGCGTTTCACCACATTGGAGACCACGATGCTGTTGGTGGTGAAGCGCTCCGGCAACGTGGAACCGTTCGACCGGAACAAGGTGATTTCCGGCGTGCGCAAGGCGTGCCAGGGGCGTCCGATCAGGGAAGACGATCTGAAAACATTGGGGCAGCAGGTCGAGGAGGATCTGCGGGCGAGGGGACTGGCCCAGGTGAAATCCGCGGACATCGGCAAGGCGATTCTCAAGCCGCTGCGTGACTTGGATGTGGTCGCGTACATGCGGTTCGCCAGCGTGTACCAGAATTTCGAAAGCCTGGAGGACTTCCAGCGGGCCATCGACGCATTGCAGTCCGAAACGGAGAGGTAGTCGAAACCGCCGCATCGTTAGGCGTGGCGCCGATGTGCGGAACGCCGATCATGAAACGACAACGGGCAATCGGAACGATGACGGGCGGAGACCCGAGTGCCGCGAAGTCGGATATGGAAGACGGGACCG
>DKCF01000032.1:9631-20682 GCA_002451435.1 Bifidobacterium sp. UBA6881 | reverse complement strand
CGGTCCCGTCTTCCATATCCGCGGATGATGAATTCTCGCGGTGCGCCGGATGGTGCCGATCAGCTGATGACGCGCATGCGAATCGTGCCTTCGATCGCGGCGAGCTCGTCCAATGCCTTCTGGTCGGGACGCTGCGCCACGTCGGTGACCACGTAGCCGATCTCACCTTCGGTGCCCAAGGCCTGTGCCGCGATGTTGATGTTGTCCTCGCCGAGCACGCGGTTCACGCGGGCGAGCACACCCGGCAGGTTGGCGTGCAGGTGGGCGATGCGGAAGTTGGAGCGGATGTCGGACAGGGTGATTTGCGGCAGGTTGACCGACAGCATGGTGGAGCCCTTGAACCAGTAGTCCTCAAGACGCTGGGACACGAACTGTCCGATCGACTTCTGCGCCTCCAAGGTGGAACCGCCGATATGCGGCGTGAGGATCATGTTGTCCTCGTCCGCCAGATCGGTCAGGAACTCGTCCCCGCTTTTCTTCGGTTCGACGGGGAACACGTCCACCGCGGCGCCGGCAAGATGGCCGGAATCCAGATGCTGCTTCAGCGCGGCGAGATCCGCGACGAAACCGCGGGAAAGGTTGATGAAGATCGCATCCTGCTTCATATGCGCGAACTGGTCCTCGCCGAAGAAACCGGTGTTGGACTTGCGGCCGTCGACGTGCAGGGTGACCACATCGGACTGTTCCAGCAGCTCGTTGAGCGTCTCGCAACGATGGGCGTTGCCCATCGCGAGCTTTTCCTCGATGTCGTAGAACACCACGCGCATGCCGAGCGCCTCGGCGATGACGGAAAGCTGGGAGCCGATGTTGCCGTAGCCGATGATGCCCAGCGTCTTGCCGCGCACCTCATGGGAGCCGGAAGCGGACTTGTCCCACAGGCCATGCTTCATATGGTGGGTGTGCGCCGGAATGCGGCGCATCAGGCAGATGATGTCGCCGATCACCAGTTCCACCACGGAACGGGTGTTCGAATACGGGGCGTTGAATACGGCGATGCCCTTCTTGCCGGCATACTCGAGATCGACCTGATTGGTGCCGATGCAGAAGCAGCCGACGGCGGTGAGGTTCGGACGTGCGTCGATGACCTTGCGGGTGACGCTGGTCTTGGAACGGATTCCCAGCAGATCAACGCCATCAAGCGCGTCGATCAGCTCGTCCTCGCTCAACGCGCCCTTGAGGCATTCCACTTCAAAGCCGTGGTCGCGCAGCGACTGCGCCGCGTCGGGATGAATGTTTTCAAGTAATAATGCTTTAGGCATGTCTCCACCTTATAGCGTGAGTTCCTTTTCGTCCGCTTTTGTCCGGACTATAAGCAGCCGTTGCGTCGGCCTGGTCATGGCGACGTAGAGGTCGGACGCCGCCACGATGCGCGAAGGCGCCTCCTGCTCGATCCGCCCGGGCTGCACCACCATCACCGCGTCGTATTCCAGACCCTTGACGGTCTGCGTCGAACAGACGGTCACCTGCTCGTCCCATGAGCTTTGCGCATCGAGCCGCGCGAACTCCTTCGCGTCCAGATGCCGCGACAGCTCCGCGTACACGCGCGCGCGCAGTGGACGGAGCATGTCGTCGGGCGCGATGATGGCGACGCGGCCGGTGCCATCGGCGGAAACGTAGGAACGAACCAGATCGATGGTCTGCCGGGCCACCGCGTCGGACAGAAGGCCATCGTCGGCGAGCACCAGATGCCTGACCGAATCGGGTACCGCCCGCACCGCGTTGACGGTGGAGATGTACAGACCCTCCGCGGACGCGAAATCGCCGGCGAGACGTGACACCTCCTTCGGATTGCGGTAATTGATGGTCAGTTCGTTCAACTGCCAGTTGTTCGGGCCGAACAACGGATCCATCATGCGCTTCCACGAGCGGGTCCCGCCCAAAGCCGAGGTCTGCGCCACATCCCCGACGATGGTGAACGAACGCGACGGGCAACGGCGGATCAGCATGCGCCAATCCATCGCGGTGAGCTCCTGCGCCTCATCCACCACGATGTGGCCGTACGTCCACTCCCTGTCGGCCGCCGCGCGCTGCGCGGTGAGCTCCGCGTCCAGACCATTGATGTTGTCGACCAGCATCTGCGAGGTGACGATGCCCGTGCCGATGCCGGCCTGGGCCAACGTGTCCTGGGCGAACTGCTCCTCTTCCGCGCGCTTCGCATCCATCGCCTTCTGCTTCGCCACGGCCTTCGGATCGGGACCAAGCAGTTCCATGGCCTCATCGAGCAGCGGAACATCGCTGATGGTGAACGGCGAGCCCTTGGGCCGAATCAGCGACTCGATGTCGCGCTCCTCGAGCCAAGGGGCGAAACGGCGCAACTGCTGTGGCTTGCAGAACAGCTGGTCGACCAGCCATTGGCCGGTCATGGGCAGCCACGCGAGGTTCAATGTTCGGCGCAGGTCGTCGTTCATGCGCAGTTGCTGCGCCACATCCGAAAGCTCCGCCTGCTCGGGCTGGTAATCAAGCTGCTCCACATAACGGTTGCGCATCGCGGACAGCATGCTGCGCACGAAGGTCTCACGCGCCTTGTTGTGCGGCTGGCGCGTGCGCTTGGCGTCGGCGATGGCCTGTTCCAGATCGACGCGCGCCACCGGCACGCTGAATCCGTTGATACGGATATTCGGCAGACGGGAAGGTATGCGTTCGCGGGCGGCCACGGCATTGGCGATCGCCTTGGCCATGCGGCGCTCGCCTTTGATCTTGGCCGCGTGCGGAGTGTCGCGGGAGGTCGCGATGACGCCCGGGATGAGATCGGCGATGGTGCGGCTCACCACGCCGGTCTCGCCCAACGACGGCAGCACCTGATCGATGTAGTGCAGGAACGTCGAGCTCGGTCCGACCACCAGCACGCCGGAACGTTCCAGAGTGCGGCGGTGCGTGTACAGCAGGTACGCGGCGCGATGCAGCGCGACGGCGGTTTTGCCGGTGCCGGGCCCTCCCTGCACCACCACCGCCTGGTTGAGTCCCGCGCGGATGATGCGGTCCTGCTCCGCTTGAATCGTCGCCACGATATCGGTCATCTTGCCGGTGCGTTTGGCGTTCAGCGACGCCAGCAGCGCGCCCTCGCCGGTGAGCGTGCCGTCGGAAGAGGCCTGCCCGACCTGGTCGGAGTGCACGTCGAGCACCTCGTCCTCCACGCCGACGACCTCGCGGAACCGCAACGTGATATGGCGTCGCATCACGATGTCGCCATGGTTCGACGGCGTCGCCTCATAGAACGGGCGCGCGGCGTCGGCGCGCCAATCGGTGAGGATCGGCTCATGACGCTCGTTCGACAGTCCGATACGGCCGATATAGCGGTGCCTGCCCTGAACGTCGTCGAGTCTGCCGAACACCAGGCGGTCCTCCACCGCGCGCAGCTGGGTGAGGCGGTCCTCATACATGGTGGCGAAGGAATCCCGCTCGGTGCGTTGCGTGGGCGAACCGTGCGATCCGGCTGCGCGAACGGTGTCGAGCCGGGTTCGTAACTGCGCCCTCAACGTGTCCAGACGGTCGTAAGCGCGGCTGACGGCCTGCTGCTCCTCACGCAATTGGGCGGAATAGTTCGACATGAAATAAATCCCTTCATCAAAAACTCAGAGCGTTCCAATTTACTCCAAGGGTTCTACGAACCTTGCGGGGCGAAACGGCCTCGGGTGAACGGAACGTGAATTCATCGCCTTCGGAATCGTCGGATATGGCGCGTTGCGGAACAGGCCTGCATAAAAGCCGAGTATTGCGTGAGCATTTTGTGCCCAAGTGGGAGATTTTGGTGAGCCGTGGGGTAGAGTGGTGAATCAGCTGTGGGATGGAGCGCGTCTGCATGTCGGCGAAGGAGGTGCGGCAATGGTCCACGATGTTGGAGCTGCGCCGTCCTCCGAAGACGAGACGACATCGTCGAACGACGTGTCGGCGGATTTTCCCCCATTGCTGCTTGGAACCTACACTCCCAAAATCGATGCCAAGGGACGCATGGCGCTGCCTGCGAAACTGCGGGCCCGGATTGGAGACGGTATGGTGATGGCCCGGGGCCAGGAGCGGTGCGTGTATCTGCTGCCGCAAATCGAATTCCGCCGCATCGCCATGCGCATCCAGCGCACGTCCATGGGAAACAGGGCGGCGCGTGAATACCTGCGCGTCTTCCTTTCCGGCGCGGTCGAGCAGAACCCCGACCGGCAGGGACGTGTGCTGGTGCCGCAGATGCTGCGCGATTACGCGGGGCTCGGCGACGACATCGTGGTGATCGGTGTGGGGACCAGAGCGGAGATTTGGAACAGACAGGCATGGGAGGAGTACCTTGCCGACAAGGAGCAGGAGTACTCCGATATTGCCGATGACGTATTACCGGCGGTGGGATTCTGATGGCAGATGTGACGACGATTCATCAGCCAGTGTTGCTGGACGATTGTGTGGACCTGGTCGCGCCCGCATTGGCGAAGCCGGGCGCGACGGCGGTGGATTGCACGCTCGGTTTGGCGGGCCATTCCACGGCCTTCCTCAAGGCGTGCCCGGAGGCCCGGCTCATCGGCATCGACCGCGATACCGAGGCATTGGGGCTCGCCACGGAACGCATGCGCATGGAGGGGCTGTCGGAGCGGTTCATCCCGGTGCACGCCGCATTCGATGAGTTCGCGCAGGTGCTTGACGATCAAAGCATCGACAGGGTGGACGCGGTGTTCATGGATCTGGGATTGTCCAGTCTGCAGATCGACGAGACCGATCGCGGCTTCTCCTATTCGCATGACGCGCCGCTCGATATGCGCATGGATGTGAGCCAGCCGCTGACCGCGGAGCGTATTCTCGCCGAATATTCGTATGCCGATTTGGTGCGCATCTTCCGCACATACGGCGAGGAGCGCTTCTCCAAGCAGATCGCGCGCGAGATCGTCCGCCGCCGCGAAACCGAGCCGCTGGCCACTTCCGGGCAGCTCAATCGGCTGGTCGACGAGGTCGTGCCGCAGGCGCATCGTCCTGCCGGCAATCCGGCGAAAAGGGTTTTTCAGGCGCTGCGCATCGAAGTGAACGGCGAGCTTGACAAGCTCGCCGGCACGTTGCCGCAGATCGCGAACCGGCTTGCCGTGGGCGGCAGATTGGTCGTGGAGTCGTACCATTCTCTGGAGGACAAAACGGTGAAGTCCTTCATGAACCAGGGGCTGAAGGCGGATGTGCCGCCGGATATGCCGGTGGTTCCCCCTGACATGATGCCGTTCTTCAAGGAGCTGACGCGCGGGGCGATCAAGGCGGATGACGAGGAGATCGCACGGAACCCACGTTCCGCTTCGGTGCGGCTCCGGGCGATCGAGCTGACCCGGCCGATTCCACGGCGATGGCGGAGGCGGTTCGAGCAAGGGGCCGATTACATGAGTGTGAGCGGAAAAGGAAGGAGGCGCTGAGATGGCCGCACCAAGAACTGTTTTGTCGAGCGCCGTTCCGGCTGGACGCAAAAGCCAGGACGAGACGGCGGGAACGACCCGTCCGGAGCTGCATGTCATCAAAGGCGCGCGTGCCGAAGGCAACGGTTTCAAGCGCGGATTCGAACAGCTGATCACATGGACCCGCACCCGTAGCACGCCATTGCTGCATCTGGTCATCGCGGTGGTCTTCCTCGGCGCCTCCCTGCTCGGTTCGCTGATGCTCCGCACCGAAATGGTGCAGAATTCGTTCGAATCGAACAAAATCGAATCGAACATCACCCGACTGACGCAGGACGTCGAAGACGACCAGGCCAAGCTCGACAAGCTTGAGGCGTCGTTGCCCAGCAAGGCCGAGCAGATGGGCATGGTGCCGCAGGAAGGCGCCCTGACCATCGACCTGAATGGATACAAGGCGACTGGAGACGACAGCAAGTGAAGCCACACCGCCAATCTTGGATGTCCTCGCAGAAAACCCTCATGGTGAAGACCATGGCCATCGGACTTGTACTGACGATCGTGGGGTTGGTCTGTCTCGGCCGTCTGGTCTGCGTGCAGCTGGTCAACGGCAAGGAAGTGGCGTTGCAGGCCGCGGAAAACCGCACCATCAAGGTCACATTGAAGGCGCGTCGCGGCAAGATCATGGACACCAACGGTTCGATTCTCGCGCAAAGCGTGGAGCGGTACAACATCATCGGCAACCCGCAGCTCGCGCAGGATTTCAAACCGGTCACCTGCACGAAGCAGACCGCTGGCGAATGCCATCAGATCAACGGCAAGCCGGTCGGCGCCACGGGGGCCGCCGCGGTGGCGCGTCTGCTGGCGCCCATCCTCGGCATGGATGCGACGGAACTCGGCGCGATGCTGGCCGGAAGCGGGCAGTACGTCATTCTGAAAAAGGATGTGACGCCGTCCATTAAACGCAAGATCAGCAAACTGAATCTGGGTGGCATCGTCTACGGGGAACTCAGCAACGAACGCGTCTATTCGAACGGAACGCTGATGGGCGCGTTGCTCGGCGGCCTTGACTCGGACGGCAAGGGTGCGGCCGGCATCGAGCAGATGGAGAACAAGACGCTCACCGGCAAGGACGGGTATCAGGTATACCAGCAGGGCAGCGGCGGCGTCGAGATCCCGGGCACCATGACCGAATCCAAGGACGCGGTCAATGGATCCGATGTGACGCTGACCATCGACCATGATGTGCAATGGTACGTGGAAAAGGTGCTCAAGGACAGCGAGAGCAAATATCATTCGGCATGGGGCATCGCGATGGTGCAGGACGTGCAATCCGGTGACGTTCTGGCGTTGGCCGACAGCGACGAGATCGAAGCCGGCAGCGACGACGCCAAACTCGGCGTGTCGCGCGCGGTGAGCGAGACCTTCGAACCGGGATCCATCGGCAAGGTGTTCGCCATGTCGGGAATCGTGCAGAGCGGATTGCACAAGCTCGAGGACAAGTTCACGGTTCCCGGAACCATCGTGGTGGACGGGCAGAAGTACAAGGACGCCGTCGACCACGGCAACGAGCAGTGGACCCTCGCCGGCATCCTGGAACAGTCCTCGAACGTCGGCATGGTCATGGCCGGGGAGAAGATGAGCAACGAACAGCGGTATGAGTTCATCAGCAAGTTCGGCATCGGACAGGACACCGGACTGGACCTGCCGGGCGAATCGTCGGGCGTGCTGCATTCCTCCGGCAGCTGGGACCGCCGAACGCGCAACACCGTGCTGTTCGGCCAGGGCTACACGGTCAACATCATGCAGTTGTCGAACGCGGTGTCGGTCATCGCCAACAAGGGCGTGAAGAAACCGCTGCGCATCATCAAATCCATCACCGATTCCGAAGGCCACGTGCACGAGCAGAAGGCCAAGGGCGAGGCCGTCCGGGTGATTGACGAATCCGTGGCCTCGCAGATGCTGAACGCCATGGAATCCGCCGCCGAACACTACAACACGTTCGTCAAGGTGGACGGGTACCGTATGGCGGCGAAATCCGGTACGGCCGAAGTGGCCGGCGAGAACGGCAGTCTGACATCCATCATCAGCGATTACTCCACCATCATTCCGGCGGATAATCCGAGATTCGTGATCACTGTGGTGCTCAAGGACCCCCAAGGCAGCTATGGTGGTTTGACTGCGGGCCCCGTCACGGCGGAAATTGGTGAATTCCTTATGCAGAAGTATGAGGTGCCGGCCTCCAGTCCCCGCACTGGTGCTATTCCGGTGACTTGGTAGGCGATCCGGTGGCACTTGGCACACGGTGACTCGGTGAAGAAGTATGAAGAACGGGAGCGGAAATGAGCGCTGTCAGTGAAGCCATGAACCGTCGTATGACGCTGGGCATGCTGTCCAACCGGTATGGTTGCGAGATCGAGCCCCCGTCGGCGACCGAGGTGACGGTGACGTCCATAGCCGACGCAATCGATTCCGTGCGTCCCGGTGCGTTGTTCATACCGTCGACGGATACGGACGCGCATCAGATCGAGACGGCGCAGAGCCTGGGCGCGTACGCCGCGGTGGTTCCGAGCGCGATGCGGGGAACGATTCGCAACCCGCAGATCCCATTGGTGTATGCCGACCTCACCGAAGAGCAGTTGGGCGTGTTGGCCAGCACTATGGCGGGTTCCCCGTCCGATTCCCTTGCCGTGTTCGCCGTGGCCGGCGAGGATGACGAATCCGTGGAGCATAATGTCAGGAACCTCGCCGATTTCCTGCATATGCTGGGTAATCCCGTGGGCGTGGTGAGCGCTTCCGATTCGCAATCCTTGGAACGGTTCCTCAACCTGCGTTACCCGTTGTCGATCCTCGACGTGCAACGCACGCTGGCGGTATGCATGGAGGACGGCGCGGCCGCGGTGATCCTCGCCTTGGACAAGCGCACGCTTGACGAACAGGCGTTGCAGGCGGTGAACATCGACGTGTTGGGATGCTCGGACACCGGCTCCGACGAGAAACGGACCCGCGACTTCGCAGCACGCTTCGGATGCGTCATCGGCAAGCACACGCACATCGCGCGTCGCACTTCGGAATCGGATCTGCTGGCGGCGCAGGCTTCGTCGGCCTATGACGAATCCGATGCCGGCGCGCTGTCCCTGTCCATCGCGATGGTGCTGGCCGCCGGGGTGCGCAAGGCGAACATCAAAAGCGCCCTGCGCGTATCGCGCGACATGCAATGAGACGATACGGAACGATGCGACGCGCACGCGGCGAATGCCGATTGGACGTCCGCATGATCGCCGGAGGGAATATAGCCTGTGACGAATGATCCGACGAATCGCATAATGAAGACACGTGGTGCGGATACCATATTCGCACGGTACTGAAAACAAGAGGAGAACAAGAGTGAACAACCCGGGCATGATGCCGATGAGCGTGGCGGAGATCGCCGAAGCGGTCCATGGACGGCTGGTGGCCGGTGCCATCGATGTGAACGCGCCGGTCGCCACCAGCGCGTTCACCGATTCGCGGCAGATCGTCGACGGTTCGGTGTTCGTGGCGATCGCCGGCGAACGCGTCGACGGACATGATTTCGTTCCCAAGGTCGGTTCCCAAGGTGCCGTGGCCGCGGTGGTGGACCATGAGGTCGAGCACGCCGGCGTGCCCCAGATCGTGGTGGAGAACACCGTCACGGCTCTGGGTGCATTGGCCAGGCACAACATCGAACGCCGCCGCGCGGAGGACGACGCGTTCACGGTGATCGGCATCACCGGCTCCGTCGGCAAGACCACCACCAAGGATCTGCTGAAATCGTTGCTTTCGGGCGTCGGCTCGACCGTGGCCCCGGTGGGGTCGTTCAACAATGAGATCGGTCTGCCGCTGACCGCGCTCAAGGTGAACGCCGGAACCCGATTCCTTGTGGCGGAGATGGGCGCCAACCATGTGGGCGAGATCGCCAATCTGACGTCGCTGGTTCCGCCGGACATCGCCGTCGTGCTCAAGGTGGGCGTGGCGCATCTGGGTGAGTTCGGCTCTCCGGAGCGCATTGCCCAGGCCAAGTCCGAGATCGTGCGCGGACTGGTGCCCGATGGCGTGACCGTCCTGAACGCCAACGACGCCCGGGTGAGCGCGATGCGGGCCATCGCGCCGGGCGACGTCGTCTGGTTTGGCTTGCCGCAGGAAGACGGCGCCCAGCCATCGGTCACCGCCCAGAACGTGCGCTGCGACGATCTGGATCATCCGTCCTTCACGCTGAACGTCGACGGGGACCGCGCCGAGGTGACGCTCGGCATTTGCGGCCAGCATAATGTGATGAACGCGCTGGCCGCGGCCGCCGTGGCGACGCGTCTGGGCATGTCGGCCGCGCAGGTCGCGGCGGGACTGTCCGATGTGAAGAGCATCAGCCCGCATCGCATGGCGGTATCCACCGTCCGCAAGCCGGAGACGACGTTCACGCTGATCGATGATTCCTTCAACGCCAATCCCGATTCCATGGAGGCGGGCATCGACGGGCTGTTGCGCTGGCGCGCCGGCCAGGATCCGCATCCGTTCCGCATCGCGGTGCTGGGCGCCATGCTGGAGCTCGGTCCGGACGAGAAGACGCTCCATGCCGGTGTGGGCCGGTATGCGGTCGAAGGCGGCGTGGATGCTTTGGTCGCCGTCGGCAGCGCCTCGGACGCCGCGTTGGACGCGCTCGCCGGGGCGATGGCGCAAGGTGGCTCCGAGGCCGCGGCCGATGCCGTCACGGTGGATTGGGCGCATGGCGCGGACGAGGCCGATGCCATGGTGACGCATCTCGCCGAAGGCCATGATGGCGCGGTCGTGCTGCTCAAGGGCTCCCATGCCTCGGGTCTCAGCGCGTTGGCCGAACATTGGCAGGGCCTGGCGGCAGAATAGTAGCAACGGGAACGAAGTGGAACGCGCATGATCCGCATATCAGACCGGATGAAGCGCCGCATAACCGAAATCGCAATATGACTGAAATGGAGAGCATCAGGTGATTGCACTCATCATCGGAATTTTGGTGTCGCTGCTTGTGACGATTGTGGGCACCCCACTGCTGATTCGTCTGGTGCACAAGCTCAATTACGGCCAGTACATCCGTCAGGATGGGCCGAAATCCCATCTGGTCAAGCGCGGAACGCCGACGCTGGGCGGCGTGGTGATCAATCTCGCCGTGGTGCTGGGTTGGGGATCGTCCGCCCTGTACCGGTTCCTCGCCCGTGGCGAGGTGCCATCGTGGTCGGCGGTGCTGGTGCTGTTCGCCATGCTGTCGATGGGATGCCTCGGATTCATCGACGATTTCGCCAAGGTGCGCAAGAAGCAGAGCGAGGGTCTGACCGTCAAGGGCAAGTTCATCGGCCAGTTCGTCTTCGCCACGATCTACGCGGTACTGGCTTTGATCCTGCCCACCAAGTCTGGCTTCCCCAGCGCGCAGGCCGGTATGAGCTTCATCGAGAAGCCGTTCCTCAGCTTCGAGTTCGCAGGTCGCGCGGTGTCCATCGTGCTCTTCGTGATCTGGGTCAATCTGCTCATGTCCGCCTGGAGCAACGCCATCAATCTGACCGATGGTCTCGATGGTCTGGCAGCCGGCTCGTCGATGATCGCCTTCATGGGATACGCGGGCATCGCGTTCTGGGAGTTCTACCATCTCAAGGGATCCGGTCACAGCGGCTTCACCTATGCGGTCTCCGATCCGCTTGACTTGACCATCATCGCGGTGTG
>DKCF01000032.1:2428-9547 GCA_002451435.1 Bifidobacterium sp. UBA6881 | reverse complement strand
GGTGGCCTGTTCGCGGCCATGTCGATCGCGACGCACACCGAATTCCTCGCCGTCATCCTGGGTGGCCTGTTCGTCATCGAGACCATGAGCGACATCATCCAGGTCAGCTACTTCAAGATGACGCACAAGCGCGTGTTCCGCATGGCTCCCATCCACCATCACTTCGAATTGAAGGGATGGCCTGAAGTCAAGGTCGTCACCCGCTTCTGGATGATCGAACTGCTGTTCGTGATCGTCGCGCTGATGCTGTTCTACGGCGATTGGGTGACGCATTCCGGCCTGTGGCTGAGCTGAGCCGCGCAATACCGCAAATATGGGCGAACATGGCGGATTACTTCATGATTCGCCATACGGCAAAAGACGTTTCGCATATCGAAGGATGATGGACATGGACATGAATGGCAAAACCGCTATCGTCGCGGGACTGGGTGTTTCCGGGCAGAGCATGATGCAGGTGCTGGCTTCCCGTGCCGGCAAGGTGATCGGGGTGGATGAAAAGAAGCCCGACGCCGATCTGCACTCGTTCGACCAGATCGACTGGGACAATGTCGATCTGGTGATGACCTCGCCGGTATTCAATCCGCGCACCCCGTTCATTCTCGAGGCCCAGCGTCGCGGCATTCCCGTCATGAGCGAGGTCGAGCTTGCCTGGCAGCTGCGTGTCGATTGCGACGCCACCGGTGAGCCGGCTCGTTGGATCGGCATCACCGGCACCAACGGCAAGACCTCCACCACGGAAATGACGTCGGAGATGCTCACCGCCTGTGGGTTCAAGGCCCCCGCCGTGGGCAACATCGGCAAGGCCGTCTCGCATGCCGCCGTCGACCCCTCGAACGAGGTGCTGTGCGTCGAGCTGAGCTCCTTCCAGTTGCATTTCACGGATTCGCTCGCGTTGGACTGCGCCGCGATCACCAATATCGCGGATGACCATCTCGACTGGCACGGCGGCATCGAAAACTACGCCGCGGACAAATCGAAGGTGTTCCACAATGTCAAGAAGGCCTTGGTGTACAACGCCGATGACGAACGTGTGACCAAGCTGGCGTTCGCGGCACAGGCCGCATCCGGCTGCCGTAGGATCGGCTTTACGCTGTCCGAGCCGCAGGAAGGGCAGATCGGCGTGAAGGACGGTTGGATCGTGGATATGTCCGGCGTGGCGGGCGGCGAGCCTGGCATCCCGGAGCAGGTGGCTCCGATCGCCGAATTCACGCATCTGACCGAGCCGGACGGCACGGTCTATCCGCATTTGCTGGCCGACGCGTTGACCGCTTTGGCACTGGTGCTCGGTCTCGGCGCCGACAGGAGCCGCGCCATCGACGCGTTGAAGCGTTTCGCTCCTGGCGGCCATCGCATCCAAACCGTGGCCACCACCAAAACACGGGATGGCGGAACCATTCGTTTCGTGGATGATTCCAAGGCCACCAACGCCCATGCGGCCAAGGCTTCGCTCAACAGCTTCGCCGACAAATCCGTGGTTTGGATCGCCGGCGGCCTCGCCAAGGGCGGACGTTTCGAACATCTGGTCGCCGAACAGGCACACATCATCAAGGCCGCGGTCGTCATCGGCAAGGACCAGCAGCCGATGCTCGATGCGTTCAAGGCCAGCGCTCCAGACATCCCCCTTACCGTCATCGATCCGGCCGACAACGCCACCGTCATGGCGCGGACCATCGACGCGGCAGGTGAATACGCCTCATCCGGCGATGTGGTGCTGATGGCTCCGGCCTGCGCGTCCATGGATCAATTCAAATCGTATGCGGATCGTGGCGACCAGTTCGCCCGCGAGGCACGACGCTGGGTGAACGAGCATGGGGAGCATTAAGCCGGGTCGCGGCATCCTTTCGATGCGTGATTCCGACCGTTCCGGGATTGGCGGCACTCCGGACGACACGGCGACGAAATCCTCCGACATCGACGATTTCCATGATTTCGTGGGTCTGCGCAGCCTGCTCAACCCATTATGGTGCTATCACGGATTCCGACTTGCGGTGGTCATCCTCACGGTGTTCGGCGTGATCATGGTGTTCTCGAGCTCTTCGGTGAACATGATCGCCAACGGTCAATCGCCATGGTCGCAGGCGCTCAAACAGGGATTGTTCTGTGCGGGCGGCATCGTCGTGGCGGCGATGGCCATGGCGATTCCCTCCCGGGCATATCGCAAATGCAGTGGCGCGTTTCTGGTTTTCGCGCTGGTGCTGCAGTTCATGACCCTCACGTCGCTTGGTGTGGAGGTCAATGGCAACAAGGGCTGGATCGGCATACCGAACGTGTTCACGGTGCAGCCTGCGGAAATCGTCAAGCTGGCGTTGTGCATCTGGATGCCGGGCGAATTGATCGATGCCCGCGAAAAGGTCCGTAAAGGCGCCAAGCCACTTGAATTGCTCAGGGCATACGATCGGTTGTTGGTCGGATATCTGGCCAGTCTGATACTCATCGTGGCCGGCAAGGACCTCGGCACCGCCATGATCGTCGTGGCCATCGGCTGCATCGCGTTGCTGCTGGGTGATTTTCCCGTCAAGGCGTTGCTTGCCAGCGTCGCTGTCTGTGTGGCCGGCGTCATCGTGCTGGTCATCGTCAGTCCGAACCGAGTCCAACGAATCATGGCCGTTTACCAGGAGTGCTCCGCCTCCGATCTCGAAGGCGTGTGCTACCAGGCGATACATGGCAAATACGCCATTGCGTCGGGCGGGCTGCTCGGCGTGGGCATCGGCAATTCCGGCGAGAAATGGGGCTATCTGCCCGAGGCGCACAATGATTTCATCTTCGCCATCATCGGTGAGGAGACCGGGTTCGTCGGCGCGGCTCTGGTCATTCTGCTGTTCTTCGTGCTGGGATGGTCGATGATGGTGATCGCATTGAAGACCTACGACCGGTACATCAGCATCGTGTTGATCTGCATCGCGGTATGGATCGTCGGCCAGGCGTTCGTCAACATCGGCGTCGTGGTCGGCATCTTCCCGGTGGTGGGCGTGCCGATGCCGTTCGTATCCGCAGGCGGATCGTCGTTGATTATGTGTTTGGGCGCGGCCGGAGTCGCCATCAGCATGATGAAGGAGCAACCGCAGATCAAGGTGGAGGCACGCCGCGTCTGAAAAGGTTCGCCGGTATCCGTGCTCCGTATGAATCGTAGATGAACTGTAATCATCCCGGCGCGTTCGGTGTGCCGCATGGTTCAGGACCGGCCGGTGGGCTAAGCTCGTTGACTATGAGTGATCAGAAGCATATCGTTTTGGCGGGCGGCGGCACCGCCGGCCATGTCAATCCTCTGCTTGCGGTGGCGCATGTGATTCGGGAGAAGGAGCCTGATGCGGACATCGCGGTGGTGGGCACCGCCGTCGGTTTGGAACATGATTTGGTTCCGCAGGCCGGCTTCCTGCTGGAAACCATCGAAAAGGTGCCGTTTCCCCGCAGACTCAACAAGGCCGCGCTGCAATTTCCGGCAAAATGGAAGTCCGAGACGGGCAAGGTCCGCGATATTCTGACACGCCACCAGGCGCAGGTGGTCGTCGGTTTCGGCGGCTACACCTCGGCACCGGTGTACGCGGCGGCCCACAAGTTGGGCATTCCGATTGCGATTCATGAGCAGAACGCACGCGCCGGCATGGCGAACAAGCTGGGCGCACGTTGGGCCGCCATGATCGGGTCCGCCTATGCGGAACCGGGGCTGAAACCACGCAAGGGCGTCGAGGTCGAACGCGTGGGACTGCCATTGCGGCCGGCGATCGCGCAACTCGCCTCGGATTTGGAACGTGATCGGGTGGCGACGCGGCGCGCGGCCGCGGCGCGACTCGGTGTTGATCCGAATCGTCCGTTGGTGGTGATCACCGGAGGATCGCTGGGCGCGGTGAACGTGAATCGTGCCGTGGCCGCTTCCGCCAAGGAACTGCTGGAGCACGCGCAGGTGATTCACCTGACCGGCAAAGGCAAGGACGATGAGGTGCGTTCCTTGGTGTCCGTGAGCGCGGGGGAGCGGGCTCTTGGCGAATTGGGGCCGGAGCATGCCTCCGATGGCGATTACCGTGTGGCCGCGTATCTGGAACGCATCGATCTCGCCTTCGCCTGCGCCGATTTGATCATCTGTCGTTCCGGTGCCGGAACGGTCTCCGAACTGACCGCGCTCGGTCTGCCGGCGGTTTACGTGCCGCTGCCGATCGGCAACGGCGAGCAGCGTTTCAACGCGCAGCCCGTGGTGGACGCCAAGGGCGGTCTGATGGTGACCGACCGTGAATTCACCGCGGATTGGGTCAAACGGCATGTGCTGAAACTGCTGTCCGAGCCACAGACGCTCGCCGAGTACGGCCGCAACGCGTGGGAATACGGCATCCGCGACGCCGCCGAAGTCATGGCGGATCGCGTGCTGGCGCTGATCGGAACGTCGGGCAGATAATCGACGGGCATCGCCATGGTCGCACCCGGAAATCCGCTGATGATGCCTTGCGTTGCATATGGGCGCGGCATTGCGCGAGACCAGAGGTGCGACCATAATGGAGTGAGCTTGAAACCAAAGTGCAAGAGGAGCAGTCGTGACTGACAACCAGCGTGAAGCCGGTACCATTATTCTTGATCCAACCCATGCGGCGTTCGGGCCCGAAGAGGGCACGTCCGATCTGGGCGCGACGCATTTCATCGGCATCGGCGGCGCCGGCATGAGCGTGCTCGCCGAAATGCTGCACGAGCAGGGCGTCGAAGTCGATGGTTCGGACCGTGAGCCGAGCTCGAAAACCGAACGTCTGCAAAGCTTGGGCATCACCGTCGAATTCGGACAGCGCGCGCAGAACGTGGAGGGCAAGCGCACGGTCGTCTTCTCCAGCGCCATCAAGCCGGACAATCCGGAAATTGTGGCCGCGCATGAGGCAGGGGAACGTATCGTGCACCGCAGTGACATTCTGGCTCTGCTGATGAACGCGAGGCGCGCGGTGACGGTTGCCGGCGCGCATGGCAAAACCACCACCAGCTCCATGCTCGCGCACATTCTGGTGAATGCCGGCGAAGGCGAACTGGCCGATCCAAGCTATGCCATCGGCGGTTCCATCCAAGGCAAGGACGGATCCACGCTGGACGGCGGCCATGCGGGGCATGGCGGGGTGCTTGTGGCCGAGGCTGACGAGTCGGACGGCAGCTTCGCCAAATACCATCCGGAAATCGCCATCATCACGAATTCCGAAGCCGACCATCTCGACCACTACGGTACGCAGGAGAACTACCGCGCCGCGTTCGTCGACCACGCGGGACACGCCACCAAGGCGGTGGTCATGTGCGGCGACGACGAAGGCAATCTGGCGGTGCTGCGCGCTCTTGACCAGCGAATCGCGGACCATACCATCGTGTACTCCACACGCACCGCGGATGAATTGGGCGATCTGAACGGCGCCTCCCTGGTGCGTATCGAATCCGAAAGCGAAACCGCGCAAAGCGGAGCCGAGCATTTCACGCTGCATCTGCCCGCGGGCCTGCTGGACGATGACGAACGACATGTGGCGGTGACGCTGACCGTTCCGGGCATCCACAACGCGCGCAACGCATCCGCGGCGATCATCGCGGCCGCGTTGCTTGGACTGGATGTGGACAAGGCCGCCGCCGCGGTCACCTCGTTCCTGGGCGCGGCACGCCGCTTCCAGGTGCGCGGCACCGTCAGCCAGGTGACCGTCGTCGACGACTACGCGCATCATCCGACCGAGATCGCCGCATTGCTGGACGCCGCGCGTCGGCGTTATCCGCAGTCCGTGCTGCATGTGGTCTTCCAGCCGCATCTGTTCTCGCGCACGATGTTCTTCGCGCATGAATTCGCGCAGGCCCTGGCCAAGGCCGACGATGTGATCGTCACCGGAATCTTCCCGGCACGCGAAAAGCAGGAGGATTTCCCGACGGTCAGCCCGTCCACCATCGTGGACGAGGCGTTGAAGCTCGCCCATCAGCCTGCCGATGATTGGATCCGCGGCGTCGATGACATGCGCACCGCGGCCCAGATGATGGCGATGCGCGCGCATCATGGCGACGTCATCTTCACCGTCGGCGCCGGCGACATCACGCAGATGGACGAGGTGATTCTGCACGCCTTGGAGGCGCATCGCTGGGATTGCGAGGGCTGATGGCGCGAAAGGTCATCAGCTCCGGCGGAAGGGAGCCGAATGATTCGCAGGACCATGTGGAGGTCCGTTCCCAAGGGCGGACCATCCAGAGTCGTGAGGTCTCAAACGAATCCGGCTCCTCCCATGGGCGCTCCATCTCCGGAACCGCCGGGCGTTCCCAGGACGGTGGTTTCGTCGATGCCAGAAACCTCGTCAGCGAGGATTTCATAGCGAAGACGTTGCAGGAGACGACCGGCACCCTGGGTGTGGCCACCCGTCCGAAGGTCGTGGATTTCAGCGAGCGTCTGCAGGAACGCCGCAGGGCGAACGCACGCATGGTCGTCCTGCGCGCCTGCATCGCAGGGACGGTCGCCATCGTGGTTGCGGCACTGGTCTGGCTGCTGTTCTTCTCGGACGTGTTTCGTCTGGAAACCGGCAATATCAGCGTCGCCGGGTCCAATGAATGGGTAAGCCAGTCCCAGGTGCTTGATATCGCCAAGAAGCAGGCGGGCAAATCGATTCTGCTCGTTTCCGACGCCAAAGTCGAGGAGGAAATCAAAGACATCCCCGGCGTCACCGCGGCGGAGTCGAAGAAGCAGTTCCCGAAGTCGTTGCGGATAACAATCAAGGCGCAGAAGCCCGCTGCCATGCTGCAGACCGACGCCGACACCATGACGGCGGTCGACAGCAAGGGGCGTGTGCTCAACTCCGTGAATGGCGCGTCGGTGGAGGGCATACCCGTCATCGAGGTGAAGGACGTCGAGACGAGCCTGAAGAACCGGTCAATCCGGGAGGCGTTGACGATTCTCAGCTCCCTGCCGGAATCCATGCGTAAGACCATCACCAAGGTGACCGCCGACACGCAGGATTCCATCACCACGGAACTCAACGGGGGAGAGCGCGTGATCGTGTGGGGCGACTCGTCCGACCTGAAGCTGAAGAAGGCCGTGGTCGATAAGATCATCAACGACCCCAACGTGATCGGCGACAAGCACAACGTCGATGTCTCCGCTCCATTGCGGCCGATCATCAAATAGACCGATCATCGAAT
>DKCF01000032.1:0-2377 GCA_002451435.1 Bifidobacterium sp. UBA6881 | reverse complement strand
TCGCTGGCGGCCAAGTGCATTACGATGGTGCCATGAAGCATTTCATTTCACGTTGGTTGGTACTGACCATCGCGGCGGGCATCATGGTGGCGCTGCTGCCCGGCATGCGTGCGATCGGTGATCCGCCGATTCTCGGCATTGGCGCGTTCGCGTTGTTCCTCGCGTTGATCAACGCGTCGATCAAACCGATCGTACACATCATCGCGCTGCCGCTGTCGGTGCTGTCGTTCGGGCTGATAGCCCTGATCATCAATTGGCTGTTCATGAGACTGGCCTCATGGCTGGCCTTGAGCATGTTCGACGTCGGCGTGGCCATCGATGGATTCGTATGGTCGGTGCTCGGCTCGCTGATCATGACGATCGTCTCCGGCATCGTTGGCGCCGTTCTTGAGGATTGATGGATTCCATGGCGCTGTATTCGTATAAGACGGAATGACATGAATGTGGAAGAAGCCATGGCGCTTGCCAAGCAGGAATACCCCAATATGATTGTCTCCGGCATCGGCGATGTCGGAGATGCGAATCATTGATTTTGGTTGTGAGGCTTTGACCAGTGGACATCCAGTGGGCGATCCAAGCGTCGCAGTTGAGAAGGCGTCAGGTGTCTTGCATAGCCTTATTCTGGAGACGCGGGGATTTTGGCACTATATGACCGGTGCCAAGAAAGTGCCTATTCCTCGGATATGAAAAACATCGCATGCTAAGGTGCGGGCTCGCCATTTTTGGAAGTTTTACGTGACAACATTTTTTGGGAATAGTGTGACTTCTGCAATTTCGGTAGCTGATTGGGGATTAGCGAAAACCGTTGGAAATACAAGAAAAGCCGCTGTTTCCAGCGGCTTTCCGATAGTGGAGATGCGGGGAATTGAACCCCGGTCCGATAACCGAACCCTCAGTCTTCTACGTGCGTAGTCTGCTGGCCGTGCGGCGGTTTTTCTGCCCCCATCGATATCGCAGACAACTGATGGCGAGCATATCTACAGGTAAAGTCCCTTGCCGGCCCTGTGGCTCAGCCGACAAAGCAAGTCTTCTTAACGACGCTCAACATCCTCCCAAAGACGAGAAGGAGTGAACGGAGCGGCTGCTCACTGGTTAATCCTGGCGCGAAGCTCAGGCAGCGAGAGCGAACTCAGTGCGGTTAGATTTAGCACTTATTCTTTTGTAGGGGTCATCCACGAGCGGACCCTACGTTCTCGGCACGCTTCCCTGCGACGAACAGGTTACCGTCGAAACCGATCATCCCCAATCTTGAGTTATCAAGCAAAGTCCGATATTCAATCGGACTTTTCAGTATACCGCGAGATGAAGATAAACGCAAATCAGACGTTCTTCGCAAAGGATGCATTATGACGGAGATTTGGTTCATTGGATTCCCCGATGATGTGGCTGTGTGGGCCGTGTTGATGGTCACTTGCCGGCTTGGGCAAGGTAATCGGGCATGTGGTCGGGGTATTCCGGCCATGCTCCATGCTGCGTGCACACATAGGCGGCGGTGTTGACGGCCTTGCGGTGGGCGTCGGCCAGAGAATCTCCCAGCAGCGTGCGTGCGGTGAAGGTTCCGGAGAAGGAATCGCCCGCGCCGACGGTGTCCACCACTTCGACGCGAGGGGTGTTGACCGTGGAGGTTTCGCCGGATTTCGTCATGATGGTGGAGAAGGCGCTTCCGGCGGTCAGGATCACCGTGTCGAGATGGAAACGGTCGAGGAACCAGCGGCAGGCCTCTTCGCTGCTGGTGCCGCGGATGTCGAACATGTCGCGGAGCAGCAGCAGTTCCTCGTCGTTGATTTTGAACACGGTGGTCAGTCCGAGCAGTTCCTCGATGAGGTCCTTGGAATAATGGTCGCCGCGCAGGTTGATGTCGAAGAACTTCATGGCGTTCGGCTTGGCGTGCTTCAGAAGTTCGACGATGGTGTCGTGGCTTTCGGGCGAACGCAAGGCGAGGGTGCCGAAGCAGATCGCATCGGCCTGTTCGACCACTTCGATGAGCTGGCGGGTATAGGCGATGTGGTCCCAGGCCACGCCTTTGACGATGGTGTATTCGGGGATGCCGTTCCGCAGGGTCACTTCGACGGTGCTGGTCGGCCATGCGTTGCGCTGGATCACCGTGTGGATGCCGGCTTTTTCGGCTTCGGCCAGCAGCTCGTCACCGAGCGCATCCTCGCCGATCGCGCTTGCCGCATAGCCTTCCGCGCCGTTCATCATCGCGTGGTATGCGAAATTGACGGGTGCCCCACCTGCGCGCTTGCCGCTGGGAAGCATGTCCCACAGGATTTCACCGAGAGAAAGAACGATGGGCTTGGTCATGAGGTTCCTTTCGTGCGGTACTTCGTTGTCGATGTTCATCGTTGAATCTGAACTTGATTAATAGATTAACATC
>DKCF01000105.1:684-13965 GCA_002451435.1 Bifidobacterium sp. UBA6881 | reverse complement strand
CGCCGGAACCTTGGCGCCGTCGGCGAGTTCGATGATGAAGGAACCGTACGCCGGTACGAACAGATCGTCCACGGAGATCGCGGAGTTGAGCGTCACACCGATCTGGTTGCCGACGGTCATCTTGAAGATCGCCTCGGCGGTGGCGCCATAGCCCGGTGTGGATACGGCCAGCGCGTCGCCGAAATCGGTCAGGGACTCGACCGTGGAGAACGCCTCCAACAGCGAATCCTTGTCCGGGGTGAGGCCATCGGCCTGATAGCGCGGTGCGATGCGGATCACACGGTGGCCGGCGCCCTTGAACTCCGGGGAGGTGGCGCGCTTCATGTTGCCCACAGCCACCGCGAAGGAGATCAGGGTCGGCGGAACATCGAGATGCTCGAACGTGCCGGACATGGAGTCCTTGCCGCCGATTGCGCCGGCACCGAGATCGATCTGCGCCATCAGCGCACCCAGCACCGCGGCCATCGGCTTGCCCCAACGCTCCGGCTCGTCGCGCAGCTTCTCGAAGTACTCCTGGAAGCTCAGGTACGCCTTCTCATGCTCGAAACCGGCAGCCACCAGCTTCGACAGCGACTCCACCACGGACAGGTAGGCGCCGGTGAACTGGTTCTTCTCCATGATGTACGGATTGAAGCCCCATGCCATCGCGGAGGCGGTGGTGGTTTCGCCGAACACCGGCAGTTTGGCGACCATGGCCATGTTCGGGGTCAGCTGCTTGCGGCCGCCGAACGGCATAAGCACCGTGCCGGCTCCGATGGTGGAGTCAAAACGCTCGGAAAGGCCCTTGTTGGAGGCCACGTTCAAATCGGTGAGCATGGCGTGCATGCGCTCGTCCAATGTGCCCGTCTTCCATGGAGTGGAATAGCCGTGCTGCGTCTCGATATGCACCACCTGATGCTTCGGAGCGCCGTTGGAGGCGAGGAATTCACGCGACAGATCCACGATCGTGTCGCCGTTCCACACCATGGTCATGCGCGGATCCTCGGTCACGGTCGCGATGACTTCGGCCTCGAGGTTCTCTTCCTTGGCGTAGCCGAGGAACTCGTCCACGTCCTCCGCGGCCACGTCGACGGCCATGCGCTCCTGCGATTCGGAGATCGCCAGTTCGGTGCCGTCCAGACCCTCGTACTTCTTCGACACCTTGTTGAGGTCCACGTACAGGCCGTCGGCCAGCTCGCCGACCGCCACGGACACGCCGCCCGCGCCGAAATCGTTGCAGCGCTTGATCAGACGGCATGCGTCGCCGCGACGGAACAACCGCTGCAGCTTGCGTTCCACGGGGGCGTTGCCCTTCTGCACCTCGGCACCGTCGAGTTCCAGGGATTCGACGTTGTGCGCCTTGGACGCGCCGGTCGCGCCGCCGATGCCGTCGCGGCCGGTACGTCCGCCGAGCAGAATGACCTTGTCGCCCGGAGCCGGGGTCTCGCGGCGCACATGATCGGCCGGAGTCGCGGCCACGACCGCACCGACCTCCATGCGCTTGGCCACATAACCTGGGTGGTAGATCTCGTCCACCTGACCGGTCGCCAGACCGATCTGGTTGCCGTAGGAGGAGTATCCGGCGGCAGCGGTGGTGACGATCTTACGCTGCGGCAGCTTGCCTTCGAGGGTTTCGGAGACCGGAACGGTCGGGTCGGCTGCGCCGGTCACGCGCATTGCCTGATACACGTAGGAACGGCCGGAGAGCGGGTCGCGGATGCAGCCACCGATGCAGGTGGCCGCGCCGCCGAACGGTTCGATCTCGGTGGGGTGGTTGTGCGTCTCGTTCTTGAACAGGAACAGCCAGTCCTCGTCGTGCCCGTTCACGTCCACCTTCACCTTGACGGTGCAGGCGTTGATTTCCTCGGATTCGTCGAGGTTCTTCAGAATGCCGTTCTTCTTGAGCCACTTCGCGCCGATCGTGCCCATATCCATCAGGCACACAGGCTTCTTGTCGCGGCCGAGTTCGTGACGGATCTCAAGATACTTGTCGAACGCGGCCTTGACGGTGGCATCGTCGATCTTCACCTCGTCGAGCTGCGTGCCGAACGTGGTGTGGCGGCAGTGGTCGGACCAGTAGGTGTCGATCACCTTGATCTCGGTGATCGTCGGGTCGCGATGCTCCTCGGTGAAGTGCTCGCGGCAGAACTGCAGGTCGGCCAGATCCATGGCCAGATCGCGGTCTTCGATGAACTGTTCGAGCTCCGCGTCGCTCATGGTGCGGAATCCGTCGATGACCTCGACCTTGCCGGGCACCGGCACCTGGGTCTTCAGCGTGGTCTTCACATCCAGCGAGGCTTCGCGGGCCTCGACCGGGTTGATCACGTAATGCTTGATGGCTTCGACATCGGCTTCGGAAAGCGCTCCCTCCAGCGCGTACACCTTGGCGGAGCGCACCGTAGGACGCTCGCCCTGGGAGATCAGCTGGATGCATTCGCTGGCGGAATCCGCGCGCTGGTCGAACTGGCCGGGCAGGTATTCCACGGCGAATACGGAATCGGAACCGAAATCAGGCAGGTCGGCGGAGACGTTGTCCACCTGCGGTTCGCTGAACACGGTCGGCGTGGCCTGCTTGAACAGCTCTTCGCTGATGCCTTCCACGTCGTAGCGGTTGACGAGACGAACGTTCTTCAATGCCTTGATGCCAAGGATGGTCTTGAGCTCATTGGCAAGTTGCTGGGCCTCGACGTCAAAGCCGGGCTTCTTTTCCACGTATACGCGAAAAACCATGGTCAACTCCTTGAAAGAGGGGCTTGTGGGGATTTATACGGATGCAACCGCAGGAATTGCGGAAAGAGACGACGCAGCCCGCATCCGGATCGGAATTCGGATGCGGGCTGCGGAAACGTCATTCGGAGATTTCGATGCCCTCGGATTTGGCGAGGTCGGCCAGACGGCCTTCGATCTCCTCGTAAGCCGGGATGATGTTGCCCAGATTGCGGCGGAACAGATCCTTGTCGAGGTGCTCGACCTTGCCGGAGTGGTCGCGCTGGTCCCACAGACGGCAGGAATCAGGCGTGATCTCGTCGGCCAGCAGCAGCTTGCCATCGGAAGTGCGGCCCATTTCGATCTTGAAGTCCACGAGCTTGACGTCGATCTTCGCGAAAATCTCGATCAGGGCTTCGTTGATGCGGCGGGCGAGCGGGGCGATTTCGGCCAGGTCTTCGCGGGTGCAGACGCCCAGGGCGACCAGATCGTCATCGTTCACGAACGGATCGTGCAGGTCGTCGTTCTTCATGAAGTATTCCAGCACCGGTTCCTTCAGCTCGATGCCTTCCTCCACGCCCAGACGGGAGCAGAAGTGGCCGGCCGCGGTGTTGCGCAGCACGATCTCCAGCGGGAACATCTTCACCTTCTTGACCAGCTGCGCGGTGTCGTTGACGCGGGCCACGAGGTGGCTGTCGATGCCGCGCTTCTTCAGCAGGTCGAAGATGATGGTGGTGATGAGGTTGTTCAGCCTACCCTTGCCGGCGAAGTCTTCCTTCTTTTCGCCGTCACCTGCGGTAGCGGAGTTCTTGTATTCGACCCAGAGCACCTCCGGATCGTCAGTTGCGTACAGTTGCTTGGCTTTGCCCTCGTAGAGCTTCTCCAACTTCTCCATTACTCGCCTTTCCTGGTGTATGGGAGGTAGATAGTTTGGTGAATTCGACGGTTAACAAGATACCAACCGGAGGCTACATTCCCAAGCCTCCGGCGGTGTTTTCGGAATGTTTTCGAGCAGGCCTTCCGAAAGAGATTCAGGCGATGCCCACCGTAAGCGATTCGGTGACGTTCGCGGCTTTTTCGCGTGCCTCGTCGGCGTTCTTCCCGATGGCCAGCGCCACCGCCATGCGCCGATGGCCATGCACTTCGGGCTTGGCGAAGATGCGCAGATCGGTGCCGGGAGCGGCGAGCGCTTTGTCCACATCGCCGAATTCCGCCTCGCCATCGCCTTCCACGACGATCGCGTGGCTTGCCGCCGCGGTCCCTTCGGGAATGGACAGCGCGACATGGCCTTGGGTAATGGGCAGTCCGAGGATCGCGCGGGCATGCAGCGCGAATTCGCTCAGACGCTGCGATGCCATGGTCACCATGCCGGTGTCGTGCGGTCGGGGAGAGACCTCGTTGAACAGCACCGAACCGTCCGTGAGCACGAACAGCTCCACGCCGAACACGCCCCAGCCCTTCTCGCCGGAGGCCTTTGCCTTCGCCACCAGGCCCTCCACCGCGGTTCTGGCGATGTGCGTTGCCTGCTCGAGCACCTCTGGGGTGAACGATGCCGGCTGCCAGGATTCGCGGTAGTCGCCGCTTTCCTGCCGTTGCCCGATGGGGGAGCATGTCACGATGCCCGCGCTGGAGCTGACGGTCAGCACCGTCAGCTCGTAGTCGAGCGGAGCCAGGGCTTCGACGATCACGCGGGACACGTCGCCTTCGTCGTGCGCGCGGCGTCCTTCCTGCGCCTCGACCCATGCGGCGTCGATGGCGTCGGCGGAGCGGACCACGGACTGGCCATGCCCCGAAGAGCTCATGATCGGTTTGACCACGCATGGGTAGCCGATGGTTTCGGCGCCTGCCCGCAGCTCGTCGAGCGAGCCGGCGAAACGGTATGGCGTGGTCGGCAGCCCCAGTTCCTCATGCGCGAGCACGCGCAGACGTTCGCGGTCCATGCAGATCGCGGCGATCTCGGCGCTGGGAACCACTTGCGCGCCATGTCGTGCGGCCTCGGCCAATTCGGCGGTGGCGATCGCCTCGACTTCCGGAACGATGATGTCGGGTTTGATCTCGTCGAACAAGGCGCGCAATTCGACGGGGTTCGCCATGTCGAGCACGCGATGCTCGTGCGCCACCTGCTGCGCGGGCGCGCCCTCGTAGGAATCGGCCGCGCACACCCATGCGCCGAGCCTCATCAATTCGATGGTGACTTCCTTGCCCAGTTCACCTGAACCGAGGAACAGTACGCGGGTCGGATGTTTGCCAAGCGGAGTGCCCAAGGCACGCTTCTCTTCAGTCATGGTTCCATTGTGCCATTGGAATGCGAAGTATTTTCCGGCGTCGTCTGCGTTTTGGAAGATTCCGTTGCATTACGTGCCGCAAATCGCATCGTCAGTCGTCCCACCGGCGCCGCATCGCAGACTGCGGCGTCCGAATAAGGTAATGGCTGTAAATGGGCAGTGGCGATGGATCTGCCCAAGAAATTCCCATATCCCATGGCGGAACATAGGATGGAACGCATGTCCGATGAAGAGAAGAATGAGCGGCAGCGTCCTCTGACGATCGCCATGGTGGTCGACACGTCAGGCAATCGGGGCAACGGCACTTCGAATTCGGCGTTGCAATGGGCGCGGGAATTGGAACGGCAGGGGCATCATGTGCGCCTGGTCGGCATCGGAGCCCCCGAATATCCCGCGCGCGTCAACCATGTGCCGTTGGTCAGCTGGATTGCGAAAAAACAGCAGATGCAATTCGCCGAGCCGAGCGACACGCTGTTCCGCGCGGCGTTCCGCGGCGTGGACGTGGTGCATATCTATACGCCGTTCCGTTTCGGCCGACGCGCATGCAAAATCGCCATGCAGATGGGTGTCGCGGTCACGGCCGGATACCATGTGCAGCCGGAGAACATCACCTATTCGGCCGGTCCTTTGAAACATATGCCCGGCATCGAATCGTTGATCTACCGGTTGTTCGACATCTGGCTGTACCGCAAAATCGGCCATGTGCATGTGCCGACGGAGCTCGGTGCCAGCCTGCTTCGGGCGCACGGCTACACCGCGAAACTGCACGTCATCTCCAACGGGTACGAGGCGCGGTTCGTACCCAAGCGGCAGCGCGCGGCGGACGAACCGTCGCCGTCGCCGTTCCGCATCGTCGCCTCGGGACGGCTGACCAATGAGAAGAACCACGTCATGCTGATCCGCGCGATCGCGCGCTGCCGGCACGCGCGGGACATCGAACTGACGATAGCCGGCACCGGACCGTTGAAAAGGAAGTTGCGTCGTCTTGCCTCGCGGCTGCTGCAACGTCCCGCATCCATCGGATTCCATCGGAACGCCGATATGCCCGCATTGCTGCATTCCGCCGACTTGCTGGTGCATCCGTCGATCGCGGACCTGGAATCGGTGAGCGTCATCGAAGGCATGGCGTCGGGATTGGTGCCGGTGATCGCGTCCTCTGAACTGAGCGCCGCCGGCCAGTTCGCGTTATGCGACGAATCGCTGTTTCCCGTCGACGATGTGGAGGCGTTGGCGCGGCGCATCGATTGGTGGATCGATCATCCGGCCGAACTGTCGCGATGGGGCGCGGTGTATGCGGAACACACCAAGGAGCATTATTCCGTGGAGGCGTCCGTGCGTGCGTTCGTGGACATGGAGCGCGAGGCGATCGCAGACAATCGTGCGGAGTGAGGGAATCCATGGCGTCGGACGCAGCCGGCGCGCATGTTCATGCCATATGCCGCCCGTGTCGGCGATGTGGTACGGAGTGGTGGTCTGAACCCACCATGGGCGATGCTAGAGCAGGGCGATGAGACGCTCCACCTGTTCGTCGGTGGTGGACCAGCTGGTGCAGATGCGCATGACGGTGTGCGTGTCGTCGGCCTTCTCCATGAAGCCCAGACGCACGTCACGTTGCAGTCGCTGGGACGTCTCGTTGTCCAAGGTGATGAAGATCTGATTGGTCGGCGCGTCGAACGTCAGCGTGTAGCCGCGTTCCACCAGCACCCTGCGGATGCGGTCGGCCGCGGCGTTGGCGCGGCGCGCGATGCGGGTGTACAGGTCGTCGGTAAACAGCGTGTCGAACTGCACGCCGAGCAGCCAGCCCTTCGCAAGCAAGGCGCCGTGCTGCTTGACAAGCGTCAGGAAGTGCTCCGGCATGTTGCCATGCGTGAACACCACGGCCTCGCCGAACATGGCGCCCACCTTGGTGCCGCCTATGTAGAACACGTCGGCGATGCGGGCGATGTCCTCGAGCGTCACGTCGTTGCCGGTGGCGGTCAGTGCGTAGCCGAGGCGCGCGCCGTCGATGAACAGCGGCATGTCGTATTTCGTGCACACCTCGCGGAGCGCCTCAAGCTCGGCGAGCGTGTACAGCGTGCCGTATTCGGTGGCCTGCGAGATGTAGACGCAGCCGGGGAACACCATGTGCGTGTAGTTCGCGTCCCCATAGAAGGTGGCGCAGTATTCATCGAGCTCGTGCGCGTCGATCTTGCCGTTGTGGTGGGGGAGGGTGAGCACTTTGTGTCCGGTGAATTCGATGGCGCCGGCCTCATGCACGTTCACATGGCCGGTGTCGGCCGCCACCACGCCCGCGTATTGCGGGGTGATCGAGTCGATGACGGTCTGGTTGGTCTGTGTGCCGCCCACCAGGAAGAAGATCTCGGCGTCGGGGCATGCGCACGCCTTGCGGATCTTGTCTTTCGCCATGTCGCAGATTTCGTCGGCGCCGTATCCCTGGTACTGGTTCCGCGCGATTTCGTCGATGCGTGCGATGATCTCCGGCGTCGCGGTGCAGGAATAATCGTTTTCGAAAGACAGCATGCCGAATCCTTTGTACTATCGCGTCCGCGGATGCCGACGCCGTATGAGATGGGTATGGATAACAAAAAACCTCGGAATTGCTTCCGAGGTTTTGCCGGGGTGGCTAACGCGGCTCGAACGCGCGACCTTCTGAACCACAATCAGATGCTCTACCAACTGAGCTATAGCCACCATGTTCACACTTCTGTAGAAGCGCAACGGATGAACACTATACACGTTTTTTGGGGAAAGCGCTTATCGGCGTGTTGCGGATGGGAGACGGGGGATTCGTGGAGCGCGATTCGAGGAATTGCGCCTGAAACCGACGTCGCTACGGCCGTCGGAAACGTCCGCGGGAGCCGCAACGCGTCCGACGAACGATGTTCACCATGCGAACATGACCATGTGCCGTCGTCCTGCTGGTGCGTAGGTTGTAGCCGCAATCCAAAAGATGAAGCAATGAGGTCGGTCGCAAGCCGGCCTTTTCTCATAAATGGAACGAAGAAGAGATACATGCAGAAGGTCAAAGCATTTGGAGATTGGCTTACCAAGTGGTTCACCGCGATTGTGATCGTGTGGGCGGTGTTCAACTATTTCGTGCCTCAGACCAGCCTGTGGGGCAAGGCATACACCGGATATATGTTGGGAATCGTGCTGTTCGGCATGGGACTGACGCTGACGCTTGACGATTTCAAGCGCATCCTCACCCAGCCTCTGATGGTCATCGTCGGCACCGTCGCGCACTTCGTGATCATGCCGTTGGTCGCCGTGCTGCTGTGCTGGATCTTCCGCCTCGACGGCGCGCTTGCGGTCGGCGTGATCCTGGTCGGGTGCTGCCCGTCCGGCACGTCCTCCAACGTGATGAGCTATCTGAGCCGCGGCGATGTGGCGCTGGATGTGTCCATCGGCATCCTTTCCACGCTGTGCGCGCCGTTCATGATTCCTCTGCTGATGCAGTGGCTCGCCTCCCAGTACGTGACCGTGCCCGCGCAGTCGCTGTTCATCAACGCCGTCAAGGTGGTGCTGTTCCCGATCGCCTTGGGTGTGGTCTGCCACGCCATCTTCAAGGAGAAGATCGAGAAGGTCACGGTGGCCCTGCCCATCGTGTCGCAGGTGGCCATCCTGCTCATCATCGGCGTGGTGGTCGCGGCCAATGGCCCGAAGCTGTTCGTGGCCTCCTCGCTGCTCGCCATCCCGGTGGTCATGCTCCACAACCTGTGCGGATACGCGCTTGGTTTCGGCTTCTCCAAGCTCATGTACAAGGTGTATCCGAAGGGCTTCCGCTACGCCCAGCAGAAGGCGATCACCTTCGAGGTCGGCATGCAGGACTCCGCGTTGGGCGCCACTTTGGCGTTGAGCTCCTTCGCGGCCAATCCGCTGGCGGCCGTTCCGTCGACGTTCTTCAGCGTGTGGCACAACATCTCCGGTTCCGTGCTGTCGAGCTGGTGGCGCAACCATGACGACAAGCATCAGATTCACCCGGACTCCGGCAATGGTGAGAAGGGCTCCGCGGCCGTGGACGCCAATGCCGAGCCGAAAGTCGAGTCTTCGGTCTCCGACTGATCGCCGCTGACGCTTGCGCAATCCCTGAATCGCACATGACGATTCAGGGATTGTTTGTTTTTGATTGATTTTTACGGTGTGTGGTAATGTTCTGTTCGTTTTGAGTGAGACTGCAAAAACCTTGGAATTATTGGGATTTGATGGCTTTCTTGACGTGTCGTCTGTTCGTTTTGGATATACTGTAAACGAAGGCCGGAGTTGTGGATCGGATGAGTGTTCACCAGGTCGCAACGAAGCGTCTCGGGTCTTGGATCTGCGGATGCAACGCCTTCGGGATATAACTGAATAAGCGATTCGAGATGGCGGCGATGAGGAAATACGGCGATGGCGCCGGGCCGCAAAGCATAACAAGATGCAAGATGCATGGATGATGAAGACGCGCAAGGCGGCGCGTGAGATGGATTTGGGACCTCCTTCCCCAGGCGAACGGCCCGGCGGTTCGACCGTCGGGCCGTTCGTTATGCGGAATCGGTTTTGGGTGAGATGCCGCGCGACACGGCATTTGGAAGTTGTCCGCGGCATTCGTATACTTGTAATCCGTGTGTGCCAACGGCATGCCTTATGTGACAGGCGTGCGGGTTGGGATATCCCAGAACTCGACTGCATCACGCGCAGCAATGCGGCGGTGAGAGAGGGACGGGCCATCGGGCCGGTGGACTGTGGCTATCTTCATGATTCAGTGTCATGGGGTGTGGGCGCGGTGCGGCGGTCACACGAAGACAAAAGAAATCACTGAATCGGAGAATTCAAGTTGCCTACTATTGAACAGCTCGTCCGCAAGGGACGTCAGGCAAAGCCGAAGAAGTCCAAGACTTTGGCACTGAAGGGAAGCCCGCTGCGCCGCGGCGTGTGCACCCGTGTTTACACCACCACCCCGAAGAAGCCGAACTCCGCACTGCGTAAGGTCGCCCGTGTGCGCCTGAGCTCCGGTGTGGAAGTCACCGCTTACATCCCGGGCGAAGGCCACAACCTGCAGGAGCACTCCATCGTGCTCGTGCGCGGCGGCCGTGTCAAGGATCTGCCGGGTGTGCGTTACCACATCGTGCGTGGTGCCCTCGATACCCAGGGCGTTAAGGACCGCAAGCAGGGTCGTTCCCTGTACGGAGCAAAGAAGGCGAAGTAAGAGATATGTCACGTAAAGGACCTTCCAAGAAGCATCAGCTGCTGCCGGATCCGATCTACGGTTCCACCGTTGTGGCACAGCTCATCAACAAGATTCTGCTCGACGGCAAGAAGTCGATCGCCGAAGACATCGTCTACTCCGCTCTCGATATGGTCAAGGAAAAGACCGATCAGGAGCCGGTGGCCGTTCTGAAGCGCGCTCTCGACAACATCCGCCCGTCCCTCGAGGTGCGTTCCCGCCGTGTCGGTGGCGCCACCTACCAGGTCCCGGTCGAGGTCAAGCCCGCTCGCGCGAACACCCTGTCCCTGCGCTGGCTGACCGATTTCTCCCGCGCTCGTCGTGAGAAGACCATGGCCGAGCGTCTGGCCAACGAAATCCTCGACGCCTCCAACGGTCTCGGCGCTTCTGTCAAGCGTCGCGAGGATACTCATAAGATGGCAGAGGCCAACAAGGCCTTCGCTCATTACCGCTGGTAATTAGTCAAGAACGAGAGTTAAGGAACACTCATGGCACTAGACGTGCTTACTAATCTGAACCAGATCCGTAACATCGGTATCATGGCTCACATCGATGCTGGTAAGACCACCACCACCGAACGTATCCTGTACTACACCGGCAAGAACTACAAGATCGGCGAGACCCACGATGGCGCCTCGACGATGGACTTCATGGCGCAGGAGCAGGAGCGCGGCATCACCATTCAGTCCGCCGCCACCACCTGCTTCTGGAACCGTCAGACGCACGACGTGAAGGACAAGTTCCAGATCAACATCATCGATACCCCTGGCCACGTGGACTTCACGGCCGAGGTGGAGCGCTCCCTGCGAGTGCTCGACGGTGCTGTGGCCGTGTTCGATGGCAAGGAAGGCGTGGAGCCGCAGTCCGAAACCGTGTGGCGCCAGGCCGACAAGTACGGCGTTCCGCGTATCTGCTTCATCAACAAGATGGATAAGCTCGGCGCCGACTTCTACTACTCCGTCGACACCATCAAGAAGAAGCTGGGCGCCACCCCGCTCGTCGTGCAGCTGCCGATCGGCGCTGAGAACGACTTCGCCGGCGTCGTCGACCTGATCCGTATGAAGGCCTACGTCTGGAACGACGTCAAGGACGATATGGGTGCCCACTACGACACCGTTGACATCCCGGCCGACCTGCAGGACAAGGCTGAGCAGTACCGTTCCGAGCTGCTCGACCAGGTCGCGGAATCCGACGAGGAGCTGCTCGAGAAGTACCTCGAATCCGGCGAACTGACCGAGGAAGAGATCCGCGCGGGCATCCGCAAGCTCACCATCAGCCGTGAGGCCTACCCGGTGCTCTGCGGCTCCGCCTTCAAGGACAAGGGTGTGCAGCCGATGCTGGACGCCGTCGTCGACTACCTGCCGAGCCCGGAGGACGTTCCGTCCATCGTCGGCTTCGACCCGGCCGACGAGTCCGTCGAGATCGACCGCAAGCCGACCGTCGACGACCCGTTCTCCGCACTGGTCTTCAAGATCTCCACCCACCCGTTCTACGGCAAGCTCGTGTTCGTGCGCGTCTACTCCGGTTCCGTGAAGCCGGGCGACAACGTGCTCGATTCCACCAAGGGCAAGAAGGAACGCGTCGGCAAGATCTTCCAGATGCACGCCGACAAGGAGAACCCGGTGGATGCCGCCGAAGCCGGCAACATCTACACCTTCGTGGGTCTGAAGAACATCACCACCGGTGACACCCTGTGCGATGAGAAGGCTCCGATCTCCCTCGAGTCCATGACCTTCCCCGATCCGGTGATCGAGGTGGCCGTGGAGCCGAAGACCAAGGCCGATCAGGAGAAGATGAGCATCGCTCTGGCGAAGCTCTCCGACGAGGATCCGACCTTCCAGGTGAAGACCGATGAGGAATCCGGCCAGACCCTGATCTCCGGCATGGGCGAGCTGCAGCTCGACATCATCGTCGACCGTATGCGTCGTGAGTTCAAGGTGGAGTGCAACGTCGGTAACCCGCAGGTTGCATACCGCGAGACGATCCGCAAGGCCGTCATGAACCAGGAATACACGCACAAGAAGCAGACCGGTGGTTCCGGCCAGTTCGCAAAGGTCCTGATGAACTTCGAGCCGCTCGACACCGAGAACGGCGAGACCTACGAGTTCGTCAACGAGGTCACCGGCGGCCACATCACCAAGGAATTCATTCCTTCCATCGATGCTGGTGTGCAGGAAGCCATGGAATCCGGCGTCCTCGCCGGCTTCCCGGTGGTCGGCGTCAAGGCGACCGTCACCGATGGCCAGACCCACGATGTCGATTCCTCCGAAATGGCCTTCAAGATCGCAGGTTCCATGTGCTTCAAGGAAGCTGCCCCGAAGGCCAAGCCGGTCATCCTCGAGCCGATCATGGCCGTGGAAGTGCGTACGCCGGAAGAGTACATGGGCGACGTGATGGGCGACATCAACGCCCGTCGTGGTTCCATCCAGTCCATGACCGACTCCACCGGTGTCAAGGTCATCGACGCCAAGGTCCCGCTGTCCGAGATGTTCGGTTACATCGGCGATCTTCGTTCCAAGACCCAGGGCCGCGCAATGTTCACCATGCAGATGGACTCCTACGCAGAGGTTCCGAAGAACGTCTCCGAGGAGATCATCAAGGCCCAGCGCGGCGAGTGACACGCGCCGCAGCCGCATTGGAAACTGTCCCCAGTCGGCGCTAGTATTCTGTAGCGCTGACTGGGTTCGGGCTCCAAAGTGGCACAAACCCGTCAAACCCAGTAAAATGTAGCGAGTGCCTTGATTAAGTTCAAGGCTGATTACTACGAGACGTCCAGGAGGACAAACACATGGCAAAGGAAAAGTACGAGCGTACTAAGCCGCACGTTAACATTGGTACCATCGGCCACGTCGACCACGGTAAGACCACTCTGACCGCAGCTATCTCCAAGGTGCTGCACGAGGAATACCCGGACGTGAACCCGGAGTACGACTTCAACCAGATCGATTCCGCTCCGGAAGAGGCCGCTCGTGGTATCACCATCAACATCGCCCACATCGAGTACCAGACCGAGAAGCGTCACTACGCTCACGTCGACTGCCCGGGCCACGCCGACTTCGTGAAGAACATGATCACCGGTGCCGCCCAGATGGATGGCGCCATCCTCGT
>DKCF01000105.1:0-612 GCA_002451435.1 Bifidobacterium sp. UBA6881 | reverse complement strand
CGTCAGGTGGGCGTCCCGAAGATCCTCGTCGCTCTGAACAAGTGCGATATGGTCGACGACGAAGAGCTCATCGAGCTCGTTGAGGAAGAGGTCCGTGACCTCCTCGACGAAAACGGCTTCGACCGCGACTGCCCGGTCATCCACGTCTCCGCTTACGGCGCGCTGCACGACGACGCTCCGGACCACGAGAAGTGGGTTGAGCAGATCAAGAAGCTCATGGACGCTGTCGACGACTACATCCCGACCCCGGTCCACGACCTTGACAAGCCGTTCCTGATGCCGATCGAAGATGTCTTCACCATCTCCGGCCGTGGCACCGTGGTTACCGGTCGTGTCGAGCGTGGTAAGCTGCCGGTCAACTCCAACGTCGAAATCGTTGGTATCCGTCCGACCCAGACCACCACCGTCACCTCCATCGAAACCTTCCACAAGCAGATGGACGAGTGCGAGGCCGGCGACAACACCGGTCTGCTGCTCCGTGGCATCAACCGCGACCAGGTCGAGCGTGGCCAGGTTCTGGCTGCTCCGGGTTCCGTGACTCCGCACACCAAGTTCGAGGGCGAAGTCTACGTGCTGACCAAGGACGAAGGCGGCCGTCACTCGCCGTTCTTC
>DKCF01000106.1:66127-73857 GCA_002451435.1 Bifidobacterium sp. UBA6881 | reverse complement strand
GGCCGTCACTCGCCGTTCTTCTCCAACTACCGTCCGCAGTTCTACTTCCGTACCACCGACGTCACCGGCGTCATCACCCTGCCGGAAGGCGTTGAGATGGTGCAGCCGGGCGATCACGCTACCTTCAGCGTTGAGCTGATCCAGCCGATCGCTATGGAAGAGGGCCTGACCTTCGCTGTGCGTGAAGGCGGCCACACCGTCGGCTCGGGCCGTGTCACCAAGATCATCGAGTAGTCTTACCCGATATCAGGACACGCTTGAACTAGCGTAGAAGGAAACCTCCCGATGAACGAATCATCGGGAGGTTTCTTTATATGGAAGACGAATGCCCAAAGTATGCACGCCGTGGCATAATTAGCAAGGCTCTTTTTAAGCTTTCCCTGTTAGATGAAGAAATAGGTGAGTTAATTTGGCACAGACTACTAACGACATCAAGAACGGATCCGTTCTGAATCTCGACGGCCAGCTGTGGACCGTCATCAAGTTCCAGCACGTCAAGCCGGGCAAGGGCCCCGCTTTCGTGCGCACCACCATCAAGAACGTGCTCTCCGGCAAGATCGTCGACAAGACCTTCAACGCTGGCATGAAGATGGAATTCGAAACCGTCGACAACCGCAACCTCCAGTACTCCTACGAGGACGGCGACAACTTCGTGTTCATGGACATGACCACCTATGACCAGGTCTTCATTCCGAAGACCTTGGTCGGCGAGCAGGCCAAGTACCTCCTTGAAGGCACCGACTGCATCATCTCCTTCCACGACGGCACCCCGCTGTCCGTCGAGCTGCCGGCCTCCGTCGTGCTGACCGTCACCCACACCGAGCCGGGCCTGCAGGGCAACCGTTCCAACGCCGGCACCAAGCCCGCCACCGTCGAGACCGGTGCCGAGATTCAGGTCCCGCTGTTCATCGGCGAGGGCGAAAAGGTCAAGGTGAACACCACCGACGGCTCCTACCTCGGCCGCGAGAACTGAGAGTAAGGACAAAGAAGTTTCATGGCACGTTCCACCGCTCGCAAGAGGGCTCTGAACACGTTGTATGAAGCGGACGAGAAGGGACAGGATATCCTGTCCCTTCTTGCTGAGCGCATCGAACAGCCCGGCGCTCAGACCCCGCTGCCGGATTACGCCATCGAAATCGTCCGTGGCGTTGCGGACCACCGTTCCGCCATCGACGCCGCGCTTGATGAGCATTCCACTGGCTGGAAGGTCAAGCGCATGGGTGTGGTCGACCGTAACATCCTGCGCATCGCAGCCTGGGAGATCATGTTCAATGATGATGTTCCCAACATGGTGGCCATCGATGAGGCGCTGAGCCTTGCCAAGACCTTGTGCGACGACGATTCCCCGTCGTTCATCCATGGTCTGCTCAGCGCGGTCAGCGCTGATGCGCGAACCGCGCAGACGGATGACCAACCGACCGAACCATCGGCGGAATAAAGCCGATAGTTAAGCGATTCGGCCGGGTCGCGAGTCCTAACCGGCCGCTATCCTTGGTACGAATACCTTGACTATAAGGGGGTTTTGGTGAACCAGTATGATTCCGAAGCCGTGACGTTTGACCCTCAGGATGCCGTTCTTGTTCTTGAAGACGGACAGGTGTATGTGGGCGAGCCCTACGGCGCGATCGGCACGACCAGCGGGGAGATCGTTTTCGCGACCGGCATGACCGGCTATCAGGAAACGCTTACGGATCCCAGCTACGACCGTCAGATCGTGGTGCAGACGTTCCCGCACATCGGGGACACGGGAATCAATGAAGAGGATCCGGAATCCTCCAGAATCTGGGTCGCGGGCTATGTCGTGCGCGACCCCAGCCCGACGGTGAGCAATTGGCGCTCCACCGGCAGCCTTGACGACGATCTGGAGTCCAACCAGATCGTGGGCATCAGCCACATCGACACACGCAAGCTGGTGCGTCACCTGCGTTCCGCCGGCGTCATGCGCGCCGGTATCTTCTCCGGCGACGCCTTGCTTGACGGGAACGGCAAACCGCGCACCGTCGAATCCATGCTCGACGAGGTCAAGGCGACCCCGCAGATGAAGGGCATGAGCCTCTACGACGAGGTCAGCACCAAGAAGGCATACACCATCGAGCCGTGCGGAGAATACGAAGGCAAGGAGCCCTTGTTCACCGTCGCAGCGGTCGATTTGGGCATCAAGGCCATGACCCCGCACCGCATGGCGGAGCGCGGTTGCCGCGTGCATGTGGTGCCGTCCACCATCACCTTCGAGGAACTCAAGGAACTGAGCCCCGACGGCGTGTTCTTCTCCAACGGCCCGGGCGACCCGGAACAGGCCGATCCGGAGGTGCGTCTGCTGCGTCAGGTGCTCGACGCCGGCTATCCGTTCTTCGGCATCTGCTTCGGCAACCAGCTGCTTGGCCGCGCGCTCGGCTTCGGCACCTACAAACTCAAGTTCGGACACCGTGGCATCAACCAGCCGGTCAAGGACATGACCACCGGAAAGATCGAAATCACCGCGCACAACCACGGCTTCGCGGTGGACGCGCCCATCGGAAAGACCGTGGACGCCCCGTTCGAGAACGGCAAGTACGGCAAGGTATTCGTCAGCCACATCGATTTGAACGACGATGTGGTGGAAGGACTGCAGTGCGTGGACATCCCCGCATTCTCCGTGCAGTACCACCCGGAGGCCGCGGCCGGCCCGCACGACGCCGCCTATCTGTTTGATCGTTTCGTGGATCTCATGCGTTCCGCCAAGGAGGGAACCCACAATGCCTAAGCGCACAGACATCAAGTCCGTGATGGTTATCGGCTCCGGCCCGATCGTGATCGGCCAGGCCGCGGAATTCGACTATTCGGGAACCCAGGCGTGCCGCGTCCTGCGTGAGGAAGGCATCCGGGTCATTCTGGTCAATTCCAACCCCGCCACCATCATGACCGATCCGGAAATGGCCGATGCCACCTACATCGAGCCGATCTCCACGCCGATCCTCGAGCAGATCATCGCCAAAGAACGTCCGGATGCGCTGCTTCCGACCCTTGGCGGCCAGACCGCGCTGAACGCCGCGATGGCGCTTGGTGAGGCCGGCGTGCTCAAGAAGTACGACGTCGAACTGATCGGTGCTTCGCTGGACGCCATCGACCGTGGCGAGGACCGCGAGCTGTTCAAGAAGGTCGTCGAGAAGGCCGGCGCGGAATCTGCGCGCTCCGACATCGCGCACTCCCTCGCGGAAGTCGACAAGATCGCGGAGAAGTTCGGATACCCGCTGGTCGTTCGCCCAAGCTTCACCATGGGTGGTCTCGGCTCCGGTATCGCCCACAATGAGGAGGAGCTGCACCGCATCGCCGGCGCCGGCATCCACTATTCCCCGACCGATGAGGTGCTGATCGAGGAAGGCATCGAAGGCTGGAAGGAATACGAGCTCGAGCTGATGCGCGACAAGAAGGACAACGTCGTGGTCGTCTGCCCGATCGAAAACGTCGATCCGGTCGGCGTGCACACCGGTGATTCCATCACCGTCGCCCCGGTCTTCACCCTGACCGACCGCGAATACCAGAAGCTGCGCGACATCGGCATCGCCATCATCCGCGGCGTGGGCGTCGACACCGGCGGCTGCAACATTCAGTTCGCCGTCAATCCGAACACCGGCCGCATCATCGTCATCGAGATGAACCCGCGTGTGTCCCGTTCGTCCGCCTTGGCATCCAAGGCGACCGGCTTCCCGATCGCCAAGATCGCCACCAAGCTGGCGCTCGGCTACACGCTGGACGAGATTCAGAACGATATCACCCAGTCCACGCCGGCCAGCTTCGAGCCGACCATCGACTACGTGGTCACCAAGGTTCCACGCTTCGCGTTCGAGAAGTTCCCAGGAGCCGACCCGACGCTGACCACGTCGATGAAGTCCGTGGGCGAGGCCATGGCCCTCGGCGGCAACTTCCAGGAGTCCCTCGGCAAGGCGATGCGCTCCATCGACAAGCGCCACATGGGCTTCAACTGGGATGGCGACAAGCCGTCGCAGGAAGAGGTCGAGCAGCTGCTCGAGGCCATCAAGACCCCGACCGAGCACCGTTACCTGCAGATTCAGCGAGCCCTGTGGGGCGGCGCCACCGAACAGCAGATCTTTGACGCCACCAAGATCGATCCGTGGTTCGTCCGCCAGTTCGCGCTGATCAACCAGACCGCTTTGGAGATCAAGAACGCCGAAAAGCTGACGAAGCGACTGCTGAAGAAGGCGAAGCTCGCAGGCCTGTCCGATGTGCAGATCGCCCATCTGCGCCGTCTCGGAGACGAAGGCGAGAACGCCATCCGCGAACTGCGCTGGTCGTATGACCTCCGCCCGGTGTACAAGACCGTCGACACCTGCGCGGCCGAATTCGACGCGGCCACGCCGTATTACTACTCCTGCTATGCGGACGAGACCGAGCTGCGTCCACGCGAACGCGAGGCGGTGATCATCCTCGGTTCCGGTCCGAACCGCATCGGCCAGGGCATCGAGTTCGACTACACCTGCGTGCACGCGGTGCAGGAACTGGGCAAGGACTATGACACCATCATGGTCAACTGCAATCCGGAGACCGTGTCCACGGATTACGACATGTCCGACCGCCTGTACTTCGAACCGCTCACCTTCGAGGATGTGCTGGAGATCTACGAGGCCGAGAAGAAGATGGGTCCGGTCAAGGGCGTTATCGTGCAGCTCGGCGGCCAGACGCCGCTGTCGCTCGCCGCACGTCTGAAGGCCGCCGGCGTGCCGATCCTCGGCACCACTCCGGAATCCATCGACTTGGCCGAAAACCGTGAGCTTTTCGGCGAGGTGCTGAAGAAGGCGGACATGAACGCGCCGCGTTACGGCACCGCCCTGAGCCTGGACGAGGCCCGCGAGGCCGCGCACGCCATCGGATACCCGGTGCTGGTGCGCCCGAGCTACGTGCTCGGCGGACGAGGCATGGAAATCGTCTATGACGACGCCCAGCTGCGCAAGTACGTCGATCGTGCGCTGAAGGAGGCCCAGGCCGATACGGTCGTCTCCGGACGTCTGCCTTCGCCGCTGCTGATCGACAAGTTCCTCCAGGACGCCGTGGAAATCGACGTCGATGCCCTGTTCGACGGCAAGGAGCTGTACATCGGCGGCATCATGGAGCACGTCGAGGAAGCCGGCGTCCACTCCGGAGACGCCGCATGCACCTTGCCTCCAAGCACGTTGTCCGACGACCAGATTCGTCGTCTGCGCGAGGGAACCTACGCCATCGCCAAGGGTTGTGGCGTGCAGGGTCTGATCAATGTGCAGTACGCCTTCATGGCCAACACGCTGTATGTGATCGAAGCCAACCCGCGTGCGTCCCGTACGGTGCCGTTCGCCTCCAAGGCCACCGGTGTGGCCCTGGCCAAGGCCGCGGCCCGCATCATGGCCGGCGAGACCATCCAGCAGCAGCGCGACAACGGTTTGCTGCTGCCCCATGGCGACGGTGGCGACATCCATCGCGGACAGCAGGTGGCCGTCAAGGAATCCGTGCTGCCCTTCAAGCGTTTCCGCACGCCGCTCGGCAAGACCGTCGATGTGCTGCTTGGACCGGAAATGCGTTCCACCGGTGAGGTCATGGGCTTCGACCGCGACTTCCCGCATGCGTTCGCCAAGAGCCAGCTGGCCGCATACGAAGGCGGCCTGCCGACCAGCGGCAACGTGTTCATCTCCGTGAACGACACCGACAAGCGTCAGCTGCCGTTGTTCGCGGCGCGCCTGGTGGAGCTCGGATTCAAGATCTGGGCGACGGAGGGCACCGCATCCGTGCTGCGTCGCTACGGCATCGATTCCAAGATTGTCGACAAGATCAGCGTCCGCATGGACTCCGATCCCGAGGATCCGGTCACCACGTACCACGCGGAAGGCAGCGTCGGCAAGAACGTCGTTCAGCTGATCGAGGAAGGCGCCATCGACCTGATTCTCAACACGCCGAACTCCCGTGGCTCCCGTTCCGACGGCTACGCCATCCGTTCGGCCGCGATCGCGGCCGACCTGCCGCAGTTCACGACGATGACGGAGTTCGCCGCGGTGCTGATGGCCATCGAGGCCGTGCGCAATAATGATTATCAGATCATGAGCATTCAGGAGCACTCCAAGCAGCTGTTCGAGCTGGAAAGCCGTGAGTAGATATGAATAGCCTCAGCAGTGAAGAGATCAACGCCGAGCGTTCGGACTTCGGTCTGCGCCTGAGCAATTCGATGGCCAAGTACGGTCCGCTGTGCGTCGGCATCGATCCGCACAGGCAACTCCTCACCGACTGGGGCTACAATGTGGACGCATTGGGGGCCGAACTGTACTCGATGCGTATGCTGCAGGCCGCCAACGGCCATGCCGCGGCAGTCAAATTTCAGTTCTCCATGTTCGAGCGCTACGGTTCCAAAGGCATCGCGGCGCTCGAACGCGTGCTCTACGCGGCGCGGCAGATGGGCATCATCACCATTGTCGACTGCCTGCATGGTGGGCTTCCCACCACCATCTCCGCGTTTGCGGACGCCTATTTCAAACCCGCTTCGCCGTTGCTGGCGGATGCCATCACCTTGTTGCCGTATTACGGCGCCCGTTCATTAAGCGGCGTGATCAACGACGCGCTCAACAATGGGCGTGGTGTTTTCATCGCATCCTTGACCTCCAATCCTGAAGGCGCGAGTCTGCAGACTGCGCTTCGGCAGGGAGGGGAATACAAGGGGCGGACGGTCGCATATGGTATCGCCAGCACCGCGCAGAAATTCAACAGCACAGCCGACGGCATCATGGGATCCGTGGGACTGATCATCGGCGCCACCATCGGTCAGTGGATCAGTGATTCCGGCGTCGATCCGGCGAAATTCACCGGTCCGATCCTATCTCCCGGATATGGATGGCAGGGAGCGGAGACCCGTGATCTCAAAACCGTCTTCAAAGGCACCAAGGGCAACGTGCTGGTCACCGTCTCACGTTCCATCGCCACGAAGGGTCCCGATATCGCCACGTTGACGTCCGCCACGGAATCGGTCGCCGACGAGGTGCGTCAGGCATTGCTCGAAGCGCAAAGCGAAGGCGAAGACGCCTGAAGCGTGCCGTTTATACTTCCATCTGTCTTATTACCCGAATTCAATGAATAGTGAGGATACGATGACCGATTCCCAACATGGTCGTTTGATTGTACTTTGCGGACCGGCCGGCGTCGGCAAGGGCACGGTTCTTGGACGTGTGCGGGAGTTGCATCCGGAGATCTGGCTGTCGGTATCCGCCACGACGCGCAAGCCTCGTCCCGGCGAGGTCGATGGCGTGAACTACTTCTTCATGACCGAACAGGAATTCCTCGCCAAGGAGCAGGCCGGCGAATTCCTGGAGACCGCGGATGTCTTCGGATTGGCGCATTACGGAACCCCGGTGAAACCGGTCGTGGAACATCTCGAGCGCAACATACCGGTCGTTCTGGAAATCGATATTCAGGGTGCGCGCAGCGTCAAGGCACGTGCGGGGGAGTTGGGACTCGACGTGATGACGGTGTTCATCGCGCCGCCCTCATTCGAAGAGCTCAAGCGCCGTCTGATCGGACGAGGAACCGAAACACCGGAGCAGCAGGCGAAACGATTGGAGACCGCCAAAATCGAATTGGCCGCGGAACCCGAATTCGACAAGGTCATCGTCAATAACGTGGTGGACGAGGCCGCCGGGGAATTGTGGCAACTCATCGCCGAGGAATTCGATTTGCTGTAGAGCTCACCACTACGTATCAACCTATTGAAAGGCCCGTTC